>NZ_JBNPXO010000005.1:0-511308 GCF_050433265.1 Allobosea sp. OAE752
CCACCGTCATCACGCAAAGCTCCCAGCAAGCCAGCACTCAGCACGAGTGACATCTCTAACGGGGAGACCGGTGACCTTTCTAACGGGGGCCTACATCTATGATTCGCATAAGACATATTATGGAACTCAGAAGCGGTTTGGAGTGTGTTGCATTCTGCACGCAAACCGCCGTTTTCTGCGCAACGGCGCTTGCGGGTAACGAGCGATTTGGCGTGTTGCAGAAGCAGCCCGTTTCGCGGGAATATCGTGCGCGACGCAAGCCGAGGCCGAATGCGCAGCTGGTCAGGATTGCGCAGCATTCGGCCTTGGCGGTTCAAAAAGCACTGATCGCAAAATGATGTGCAAAAACCCAGACTGGCCGATTGCGCAACTGACGTCGGTCTCACAGATTCAACAGCAATGGCAAAGGCATTGGGATTACCGATATGCCTGCTGCGACCCTGAGATCGGCGATCATCCCACCAAGTCTTAGAGGCACCGTCGGCGTGCGACGCTCTGGTGTCCCGAGATTCTGGGCGTTGATTTGGCTCGATATCCTCAAAGGGTCGCTCGCGCGTTCGACGCGAAGATCTTATCTGTCAGCAATCGACCGACTGTATGATGCTGCGCATCGTCGTCATGGAACGGATTGTCTCGACCGATTGCTCGCCGACGCCGATTGGGACGCGATCGAGGACGTCTTGGCAGGCTTCTTGGTACGTCTCAGAAACGAGGCAGCGCATGCGGCGCAAGATCGATCAGCAGCTTGGGCTTCTGCCGTAACCTTCGTACGGGACATCGAGCGATTTAACAGCGCCTCCGCTGGGGCTCGAATGACGGATGTCGAGGAGGTCGAAGACGACGAGCTTCATCACTGACTCGTGCATGTCAGGCTAAAATGTCTGCTTCCGGCGCTCTGCGAAGGCCGGCAGCCGGATAACCGGAACTGGCCCATTGCTGACGCCCACATCGTCCGCTTTCGGGCAGTCGAATTACGGCAACGGGCGGAGAGCTTTAGTTTTAGCCGCCGTCCCGAGTATTTGCCTTCCGACGGCGTGCCTTCTTGCTATCTTACCCGGCCACTCCAGGCTTCCAGACCAAGCTTCCAGAGGGGCGGCAGCTTCGCGAATGGGGACACGGTATGGGCGATGGCTGCCATCGCACGGCGGTTGTCCGAGTCGACCTTGCCGTAGATCGCCTTGATGTGGGCTTTGACCGCGTTGATGCCCGTACCGAGAATGATCGCGATCTCCTCGTTCGACTTGCCCGACGCGATCAAGGCCGCGACCTCAAGCTGCCGGGGAGTCAGTTCGGGGAAGGCGAGCCGCAGCCGCTCGCCTGGCGTGAGTTTGGCGAGCGTGCGTTCCTGCGCCTGCCGATAGCTGCGCAGCACATGCGCGCGGAAGGCTTCCAGCCTGTCCCGCTCCTCGTCCCCAAAGGGCGGTCGACCCAGGACGCGGTGGCCGGCGATGGTTACCACGTAGTGCTCATGCGCCAGGACGACCGCCATGATGTGGCGCGCACCGGACGGCAGGAACACCTCTCGGGCGATGGGTAGCGCCAGGAACTCCTCCTCCGAGAAGAAATCCGATTCACGCAGAGCCCGCTCGCCGAAGAAGCCAGGATCATATTGCCAGAACGGATGCGAATGCATGTGGCGGGCGAAGGCCTGCATGGCCTGGCTGCGACGCTCGGGATCGTCCTCCACGGAGATCATCGAACGGAAGTCCCGGCTTGGTTGGTGGAACTCCGAAAAGCTCACCACCTCGGCGTCGATCAGGCGGCCGACACTGGCGAAGACAAGACCGGGCAGGCTGAGCAGGTCCGGCTGGGCTTCATAGAGAGCAATGATCTCGTTTCTAAGGTCGCCGTCCATGGTTCCTCGGCTCGTCGCGCCCAGTTCTCCAGGCGAGCGCGTCTGGCGATCATGCTCTAACGGCGATCGGTGGGGTATGCGTTAAAGTGAAAGCCTGCATCTTCTGCGTCGCATGACGCGGGGCCATACCCGTTCGGGTAGTGGGCGAGCCGCGATTCACCTGAGATATTAGCAACACACTCGGCGGTCGCGAGCGGCGGCGCGACGAGGAAACCGCTGCAGGTCCACCTGCAGGTTGTGTGGCCGTCCAGGGGGATTTCGTGAGATCTGCGCTTGTCGCCGAGACACCGTCTGCCGTTCTCGCCTCGTCTCGGAAAGGGGAAGCTGCTGGAGCAGCGGCATTGCGGCTTGGTGCGAGTCGGCGCGGTGGGCGGACCGCGCTGTTGCTCGGCAGCATGGCGCTCGCCGTCAGGAAAGCGATGTGAAGCATGTCCGCCGCACTGGTTCTATCATGCCCCCTGCCCCGCTAGGCAGACGGCTATCCAAAAAGATTTCCTTGGCGAGCACAGGCGTCCTGCTGCTCGTCCCGGCGGAGCGTGGGTGGGCTGACGATATCAGTCTGAGGGGGAACGTCATCGATGGCGCAACGCCGGCCATCACCCAAGTCATCACGGATATGGGCGTTTTCCTCAATACGAGCACCGTGACGATTTTCGGCAACTTGACCTTTGGCTGGTCCAATCCCGGCGATCTCGTCATTCAGAACGGCGGCACGCTATCCAACGTCGAAGGCGTAATCGGCTACGGGGTAGGAAGCGTTGGCTCTGTCACGGTGTCCGGTCCGGGCTCCACCTGGACGAATAGCGGTAACCTCTATGTCGGCGGCAGCGAGACCAGTAATGGTACGCTCACCATTCAGAACGGCGGCAAGGCGTCCAACCTCAATGGTGGGGTCGGCTACGGCGTAGGAAGCGTTGGCTCTGTCACGGTGTCCGGCCCGGGCTCGACCTGGACGAATGCCGGTGTCCTGTATGTCGGCGCTGGCGGCGTCGGCACACTCACCATTCAAGGTGGCGGCAAGGTCTCCAGCGGTTACAGCATGATCGGCTACGTTCTGGTGAACTCTACCGTCGCCTCTGGCGCCGTCACGGTATCGGGTTCGGGTTCGACCTGGACGAACAACGAACTCCGGGTCGGCGTCAACGGCCCCGGTGCACTGACCATCGACAGCGGGGGCACTGTCGTTACCACCAACTTAGTGCTGGGCGATTCGACGGCAAGGGCCTCGGGCACGCTGAACCTCGGCGCGGGCGGCGTGCTTGAAACCGGCAGCGTTCAGAAAAGCGACGGAACCGGCATCTTCAATCTCCAAGGTGGGGTGCTTCGGGCCACGCGGGACAACAGCAACTTTATCGCAAACTTCGGGCCGACCGATGTGCGTCTTTCGGGAAGCAGCACGATCGACACGCAGGCGTACAATATCGGCCTCGCCCCCGCATTGTCCGGCACGGATGGCCTGGTCAAGCAGGGCACGGGCACGCTGACGCTTTCGGCGGTCAATACTTACACCGGCGGCACCCTGATCAATGCCGGCACCCTGGCGCTGGGGCCGGGCGGTAGCCTTGCCGCGACCAGCGGTGTCAACCTGTTCGGCGCGGGCGCGGTTTTCGACATCAGCGGATCGGGTGCAAACCAGACGATCGGGGCTTTGACAGGCGCTGCGGGCACCAGCGTCGCGCTCGGCGCCAACACGCTGACCCTCGGCGATAACGGGCCTGCTACCTTCGGTGGCTCGATCGGCGGCACCGGTGGCGTCGTCAAGCAGGGCGCGGGCACGCAGACGCTGACCGGTGCGAACATCTATGTCGGGGGGACGACGATCAATACCGGCACGCTGGCGCTCGGCGCGGGCGGCAGCCTGTCTGCAATCTCCGCTGTCTCGCTTGCCGGGGCCGGTGCCACTTTCGACATCAGCCTCGCAGGCGGTGACCGGACTATCGGTTCCTTGTCCGGTGTCGCCGGCAGCACCATCGCGCTCGGCTTCAACAGATTGACCTTTGGCGACGTGACGAACCAGATTTTCGCTGGTTCGATCGATGGTGACGGTGGCATCAACAAGCAGTACTCCGGCAGGCAGACACTGACCGGTACCAGCACCTATGGTGGCACGACGCTGGTCTCGGCCGGTGAGCTGCGTGTCGACGGTGCGCTGAACGGGCCGGGAGCGCTGACCGTGGCGGCCGGTGCGACGCTGTCTGGCACAGGCAGCATTGCCGGTGCCGTGACCGTCAACGGTACCCTGTCGGCGGGGCATAGCCCCGGCACACTGACGGTTGGCTCGCTTGCGCTGAACGGCGGCTCGACCTCGGTCTTCGAGCTGAATTCGCCGGGCGTGGTCGGCGGCAGCGATCCCATCGCCGGCAACGACCTCGTCGAGGTCACCGGCAATCTCACGCTCGGCGGCACCCTCGATGCCCGCGCGGCTGCCGCCGGCTATTATCGGTTGTTCGATTATGGCGGCACGCTCGCGGGCAGCTTCGCCAGCCAAGGCGTGACCTCGACCCGGAGCGGTTTCACCATCGCCAGCGCGCAGGTCGAGACGGCGACGGCAGGACAGGTCAACCTCGCCGTGTTCGGCACCGGCCAGACCCTGCAGTTCTGGGACGGCACGAACACAATCGGCAACGGCACCGTCAATGGCGGGGCCGGCACCTGGGCTCCCTTCGGCACCAACTGGACCAATAGCGCCGGCAGCTCCAATGCCGGCTGGGGCGGCTCGGTCGGCGTCTTCGCCGGCGCGGCCGGCGGCGCGGTCAGCGTTGCCGGCACGGCGAGTTTCGACACCCTGCAATTCTCGGCCAATGGCTACGCGCTGAGCGGCGGGACGCTTTCAATCCTGCCCGCGGGCGGCACGTCCGGTACATTCAACGTCGATAACGGCGTCATAGCCAACATCGCCTCGACGATTGCCGATGGCAGCGGCACGGCCATCGCCAAGGCCGGCAACGGCCGGCTCGTGCTCTCTGGCAGCAACAGCTACAGCGGCGGCACGGCGGTCGAAGGCGGCGTGCTGCAGATTTCTGCCAATGCCAATCTCGGGGCGGCCTCCGGTGGCTTGAGCCTTAACGGCGGCACGCTCGCGACCACGGCCAGCTTCGCCTCGTTTCGTCCCGTGGCGCTCGACGGCCCCGGCGGCTTCGACGTGGCGGCAGGCACGCAGTTCGAACTCGGCGGCACCGTCTCCGGGGCGGGCAGCCTGACCAAGCTCGGTGCTGGCACGCAGATCCTGACCGGGGCGAACACCTATACGGGTGGCACGACGATCAGCGGCGGCGTCTTGCAGATCGGCAATGGCGGCACGAGCGGTTCGATCATCGGCAACGTCGTCAACAATCGCACGCTCGCCTTCAACCGTTCGGACGATATCACTTTCGCCGGCACCATCTCGGGCGGCGGCGACGTGCAGAAGCTGGGGGCCGGCTCGCTCACCCTGACCGGGACCAACAGCTATGGCGGCACACTGATCCAGGCCGGCACGCTGATCGGCTCGGCGATGAGCTTCGGCCTCGGTCCGATCCACAACAACGCCGCGCTGGTCTTCGACCAGCCAGGCGACGCAACCTTCGCCCAGGCGATCAACGGCACCGGCACCCTCACCAAGCGCGGGGCAGGCAATCTCAATCTGACCGGCGACGGCAATCTGATCGGCGCGACGACGGTTGAGGACGGCAAGCTCTCGGTGAATGCCTCGTTCGAGAACTCGGCCGTCACCGTGCTCTCGGGCGCAGCGCTCGGCGGCAGCGGCACGGTCGGCTCCACCACGATCCAATCGGGGGCGACCATTGCCCCGGGCAACTCGATCGGCACCCTCAACGTCAATGGCAACCTGACGCTGGCGCCGGGCTCGACCTACGAGGCCGAGATCGCCGGCAACGGCACCTCCGACCGCATCGCCGTGACCGGAAGCGCCATCGTCACGGGCAGCCAGGTCGGCGTGACCGCGCTTGATCCGCAGACCAGCTACGTCAACGGCGAGCGCTACACGATCCTCACCGCGACAGGCGGTGTCACCGGTAGCGCCCCCGGTGCGGTCTCGCGCTCGGCCTTCCTCGACCTCTCCGTCGACCAGCAGCCGGACCAGATCGACCTCATCATCGCGGTCAAGGGGACGCCTCCGGTCACTCCTCCCGGCTCTGGCCCAACGCCGACACCCCCGCCAGCGATTTTCGAGACCGTGGCGCAGACGCGCAACCAATTTGCCACCGCTGGCGCTCTCGACACGCTGCTGCAGGTCGGCGGCACGCTGGCGCTCTACAACAGCCTGCTGATGCTCGACGCGCCAGGTGCGCGCGCCGCCTTCGACTCGCTCTCCGGCGAGGTTCACGCCTCGGCGAAGACGGCGCTGATCGACGAGAGCTGGCTCCTGCGCAACGCCGTCAACGACCGACTGCGTTCGGCCTTCGGCGCGGTCGGCGCGCAACCCATGACGACGTTGAACTACGGCTTCACTGCCGATCTCGCCCCAAGCGTGAAAGGTCCGATGCCCGAGCTCAGGTCCGACCGCTTCGCGGTCTGGGGCCAGGGCTACGGCTCCTGGGGCACAACGGACAGCGACCGCAACGCTGCCAAGTTGACGCGCTCGACCGGCGGCTTCCTCATCGGTGCCGATGCTGCGGTGTTCGACACCCTGCGCGTCGGCGTCATTGCCGGCTACAGCCGCTCCGAGTTCGATGTGAAGGGCCGGCGCTCCTCGGGCGAGAGCGACAACTACCATCTCGGCCTCTATGGTGGCGGGCAATGGGGCGCGCTCAACCTGCGCACTGGCGCGAGCTACACCTGGCACGACGTCGAGATCAGCCGCACTGTCGCCTTCGCCGGTTTCGGCAATAGCCTCAAGGCCGACTACAATGCCGGCACCGCCCAGGTTTTTGGGGAGCTCGGCTACCGGGTCGATCTCGGCCGGGTGGCGTTCGAGCCCTTTGCCGGCCTGGCCTATGTCAACCTGCATACCGATGGCTTCCGCGAGACCAGCGGCGCCGCGGCGCTCTCAAGCCGTGGCGGCGACACCAATGTAGGATATTCCACGCTTGGACTGCGTGCCGCGACCAGCTTCGATCTGCGGGGCGTGGGCCTGACCCTGCGCGGCGGATTAGCCTGGCGCCACGCCTTCGGAGACGTCACCCCGACCGCAACGCTGGCCTTTGCCGGCAGTACACCGTTCTCGGTCGCTGGTGTCCCGATCGCGAAGGACGCCGCCCTGCTCGAGGCGGGGCTCGACCTGGCCATCGGCCAGAGCGCCTCGCTCGGCCTCTCCTATACCGGGCAGCTCGCCCAGGACGCGCAGGACCACGCCTTCAAGGGCGTCCTCGCCGTCAGATTCTGAGGTTACCCTGGCTCCGCAGCGAACCCGCTGAAGGTCCGACATGGGACGTTTGAGGTCATGCCGTTTCAGCGTTCTAGAGGTCCGCTTACAGGCGATGAGCAAAGTTCCGCTGTCGGCGCATCGCAGTTGCTGGTCTGCGCTAGCCTCCACCCTTCGGCGAAGAATTTCCCTGGGCAGTGAGATAGGCGCAGAACATATCGGCCAGGCCGTCGGCGTAAGCTTGGATTTCCATGGCGGTCCTCGGTGTTTGGCCTGTTTTTGGTCCTCTCCGATCGCTCGACAGCGAAAGCTGTGGAAACCCAGCCCGGCGGATAACGCCTTGTTTCCAGGCGGCCGGTGCGTCCGAGGCCGCTTCTGACGCAAGCTACCAATGTGCGCATTCGAAGTGCATTGATGGTTTCGTAAGTCCTCGATTTTTGCGGCGCCAGAAGCTTGGACATCCATCCGCAGCTGGGGACTCTTGTCTGGTAACGATTTGGTAAGACTCGGTCCGCGCCAATGCCCGTCCGCGACACGCGTTCGGGATAGGGATCATGAAGATCTTTCGGATCGCCGTCGGCCTGCTGCTGCTCGTTGGTGGCCTCTACGTCTTGATCGGCGAGCATTTCGCTGGAACCTCGGCCGACGCGACGGTGAATGCCCGCATCAACGTGATCCGCGCCCCGATCGAGGGACAGGTCAATCTTGCCGTCCGGAGCATCGGCGCGCGCGTGAATGCGGGTGAACTCGTCGCCGACATCACGGATGAGCGCTTCGACACCGCACGCCTTATCGATCTAGAGCGCGACCGCGACAACCAGCAGATCGAGCTGAAGCGGGTGGCCACGCAAAAGGAAGCGATCAGCAATGCTCGCGCTGGCTTTGCCGCACAGCTCGATAATTACCAGAAAGGGCGCGTCAGCCAGATCGAGGCGCGGATCGCCGAGGCGAAGGCCAATCAGGATGCCGCGGCGGCCCGCCTGCGCGAAGCCGATGGCACCCTCAAGCGCGCCAACGACCTGAGCGATCGGGGCGTACAGACCGCAGCCAATCTCGAACGCGCCCGCGCCGCACAGGACGTGGCGCAGCAAGAGCTTGAGAGTGCCCGCCAGCGTGGCAGCTATTTGAACACCGAACTGGCTGCCGCCCGCACCGGCGTTTTCATCGGCGACTCCTACAACGACGCGCCCTTCTCCTCGCAGCGTGTCAGGGAACTCGACCTGCGGCTGGCCGAACTTGCTTCCGAACAAGAGCAGATCGAGGCCCGGATCGCGGGGTTCGAGAAACAAATCCGTGCCGAGCGTCTGAGGCTCAACAAGCTGACTTCAGCCGTGCTGACGGCCCGCGTCGCCGGCATGGCTTGGGACTTTCTAGTCGACGATGGCGAATATGCTCGCCGGGGTCAGGATCTGGTCAAGCTCGTCGACTGCCGCAGCCTCGTCGTCACCGCCAGCGTGACCGAAAGTCTCTATGATGACCTGTCCATTGGTACGCCGGTCCAATTCCGGCTGTTCGGCGACGATCGCATCTTTGAGGGCACGGTGACGCGTCTCGGCGGTTCTGGCGCCTCGGGGCTGTATACCAATCTTGCGGTGGGACCGAGCGCCGAGCATCTCGAACGGTTCGACGTCACCGTCAGCGTGCCCGAACTTTCGAACCAGTCTGACCTCTCCTGCGCCATCGGCCGCACCGGCCGCGTCATCTTTTCGAACGGCCCCATCGCCACCCTGCGGCGCTTCCTGACCCGTTACGGTATCTGATGCTGACGCTCCCTGCATGGCTGTCTGCCCTTGCCGGAGCGGCGGTGGTGGTCGGCCTGCGGTTGCTCGTTCTTCCGCTTCTCAATCCCAAAATGTGGCAGTGGCGGGCTCTTCTGCTCGGTGCAACCATGTTCCTGGCTTGGCGTTACATAATTTGGCGCTTCACCGACACGGTCGCGCCGCTGGGCTGGACGGCCGATGCATTCTTCAGCTGGGGCTTCGCGATCCTCGAAGCACTTACCGTCCTGTCCTCGACCATCGCCTTCATCATCCTGTCGCGGGTCAAGGAGCGCAGCCTCGAGGCCGACCGTCATCGCGATTGGTGGAAGCCTGGCCCACCGCCACAGGTCGATATCTTCATAGCGACCTACAACGAGCAGCTTGAGGTGCTGGAGCGCACCATCGTTGGCGCCAAGGCGCTCGGCTATCCCGCCCTTCGGATCTTTATCCTCGACGACGGCCGGCGGGACTGGCTGCGCGCGGTTTGCGAGCATCACGGCGTCGAATATCTGATCCGTCCCGACAACGCCCATGCCAAGGCCGGTAACATCAACCATGCCTTGCAGTTGCGTGCCGGAGATCCGGACGCGCCTGATTTCATTGCCGTGCTCGACGCTGATTTCGTGCCGCATATCGACTTCGTCGAGCGCGTGCTTGCGCTGTTCCATGCGCCTGATGTCGGCCTGGTCCAGACGCCGCAGCACTTCTTCAACCCGGACCCGATCCAGCACAATCTTGGGATTAGCTCGGCCTATCCCGACGAGCAGCGCCATTTCTTCGATAATGTCGAGCCATCGCGCGATGCGTGGGGCATCGCGGTCTGTTGCGGAACCTCGTCGATGGTGCGCGTCCGTGCCGTAGAAATCATCGGGGGCTTTCCGACGGAGAGCGTCACCGAAGATTTCCTGCTGACCCTGCGCCTATCGGAGAACGGCTGGCGCACCGTCTACCTCAACGAGCCCCTAACCGAAGGCCTGGCTCCCGAGGGTTTGCAGGAGTACATCGTCCAGCGTGGTCGTTGGTGCCTGGGCATGATGCAGATCGTGCGCAATGTCTACAGCCCCTTCGGCGAAAACCGGCTGAGTTTCCTACAACGCCTCAGCATCTTCGATTCTCTGCTCTACTGGAGCACCACCTTCCCGTTCAGGTTGGCGAGCCTGATTTGCCCGCTGCTCTATTGGTGGGGCGGCGTCGCCGTCGTGAACGCTTCGGTCACAGATATTCTCGTCTACTATCTGCCCTATTATCTGGCGGTGATGATCGTGTTGAACTGGCTGTCGAAAGGCCTGTTCATCGCTATCCTGAACGACGTGGCCCAATTGGTCGCCGCCTGGCCGATCACGCGGGCGGTCGCGCTCGGACTGCTGACGCCCGGGCCGCATAAATTCTCGGTGACTGCCAAGGGCGGCGATCGCACGAAGGTCGTTGTGCAATGGCCGCTGATGATGCCGTTCCTGCTGCTCTTCGCGCTCACCGTCGGCGGCATGGTCGTGCCGCTGACCTCGGACTTTATTTTCAATCACGCCGCCACCGCAGGCGACGGCATGGCTGTCGTCATGTTCTGGACGGTCTACAACCTCTTCGTCCTGCTGGTCGCGATCGCCGCCTGCATCGAGCGGCCGCGGCCCAACCGCCCGCAGCGCCAGATCGTCGAGCCCGTAACCCTGCTAATGGCAGGGCGCGAACAACGCGGCTGGCTGGTCAATCTTGGCGTCGGTGGCGCGCGCATCAGCGGGCTGAACGATTTGGAGCCGGGCATGACGGGGCGGCTGCGCCTGCCAATTATCGGGGACATTGAGGCGCGCATCATCGCTCCGACACAAGACGGCTATCGGGTCGGTTTTGCGCCCACGGCCGACCAGCGGGACCGCATCATCGCGCGGCTTCATACGGCCAGCGCTGCGCCTGGAACCAATCAGGGCAACATCGCGCTCATGATCCGCGAGCTGGCCCGCACGTTGACACGTTGACGGAGGAACGGATGAGCAGCCGTCTCAGCCTGCGCACCATCGCATTCGTCGGAGGCAGCATTCTGATGCTGGTTCCAGCGCTCATCGCCGGTTCCACATATACCGGCGCCTTGCAGAAGCGCGCCGAGCAGATGCTGGTCGATCGCTTGAAGGGGCGTGGCGAATTAAGTGCCAATCTCCTCGCCAAGAGCCTGCATCAACTATGGGGCGAGGTCGACGCGCTCGCCAAAACCCTGGATCCATCGGCGCTGCCGGAGGCACGCACCGCCATCAACCTGGTCGCGCGGCTCGACAATCGCTATTCGTGGATTGGCGTCGCCGATGTCGAGGGAACCGTGCTCGCGGCCGCCAACGGCCTCTTGGAACGGGAAAGCGTGGCGCAACGTCCCTGGTTTCGCCGCGGCTTGAGCGGGCCGACCGCGATCGACGTCCATGAAGCGCAATTGCTGGCGAAGCTGCTCCCGGCACGGACAGAGCCCTATCGCTTTATCGATCTATCCGCTCCCATTCAGAAGGCCGGCCAATCGCCGAGTGGCGTCGTCGGGGCGCATCTCAATTGGAGCTGGATTATCGACAGTCTCCAAGGCTTTCAGGCTCCTGGCATCGACGTCCTGCTGCTGTCCCGTGATCGCACCGTCCTGATCGGGCCGCCGGAACTAACCGATAAGCCCCTAATGATCGGTTCGGCCCAGGCTGCGAACCGCACGACGTCGAGTGTGCTCGACGAACGCTGGCCGGATGGCAAGGATTACGTAACCGTCGTCGTCCCGGCGATTGGTTATGCCGATCTGCCGAGCTTCGGATGGTCCCTCCTGATCCGTCAGAACATCGACGCTGCTCTCGCTCCGACGCGCGAGCTGGTCCGCAATTTCTGGATGACACTCGGTGGAGGGGCGCTGGTTGCTCTCGCCTTGCTTTGGCTCGCAGCAAACTGGCTGGCAACCCCGATGACGCGCTTGGTGTCTGCGGCCGAGGGCATGCTGGGTGACGGCGAACAGAAGCCACCTCATCCCGAAACGCGCTACGCCGAGGCCGAGCGTCTCTCCACCGCACTGGTCCGGCTACAAACGCGGCTGCACCGGCACTGAAAAATCAACTCGAAGGCAGACCCCTCGCGGCGTTCAAGCATGCTCTGCGCCTTGAAGGTCCGCTTTTGGGACTGGGTCGAATGTCCGGTTGTGGCGCATAGCTCCTCTCAGGTCATTGTCGCAACCCATCACTACCGTCTGATCGATATCGCTCGCTGCGCCTGTTCTGGCGGCATGGTGCATGAATTCCGGGAGTGAAGAACGGCTCTGCCCGTCGCTTGGGGGCCTCATCCTGTCGAGGGCCCAGTCATCTTGGCTGACCTCACCGCGGGTTGCGCTATCTACGCGGCAGCGCAGGGACAGCCCGTCCTATCTTTACCATTCTCTCTTTTTTACACGCATAGATTGCGTAAATGGAATAGCCTCTCGATCCGAGATGGTCTCTTCCCTGCCCCATCCGGCACTGGGGCCACGCGATGACAAGGATAACGATGTCCAGCCGCCGCGCATTTGCGTCAAACCCATTCCACCTGGTTCCAACGAGCGAGGCCTGATGTCGCTGATCGAACCGGATGCGCGCGCCGAGATCCGTCCGCGCCAGCTTGTCACGATAGAAGCGGCTCGGCGTGATCAGGCGGTCGAGCGTGCCGCGATAGAGCCCGAGGCTGCGATGGACCAGCGTCTCCATCAGGACGAGCCCGCTGACGGCAACGGAATCCTTGACGCAGCGATGGAGGAGGACGTTGGGAGTCGATGAAAGCCTAAACGGCGCGCCCGGCTGGACGACGAAATCGACTGGCGGGTTGATGATGCGCTGGATCGATTCACCGTTCCAGTTGCAGCCGAAGGTGTGGAGGCTCCCGTGCACGCCACCATCCTGAAAACGGAGAGGCCCAGGTTGAATTGGCGCTCAGCCCGGGTCTGTACGCCCTGCTAGACGCAAAGCGACGACCTATCTCTTTGTTTCGGCGTCAGATCTCTTCGAAACATCGATTTGATTTTCGGCCCTATGTTCTAAGGCAAGTAAGCGAACAGGCCGGTAGGAGCGCCTCCAAAAAGAGCCATCGAACCTGCGCCAACAACGGTCAAGGCAAAGAAGCCGCCCGCCATCGTCAGGTTCTTCAGAACCTCGGTGATATTGTTCCTGTGGGCGTCATAGCCCGTGACGAGACACCAGAGACCCAACAATGTGCTTGCGGTGCGCACCGGGTACCCAAGAACGACAGCGAGCCCCCCAACAAGTTCGCAGAAGCCGATCAGATACGCGAAGAACACGGCATCGGGTAAACCAAGCGCTTGCAAGCCTGGAACAAGCTTGGCCTCCCCGCCCCGCAGCTTCAGGATTCCCCAAACGACGAACGGCATGCCCAGAAACAACCGTGCGAGAACAAGACCTGCATCGGACATATTGATTTCCTCCCGTATTGCCGCCCTTCCCGTAAGAGAAGGCCATGATCGGCAAGGTCAGCACCGAGGCGCTGGCGACCCGACGCTCCGTCCCGCCGTTCACGGACTGCGCGGCATCAGCGCGACGGCGGCCTCCGAGGTGAGCATGCGGAAGGTGAAGCTCTCCTGGAGATAAAGCTCGACCGTGGTCGCGGAGTGGCTGAGATAACCGATCGAGAGGTCCTGGCCGATATCGAGTGCGAAATCGCCGCCGCGGGTGGTGAGCAGGAAACCGCCCTCGATCGCCGGCGCCCAGATCACCCCGCCATCGACGATGCGCTCGAGATGGTGGAAGATCGGGTAGCCCTCCTCGTTGCCGCCGCTCGCCGCCCGATAGGCCTCGCCGCCCAGCACCAGCGCATAGGGACCGTTGCAGCCGGCGAGCTTGAGGTCGCTCAGCGCCCTGGCGACCGCCTCCGGATAGTCGTCGAGATCAGCCGGCAGCGGTACCGCGGCATTGCTGCTGCCGGCGCGGATGCCGCCGATCCCGGCCGCGGCATAGCCTTCAAAGACGGCACGGTCCTCGGCGAAGGCGATCGTCCTGGCCGCATCCTTCAGCGGCTGCCAGTCGGAATCCTCCGAGCCGCGCTCGACATCGTCGATCGCCTGTCGCGTCAGCGTGAAGGGAACGCGCAGTTCGACCAGCGGCTGCGCCTCGCGCAGCAGGGAGCGGATGCCCTCGCCCGGCGCCTCGATCGGGCGCGTATGCCCGGTCCCGACGGCGGCGTAAGCCGTCCCCTTCGGCCCGTCCACGTCGACGACGCGCCGCGCCGCCAGATAGCGCTTCAGCGTGCGCGAGGCCTCGTCCCCGATCCCACGCCAACCAGCAGCGGCGCGAGATGCGCGGCAAATCGCCTCCCAAAGGTGCGGAGCCCAGCAGCGGACATGCCGGGTCGAGCCTGAAGGCAACAACGCTGTCGGCTGCCCTGAAACGACTGAATGCCGAGATTCAGCGTCGCGCCGAGATGGCGAAGAACCATAGCCTGATCGAGAACGCCCAGCGCGCGCTCGAACTCAAGATGCACGCGCAGCAGAACAACATCCCGTTCAACACCCGGCACGCCAATCGGGGCATGCACGACATTCCGGACAAGGAGGTGAATTCGCTGATCCGCCCGGCGGAACGGGGACGCCTTCGCAAGGCATCCCATGTCGCCCAGGCGAAACGCGATTCCTCAGGTCACTGAAAACCTCGACAGCGCAGCGCGGATCGGAGCCTCGATTTTCCCGGTCGCCCGGCAGGTGCGGATAGGCCGCACACGGCGCGCCCGCATCCGACCTCATCACCTCCGCCATAGGATCCCCCTGTTATTTGGTCAGGGTGTGCATCTGCTACGCTTGCGGCATTCAGCCTGAGTGAGGTCGCCCTTAGCGTGAATCTGGCGGACGTGAAGGCCATGATCTGAGCCCTTAAAACTGGATCGCTTTGGGTTAGAGTTTTCCGTGTCGTTTCCCATGGGCTGGGAGGAGCGGAAGACGATGAAGGATTCGAAGTTCTCGGACGCCCAGAAGGCGTTCATCCTGAAGCAGGGCGCGGACGGGATTCCGGTGGCGGAGATCTGCCGGCGAGCCGGGATCAGCCAGGCGACCTATTTCAACTGGAAGAAGAAGTATGAGGGGCTGCTGCCGGCCGAGATGCGCCGGCTGAAGCAGCTTGAGGACGAGAACCTGAAGCTGCGCAAGCTGGTCGCCGATCTCGCGCTGGACCGCGAGATGCTGCAGGACGTCATTCGCCGAAAGCTCTGAGGCCTGGTCGCAAGCGCGAGCTCGTCGGCGTGATGTGTGGCGAATGGCAGGTATCGATCCGACGGGCCTGTGCGGTCCTGGAGTTCGACACGTCCAGCTATCACTACAAGTCGTGCCGGCCCGATCAGGCCCCCTTGGCAGCCCGGATCAAGGCGATCTGCGAGACGCGCATTCGCTATGGCTATCGCCGTGTCGACGTGCTCCTGCGGCGCGAGGGCTGGCAGGTCAATCAGAAGCGGATTCGAAGGATCTACAATGAGTTAGGCTTGCAACTTCGGAACAAGACGCCCAAGCGTCGGGTCAAGGCGAAGCTGCGCGAGGATCGCGCGCCGGCGACGCGGCCGAACGATGTCTGGGCGATGGATTTTGTCCATGACCAGTTGGCGACGGGCCGTAAGGTCCGGGTTCTGACCCTGGTCGACACCTTCTCGCGCTTCTCGCCGGCGGTCGATCCGCGCTTCAGCTACCGGGCCGAGGACGTCGTCGCCACGCTGGAAAGGGTCTGCGCCAAACTGGGCTATCCGAAGACGATCCGGGTCGATCAGGGCTCCGAGTTCGTCAGCCGCGATCTTGACCTGTGGGCCTATGCCAAGGGCGTCACGCTCGACTTCTCGCGGCCAGGCAAGCCGACGGACAATGCCTTCATCGAGGCGTTCAACGGACGCTTCCGCAGCGAGTGCCTGAACACCCATTGGTTCCTGACCCTTGCGGATGCGGGCGAAAAGATGGAGGCTTGGCCCAGATACTACAACGAGGATCGGCCGCACGGGGCCATCGGCAACAAGCCACCGATCCTGCTGCAAAATCCCGGCGGAGCACCCAGCCCGCCGCCGTGATTGAAGGCCGGAAACTCTACCGTCCGACGCTCCAGCAAATGGTCTCGGATCAGGCCGGGTGCTCATGTAGCGCACCGTCGAGGCGCATCGTCCGTCTCCGTGAGTGACAGACTCTACTCAAATCTGGAGAAAGATCAGGGTCTCAGGTCACTGTCGCAGCGCAACTGGTGGCATTCGCGATCTTTGCGCTCCGGCGCCGCGGCTGGCGCAGAACCATGCCCGCTTGACTCAGTTCACCTGCTCGACATCCGAAATGACGCCTTCGAAATAAGCCGCCAGCGCCGCGTAAGCATCCAGCGGCAGCACATGGGCGATGTATTGGTCTGGTCGCACGATCACAAGGCAGCCGCGCTCGCGGTCGATGCCGCGCATGTCGAAGATGTCCTGGCAGGAGTGGAGATCGGGACAGAATATCTTCTCGTAGTCGCGCAGACCTAAGCGCCCTTTCCGGGGCAGAAGTAGCTCCGGCATCGCCTCCAGCTTGAGATCGCGATGCCCCTGTTGGACGATCGCACGCAAATCTATGACGGCGTCGACATCGTCCCCGGCCCGCCGGGATCGCCGGACCGGCGACGAGGGCGAATTCGCCAGGAAGTCACAGAGCGCACGCAACCGCGAAGACCGCGTCGCCGGATCGCTCCGATCTGCGAAAGCGTAGAGCCGCCATCGGCCATCGGCCAGCGCGACATGACCGAGTTGGACCGGCTTGGCATCGGCCAGACGCACCACCGGCGCGGAATGGAAGCGGGTGCCGATCGACAGCCCCCGGGCCAGATCGGCATACGTCGGCTCGCCTGTAAGCAATGACGGAGCGTAGCGGGTTGCCGTCCCGGCCGTATAGCGCCCGTGTCTGACGAAATAGGCCTGGACCTCCTTCGGGTCGACACCTTCGCTGTCCGATGCCGATGACTTCAAGGGCGCGCTGAGCATCTTCGCCCATTCACGATCGAAATCGATCAGCTCCCGCGCGATCGCCCGTCGTTCGGACGAATAGCTGTGCAGCAGTTCCGGCCCGGATCGCCTCTGAAGGACGGCCGCGAGTTTCCAGCCCAGGTTGAAGCTGTCCTGCATCGAGACGTTCATGCCCTGCCCCGCCTTCGGGCTGTGGGTATGGCAGGCATCGCCGGCGATGAAGACGCAAGGCGGGCGGCCTTCCACCTCTTCGGCCGGCACATCATCGAACTTGTCGCAAAGGCGCTGCCCGATCTCATAGACGGACCACCAGACAACCTCATGAACCTCGAACGCGTAGGGATGTAGGATACGTTGCGCCGCGGCGATCAGGTGCTCGACGCCGAAATTGCGGTTCGCGACCCGCTCATTTTCGCTGAGCTTGTCGAGCTCGACATAGATCCGGATCAGATAGCCGCCTTCGCGCGGGATGATCAGGATCGAACCCTCGCCGGCCGACTGGATCAACGTCTTCAACCGCACATCCGGGAAATCGGTCACGGCCAGCACGTCCATGACACCCCAGGCCTGATTGGCGGAATCGCCGTGCAAGGCGCGCCCGATCGCTTTGCGCACGGCGCTACGGGCGCCATCGCAGCCGACGACGTAGCGCGCCCGGACGGTCTCGATCTCGCCCTCCTGCCCAGGATCGAGACGCTCCAGTTGCACCGTCACACGATGCGGCGACGCGCCCGACTCGGCCGCGCTGCCTATATCGATCTGCAGATCAACCAGACGCCGCGAATAGCTCGGCTCCAGCCGTGTCGGCGCCTTGCGCATGACGTCCAGGAAGAAGTCATGCACCCGCGCCTGGTTCAGGATCACATGGGGAAATTCGGAGAGTCCGTCCTCGACGTCTTGGATCCGGCCATGGCGGATGATGTTCTCCGGCCGCTCCGCGTCGGGCTTCCAGAACGAAACCTCGTTGACCCAGTAGCTTTCCTTGAGAACCCGCTCGGAAAAGCCGAAGGCATGGAACATCTCGATCGTCCGGCATGCAATGCCGTCGGCCTGTCCGAGTTCCAGGGGCCCGCTCTTCTGGTCGACGATCCGGGTCTTGATATCGGGGAAAGCAGCAAGTTGCGCCGCCAGCGTCAGGCCGGCCGGCCCGCAGCCGACGATGAGGACATCGACCTCCGCCGGCATGGTTTCGAAGGTCGGGGGGGGCTCGTTGCCCTCAGGGCGTTCGGAAACGTTCGGATCGCCGGCCCGAAAGCCATTCAGATGAAACTGCATGGAGGCCACCCTCGGCGCTTGGGACGATTGATGCCAGCGAGACCGTTCAGCTTCGCCGGGCGCGCGCCTGTTCCAGCCACATCTCCCAGGGGCGATGAACCTGCGCTTCGATATTCGCAACGCAGGAGCGGCTTTCGCCCTCGGTGAGATAGGTTACCTCGCCGAGCTGCATCGCCTGCAACTGGTAGCGTGCATTAAGTTCGGCATAGACCGCGCGATAGACCGCCTGCTTGATCGAGCCGCCCACTACCGTCGAGCCATGACCCCGCATAAGCACGATGTCGTGGCCGTCGAAATGTTCGGCCAGGGAGCCGCCGAGGTGGCTGTTGCTGATCAGGAGGTCGGTTGCGTCGCCACCGGCTTCGCGGATCTCGAAAACCGGCGCGCCCTGCCCGATGAAGCCGGCCATGTGGAACATCGCCCTTAGCCGCACCCCCTTCACGACGCTGAGCGGCACGATCGAATGTGAGTGGCTATGGACCACGGCCATCACATCGGGACGCCTGCGAAAGATCTCGGCGTGGATGAAGCGCTCGAGATAAACCCTGCGGCCGGCTGCGTTCACGGCCTGGCCGTCGAGCGAAAATTCAACGATGTCCTCGGCCGTGACTCCGCTCGGCGCCATGTTGCGGGCCAGCAGGAAACGGTCTGGGCGCTTGTCGTGGCGCACGCTGATATGGCCGAAAGCGTCGACGACGCCCTGGTCGAAGAGGATGTGATTGGCAGCGACGAGCTCCTCGATCATCTCCTGCGATGGGGAGACGGAGGCGTCGGCCGTATCGGCGACGTCGACCGCGATTGGATGATGATGTTCGCCATGATCTGACGCGCACATAGTTCGGTTCCTCCCAAAATCGCCGGTCGAGAGCCTAGCGTCGGTTGGCCGGCTCTTCCGGAGCCGGATTGTTCGCGGTGGAGGCTAGGATCGCGATGGTGTCCTGCTCCGCCGCAGCGGCGCTCTTATAGCGGGGCGCCGTGGTGACCAGCGGGCGCTCGGCATCGGCCGGATAATAGATCTCGATCGCGAAACGACCCGTGGCGTGGTCCTCGACAGGCTCGATGCGGATGAGCGGCATGGCGGATTCCCTGGCGGCGCGGCTGCTGTGCGTAGGCTGAACTAGACCGTGCGCCGCCTGGCCGGTCCAAGACAAAAAGACTTCTCCTGCCAAGCTTTTTCATGCCAGGCGGGACGATGTTACTGGCGGCCGGGCCCAACTGGATCCGCCCGGGCCGAGCCGACCGGTCGGCAAACTCGTCTCCAGCTTTGCGATATCGGCTCAAGCCGCTGCGACCTGGTGGCGAAGGATGACCTCCCGTCCCCTACGCGCGGATTCGAGGATCGCGAGGCAGACTTCAAGTGTCGCCATGCCCCAGGCGCCAGAATGCAGAGGCGGAATGCCGCCCTTCGCCGCGGCATGGAGCTCGTCAACCACCTCGGCGCGCGGCACGGTTGGCGCCGGCACCGGCTCGAGCCAACGTTTGTCATCGGCATAGACCATCACGCCCTCAGCGAGGGGGCGCAGATCGGCCTGCTCGCAGCAGACCGTGATCGGCCCGAAGTGATTATGCGCGGCTGTCACGGGCGCCGCGACGGGGCTCTTCGCCACGCCATAGGTGCGGGTGTTCTTGAGCGCGGTTTCCTCCTCCGGCGTCGAGACCTGCGCCAACCCGCGCCGCGCGCTGCCATAGCTCTCAGGGTCGCGCCGCTGGCCCATCTCGCCGATCCAGCCGAGTTGCTCGTCGCTGTCGTAGCGGCCATAGCCGCTATAGGTCAGCATCGCGCTGGCCCCGTCCTTGAAGACGAGGAACGCCTGGTAAGCTCCCTCGGTCGGGCGTGCCGGATCGAACCGTCCGGTGGTGGCCCGCACGGTCGCAACCTGCCCGCCCCCGAGCAGCCGGGCGATATCGACCTGATGGGCACCCTGGCTGAACACGACGCCGCCCCCTTGCGCGGTGTCGAGCTCTTCCGGACGGCGCGGCCGGTAAAGGAAATCGGTGTGGTTGGACGCCGTAATCATGCGCGCGCGGCCGAAACAGCCCGAACGAATCAGCTCCGCCGCCTTCAGATAAGGCGCGTCGAAGGAATGGCTGTGCCCGACCAGGAGATGCACGCCGCCGGCCTGCGCCGCCTCGATCATCGCCCGGCAACCGGCGAGGGTCAGGGCCATTGGCTTCTCGACGAGGACATGCTTGCTACGGGCCGCCGCGAGCCGGACATGGGCCACATGGAATTGGTGCGGCGAGGCGATGTAGAGCGCCTCGACCGCCTCGTCGTCGCAAAGCTGCTCGACGCTGTCATAGCTGCGTGCCGGGGCATCAGGCCGCGAGAAATCGCTCTCGAACTGCCGGCGCGCCTCCGCGCGCGGATCGGCGGCGGCGACCAGCCGCACGAGCGGATGATGCGCCAGCGTCGGCAGCATCAGCATGAAGGCGCGGCCCAGGCCGACGACGCCGAGACGGAGCGGTTCGTTCATGGCAAGCCCCTAGAGATCGAGCATGAGTTCGGCGGATTTCGCTCGTGACACGCAGATCATGATGTTGCGGGCGCGCTCGTGCTCCGCCAGCGCCAGATCGCGATGCTCGGGCTCGCCCGAGACGAGCCGCGTCCTGCAAGTGCCGCAGGTTCCGCTCTCGCAGGAGGACGGCAGCACCTTGCCGGCCTCGCGCAGGACTTCGAGGATCGACTTGTCGACCGGGACCTCGAAGCGCTCGCCGCTTTTCGCCAGCGCGACCGTGAAGGGGGTGCTGTCTTCCGGCCGGGCCTTAGCCGCACCGAAATCCTCGAAATGCACCGCCGACGACGACCAATGCCCGGTCATGTCGCGCACCGCCTCCATCAGGCCGCGCGGCCCGCAGCAATAGAGATGGGCGCCCTTCGGCTCCTCCAGCACCGGCCAGAGGTCATAGGCCTTCTCCGGATCGCCGCCGTCATGGTGGATCACCACCTTGCCGCGGAATTCCGGGCTCAGGAACTCGTCGCGGAAGGCCATCATCTCGGGTGAGCGCGTGAAATAGTAGAGCTTGAACGGCTTCGCCCGCGTCGCGATCAAATGCTTGATCATCGCGCGGATCGGCGTGATGCCGATGCCGCCGGCGATGAAGATATAGCTCGAGGGACCGGGCTTCAGCGCGAAGTCGTTCTTCGGGAACGTGATCTCGATCTCGTCCCCGGCCTGGGTCTCGTCGATCAGGCTGATCGACCCGCCCCGGCCGCCGAGCTCCTTCTTGACGGCGATGACATAGTGGTCGGTCTCGTCGGGGTCGTTGCAGAGCGAATATTTCCGCATCTCGCCATTTGGGACCCGAACGCCGAGATGCGCACCGGGCGTGAATGGCGCCAGCGCAACGCCGTTTACCGGGCACAGCTCGAACAGGCAGATGTCCTGCGCGACCATCCGCTTGTCAGCGATCGTGACCCGTATGGTCGCTGTTTCCTCGGTCATGTGCGCCTCCGCCCGCCTCTCTCGACAAGGGCTTGAAACCGGAATAATCTAAGACTTAGATATCTAAGTAATTGACGATTGGCTAGCCCCGACCCGCGACTGGAGAGATCGTCCATGCTGACCCGTGAGGAAAATGAACTGCTCTGCCGCGTCGAGGGCGAAGCCCCTATGGGCGCTCTCATGCGGCGCCACTGGGTGCCGGCGCTGCTCTCCGAGCAGCTCGTCGAGAGCGACGGCGCGCCGGTTCGCGTCCGGCTCTTCGGCGAGGACCTTGTCGCCTTCCGCGATACGGACGGGCGCATCGGCGTGCTCGGCGAGTTCTGCCCGCACCGCAAGGCCTCGCTCTTCTTCGGGCGCAACGAGGAATGCGGACTGCGCTGCCTCTACCATGGCTGGAAGTTCGACGTGGACGGCAAGGTGCTGGAGATGGTCTCCGAGCCGGCCGAGAGCGGCTTTGCCGAGAAGGTCCAGCACAAGGCCTATCCGACGCAGGAGGCTGGCGGCTTCATCTGGGTCTATATGGGGCCGAAGGAGCTGATGCCAGAGTTCGAGGCGCCGCCCTGGGCGCCGACACCGGAAGCCAAGGTCTCGATCGTGAAGATCGACCTACCCTGCAACTGGGCGCAGATCATGGAGGGGCAGATCGATTCCGCCCATTCCTCCAGCCTGCATTCATCGGATATGAAGCCCGCCCGCGTGACGACGGCCGGTGCCAACGCGACGCACTGGACGCGGCCCTCGACCGATAAGAACCCGCGCATCCAGGTCCAGCTCACGAATTACGGCTTCCGCTACGCCGCGATCCGCCGGCCGATCGTCAATGCGCAGACGCATGACTATATCCGGCTGACGGTGTTCGTCGCGCCCTTCGCAGCTCTGATCCCGCCGAACGCCTCCTACAATGTCGCGACTGTGATCGTGCCCAAGGACGACGTCTCCAGCTATTTCCACTTCATCGCTTGGGGCAATGACGACTGCATCGACCAGGAAAGCTGGCGCAAGTTCTGCGTCGCGCAGGTCGGCATCGATCTCGACAAGACCTACAAGCCGATGCTGCGTAACAAGGCGAACAACTACCTGCAGGACCGCAAGGCAATGAAGCTCGGCGACTTCACCGGCGTGCCGGGCATCCCGAACCAGGACATCATGATGTGGGAGTCGATGGGGCCGATCGCCGATCGCACCAGCGAGCGCCTTGGCGCCAGCGACATCGCCATCGTCCAGTTCCGCCGCGTGATGATCGATGCCGCCCGCAAGCACATCGCCGGCGGCGAGCCGCTCGGCCTGATCGAGCCGCATATCCCGCAGGCCAAGCTGCGCTCCTATCAGGGCATCGTTCCCAAGAGCGAGGATTGGCGCAAGCTCGGTGCGTCGAGCGAGGAGGTCGCCGCGCTCGACGGCATGGAGCAGGACGAGACCGAAGCCGAGATGGCGGCGGCGCGGGGCTAGAGAATTCGTAGTCTTCGCAACTGCGAAGAAGCTTTTCGGCATCGCCGCCAAAGCGGGAAAGTCTTTGAACACCGGCCAGGGCTGCGCGAGTGTTCGCGGCGACGACGTGCACCCTCGCCGTGAGATCCGCCATGCTCGACAAACCCGCACCGACAGGCCGCAGCCTCTATATCGGCGGAAGCTGGCGGCATCCGCTGTCGGGACGCTATGTCGCCACGCTCAATCCCGGCACGAACGAGGCGATCTGCGATGTCGCCGAGGCCTCGTCCGCCGATGTCGATGCCGCGGTCGCAGCGGCGCGGGCGGGTTTCAAGACCTGGCGCCAGGTCCCGCCCCTCGAACGCGGACGCATCCTCAAGGCGATCGCCGCCATCGTGCGCGAAAACGCCCGCGAGCTTGCCGGGCTCGATGCGGCCAACTGCGGCAATCCGGTGCGGGAGATGCTCGGTGATGCCGCGATCGCCGCCGCCCAGCTCGACTTCTTCGGCGGCCTCGTCACCGAGATGAAGGGCGACACCATCCCGATGGGGCCGGATGCGCTCAATCTGACGGTGCGCCAGCCGCTTGGCGTCGTCGCTCGCATCCTCGCCTTCAACCACCCCTTCATGTTCTGCGCCGGCAAGATGGCCGCGCCGCTGGCGGCCGGAAACGCCGTCATCATCAAGCCGCCCGAGCAGGCGCCGCTATCGTCGTTGAGACTCGCGGAACTCGTCGGCGGCCTGTTGCCGGAGGGCGTGCTGAGCGTCGTGCCCGGCGGGCGCGAGGCCGGCGCGGCGCTGGCGAGCCATCCGGGCATCGACAAGGTCGCGCTCATCGGCAGCGTCCGGGCCGGTCGCGCCGTGATGAAGGCGGCGAGCGACACGATCAAGCCGGTGCTGCTGGAACTCGGCGGCAAGAACGCGCTGATCGCCTATGGCGATGCCGATCCAGAGCGGGTCGCCTCGGCGGTTGTCGCCGGCATGAATTTCACCTGGTGCGGCCAGTCCTGCGGTTCGACCAGCCGGGCCTTCATCCATCGTGACATCTACGAGGCGGTCCTCGCCCGGCTGCCGGCGAAGCTTTCCGGCTACGTGCCGGGCATTCCGACCGACGAGGCCACCACCATGGGCGCGATCGTCAGCCAGACGCAGCACGGGCGCATCCTCGACTTCATCGCCTCGGCGAAGGCCGAAGGGGCGCGGCTGGTCTGCGGCGGAGGCGTGCCGGATGCCCCCGGGCTCACCAAGGGGTTCTATGTCGAGCCGACGATCTTCGCCGATGTGACGCCGCAGATGCGGATCGCGCGCGAGGAGATCTTCGGCCCGGTGCTCTCGGTCATGCCCTGGAGCGACGAGGCGCAGATGCTGGAGACGGTCAACGCCGTCGAATACGGTTTGACCTGCTCGATCTGGACCAACGATCTCGTCAAGGCGCACCGCACCGCGCTGGCGGCGGAGGCCGGCTTCGTCTGGATCAACGAGGTCGCCAAGCATTTCCTGGGCACGCCCTTCGGCGGCTGGAAGCAGTCGGGCATCGGCCGCGAGGAGTGCCTCGGCGAGCTCATCGCCTTCACCCAGGAAAAGAACATCCATGTCAGCCTGAAGCTGCCGGGCTGAGGCCGCGAGGGTGCGCGATCGCGGCCTGAACCCGGCCGCGCGTGCACCAGATAAAAACACTCGGAGAAAACGCCATGAACGACATGACGCTGTCCGGCATCGATGTGCCCGTGGCATCGAGCGACAACGGCATCTGGGGCAGCGACGTGGTCGCGCAGATGCTGCGCGCGCTCGATATCCCCTATCTCGCCCTGAACCCCGGTTCCAGCTTCCGCGGCCTGCATGACAGCCTGGTCAACCATCTCGGCAACCAGCAGCCGCAGATGCTGCTCTGCCTGCATGAGGAGCATGCCGTCGCCATCGCCCATGGCTACGCCAAGGTCACAGGCAAGCCGATGGGCGTCATCCTGCACAGCAATGTCGGCCTGATGCATGGCGTGATGGCGGTCTACAACGCCTGGTGCGACCGCGTGCCGATGCTGATCTTGGGCGCAACCGGGCCTGTCGACGCGGCCGAGCGCCGGCCCTGGATCGACTGGCTGCACACGGCAAAAGATCAGGGCGCCCTCATCCGGCCCTATGTGAAATGGGACGACCAGCCCGTCTCGGTCGCCGCCGCGATCGACTCGCTGATCCGCGCGACCAACCTGACGCGCAGCGCGCCGCAGGCCCCGACCTATGTCTGCCTCGACGTATCCATGCAGGAGAAGCGGCTCGAAGAGATGCCGCCGCTGCCCGAACCGAAGCGCTTCGCGGTCGCTTCGCCCGGCGTCCCGGCCGCCGCGGAGATCGCGCGGGCGGCGGAATTGCTGCGCAACGCCAAGGCGCCGCTCATCTTGTTCGGCCGCATGTCGCGCGATGAAACCGATTGGGGCCGCCGCGTCGCGCTGGCCGAGCATCTCGACGCCGCCGTGCTGACCGACATCAAGACGGCAGCCACCTTCCCCACCGACCATCGCCTGCATGCGGCCAAGCCATCCTTCTTCCTCGACGCGCAGGCGGGCGAAGCCATTCGCGCCGCCGACGTCATCCTCGCCTTCGACTGGATCGACCTCGGGGGCACCTTGCGTCAGGCGGGCGGACCACTGTCGGCGCAGGTAATCAGCGTTTCGCTGGACCATCATCTGCACAATGGCTGGAGCATGGATCATCAGGCGCTCGCGCCGGCCGACCTGCATCTCGCCGCCGAGCCCGACGCGACCCTGCACCTGATCGCCGATGCGCTCGGAGTCGGGCCCGGTACGGCGCCGGCCATTCGCCCGACATTGCCCGCGCTGGCCTTCGACGGAGAAAGCCCGCTGGATGTCGTGTCGCTTGCCGCAGCCCTGGGCGAGGCGTTGCAGGACGAAGTGATCAGCCTCGTTCGCCTGCCGCTCGGCTGGGCGACGGAATCCTGGCATTTCCGGCATCCGCTCGACTATCTCGGCATCGATGGCGGCGCCGGCATCGGCTCGGGACCGGGAATGCTGATCGGCGCGGCTCTGGCCCTGAAGGACTCAGGCCGGCTGCCCGTGGCGGTGCTGGGCGACGGCGACACCATGATGGCGGCTTCCGCGCTATGGACCGCGGCGCATTACAAGCTGCCCTTCATCGCCATCGTCTCGAACAACCGCTCCTTCTTCAACGACGAGATCCATCAGGAGCGCGTCGCGAAGCAACGCCAGCGCCCGGTCGAGAACAAATGGATCGGCCAGCGCATCGACGAGCCGGATATCGACATCGCCGCCATCGCCACCGCCCAGGGTCTCCGGGGCATCGGTCCGATCAGGACGGTGAACGACCTGCGCGATGCGGTCGCCGAGGCTGTGAAGGCGGCCAAGGCCGGCGCCTCGGTTCTGATCGATGCCCGGGTCATGCCGGGCTACAATCCCGCGATGACGGCCGGCCTGACACGTCATGCCGGCGAAAAGCCGAAGGGCTGAGCGCCGGGCTCAGCCGGTCTCGGTCGGCGTATCCGGCACATCGGCGAGATTGCGCTGGACGGCGGCGAGGTAGCCGAGAAAGCGGGCTCGATCGTCCGGCGAGAAGCCGGCAGTCGCTTGCTGGACCACCTCCTGCGCCATAGGCAGCAGGGCGGCCTCGAGCGCCCGCCCCTTCGGCGTCAGCAGGACGTGCAGCTTGCGCCGATCCTGCGGGTCGCGTTCGCGGCTGATGAAGCCAGCCTTCTCCATGGCCGCCAGCGCGGTCAGTGTCGTCGGCTCCATCGTACCGATCCGGCGGGAGAGCTCGCGCTGCGTCAGCCCGTCCTCCTGCCAGAGCGCGCGCAGGAAATACCACATGCCGGTGGTGACGCCGTGCGGCTCGATCTTGCCCTGCAGGTAGCGCTGCGTCGCGCGGTTCGCCATCCGCAACTGGTAGCCCACGCTGCCTTCGAAGGGCAGTTCCCGCGGTTCCGCGATCGGCTCGCCCTTGTCCTCCGCTATGCTCGCCACGGTCGCTCGCGTCTCCGGCTGCCTCGGGAACAGTATAGGCCGCAACCCGACAGCCGATAGAGTGTCCGGGAACATCCGCGCCCATCGCGAAAAGTTTGTCAGGCCAAGCAAGATAATCTTGGACCTGACCGGTAGCGCTTCACTATCGTTGCGGTCGCGTCGGCTGCGAACCGCAACCAAGACGGCTGCGCGAGGGAAGAACGACATGCCGCCGACTCCGTCGGTCCTCGATCCTATCCGGCGCCCGCGCGCCGCGCATCGGCCGCTTGCGAAGGCTGCCGGGCGAAGGTCGGGGCGATGAGCGATGGCCAGCCAGGGGATGAGCGCGCAATGCCCGCTTCTGCCACCAAATTGCGTCTAGCCGAGACCGTGAAAGAGGCCGACCTGGTCATCGACCGCGTGACGATGCGGTTCCAGACGCGCGAGGGCGTCGTCACCGCCGTCGACGACATGTCGTTCTCGGTCGAGCGCGGCGAATTCGTCTCGATCATCGGCCCGTCCGGATGCGGCAAATCGACCGTCTTCAACATCCTGGGCGGGCTGGTGCGCGGCTATGAGGGCCAAGTCAGCGTCGGCGGCGACCTGATCTCGGGCCCGCACCCCTCGATCGGCATGGTCTTCCAGGAGGAATCGACCTTTCCCTGGCGGACCGTGCTCGACAACGTCGCCTTCCCGCTCGAGGTCAAGGGCGTGCGCAAGGCCGAGCGCTACGAGACGGCGCGGCGCTTCATCGACATGGTCGGCCTGAACGGCTTCGAGCAGCGCTATCCCGCCGAGCTTTCCGGCGGCATGCGCCAGCGCGTCGCCATCGCCCGCACGCTGGTGTTCGAGCCCAAGATCCTGCTGATGGACGAGCCCTTTGCCGCGCTGGACGAGCAGACCCGCCTCCTGCTCGGCGACAAGGTTCTCAAGATTCAGGAAGAGCTGAAGCAGACCACCCTGCTGATCACGCACAACATCACCGAGGCCGTGCAGCTCTCCGATCGGGTCATCATCATGACCTTCCGCCCCGGCAAGGTGAAGCGCATCGTCGACATTCGCCTGCCACGGCCGCGCACGGGCGATGTCGTCGGCAGCGAGGCCTTCGGCCGCCATGTCGCGGAGATCTGGAACGATTTGCGCGAGGAAGCCTCGCGCGGCATGGCCGAATCCGAGGCCGGCGCCCGTCGCAGGGGGGCCTGAGCCATGTGGCTCACCAGAATCCCGCCGCTCGCGATCGGCTTCGCCACGGTCGCCCTCGGCCTGGGCGTCGTCGAGATTCTACTGCTGCTGGGCGTGCTCAACCAGTATGTGATCCCGCTGCCGTCGACCGTCCTCGGCAGCTTCGGTCGGCTCTTCGCCGAGGAGCAGTTGCTGGAGCGGCTGACGACCACCGGCGGCGAGGCTTTGGCCGCGAGCGTGCTTGTCGCCGTCATCGGCGTCGCGCTCGGCGTGCTCTTGTACAAGGCCCGCATCCTCGCGCTCGCGACTGAATCCTGGGTGGCCGGCATTGCCGCCGCGCCCGTAGTGCTCGCCTACCCACTCTTCCTCGTCATCTTCGGGCGCAGCACCGTCACGATCATCGCGATGGGCTTCGTTGCCGGCATCGCGCCGGTCATTCTCAAGACCCTGGAAGGGCTGAAAGGCGTCAGGAAGAGCCTGATCAATGTCGGGCTCAGCTACAACCTGACCCCCGCGCAGCAGTTCTGGAAAATCGAATTCCCCGCCGCGATCCCGACGATCTTCGTCGGCGTGCGCCTCGGCCTCGTCTTCGCGCTGATCAACCTGATCGGCGTCGAGTTCCTCATCAATTTCGGTGGCCTCGGCCAGCTCATCAATGATCTCGCGGAACGCTATGATCTTGCCGGTGTTTTCGCAACGATCGTGTTCGTCATCCTCGTCAGCGTCGTGATTTTTGCGGTGCTCGAGCGCATGGAGCGCTGGTTCCGGCCAAGGCACTGAACGACACGCTGCACAGATGGCAAACCGGCCCGATCGAGACTGGAGTGCGCCGTCCGCCACTCGCCCCACGCCTTGTCCCGCTGGCTGAAGCGCCGCATGATGGGCTTCAAGAAAAAACGCCCGGGAGGCCGCGATCAATCTCCGCCAGCTCCGCTATTTCGTCGGGATCGCCGAAGTCGGGAACATCACCAAGGCCGCCGAGCAGCTCAATGTCGCGCAACCCGCTTTGGGTCTGCAGATTCGTCAGCTCGAGCAAGATCTTCAGACCGAGCTTCTGCTGCGCCATTCGCGTGGCGTCGTCCTGACCCAGGCCGGAGAACTCCTGCTCGAGCGCGCGCGGCGCATCCTGCAGGAGGTCGAGGACGCAAAGCGCGACGTCCGGGCGCTGGCCGGCAACGACCAGGAAATGCTGACGATGGGCCTGACGCCGAGCATCATGCTCCAGATCGGCCCCGATTTGCTGATCGACGCCAAGAACGGCATGCCCTCGGTCTCGCTCAGCCTGGTCGAGGAGCTGAGCCATGTTCTCATCGCCGCGATGGAGCGCGGCGAGCTCAATGCCGCCTTCGCCTATGGCGTCGACGAGCCACGCCCGGGGATCGAGCGGACCGCGCTGTTCGAGGAGGAGCTGATTCTCATCAGACCGGTGGGCGACGGGCCGCTGCCGGAGACGGTGACCCTCGCGGAAGCCCTGAGCCACGATCTCGTGCAGGCCGGCGAGCGCGACATGGTCCAGCGCCTGCTCAGGGCGGCGGCCGAGAAATTCTCGCTGCCGCTGCGCATCGTCTACGAGGCGCAGTCCATCCCGGCCATGCGTGCGCTCGTGGTGCGCGGCGTGGCGGCGAGCATCATACCCTATGGAACGGCCATCGAGGAATTGCGGGCCGGAAAGCTTGCCATGCAGCGCATCTCGGACCTGCCGCCGAAGCGGACGCTCTACCTGATCAGACCCAGCGGCGCACCGGTCTTCCGTCAGCAGGAGGCGGTCGACCGCTTTTTCGCTTCGGTCACCGATCACCTGCTCGAATCCCTGGGCACGCTCGCGCGTCGCGTCGGCACCTGAAACGTTTGCCATACGGCGCGCGTCTTGTTCTCATTTCGCGGAAGTCTTTGTGCCCTCGCCCAGCGCGGCGCACTCTCCCACAAAATGATGGCGCGCCATGTCGCGCCGGCTGGGAGGAATGCGTGTCCAATTTGCGCCTGTCCATCGCCATCGGCGACTATGATCGCAACCGCCCGCTCATCGACGGAGCGGTCCAGATCGACGGTGTCGACCCCGTCTTCATGAAGCTGGTGCCGGAGGAGATCTTCTTCCGCGCCTTCCGCCATGCCGAGTTCGACGTCTGCGAGGCCTCGCTCTCCAGCTTCACCCTCAAGACGGCGCGCGGCGATAACCCCTATGTCGGCGTGCCCGCCTTCCTGTCGCGGGCGTTCCGCCACACCGGCATCTTCATCAGGACCGATCGCGGCATCGCCCGCCCCGAAGATCTGCGGGGCAAGCGTATCGGCTGCCCGGAATACCAGCTCACGGCCTGCGTCTGGATCCGCGCGATCCTCGAAAGCGACTATGGCGTCAAGCCTTCCGAGGTGACCTGGGTCCGTGGCGGCCTGGAGCAGCCTGGCCGCGCCGAGAAGATCAGCGTCGAACTGCCGCCGGACATCACGGTCGTGCAGGCACCGGCCGATCGCTCGCTCAACGAGATGCTGATGGACGGCGAGATCGACGGCTATATCGGGCCGCGCTCGCCGCCGGCCTTCGAGGCCGGCCATCCCAAGATCGCGCGTCTCTTCCCGGACCCGACAGCCGCCGCCGCGGACTATTTCCGCCGCACCCGCATCTTCCCGATCATGCATGTGCTCTGCGTGCGCTGCAGCATCGTCGAGGCGCAGCCCTGGCTGCCGGCCGCCTTGCTGAAGGCCTTCGAGCAGTCGAAGGCGGCTGCGCTTGCCAAACTCGCCGACACTTCCGCCACCAAGGTCACGCTGCCCTTCATCGAGGAGCAATTGCAGGCAGCCCGCGCCCTTATGGGGCAGGATTTCTGGTCCTATGGTGTCGGCCCCAACCGGCATACGCTGGAGGCGTTCCTCGAGGCCCATCACAGCCAGGGACTGTCGGCACGGCGGCTTTCGGTCGAGGATCTCTTTCATTCCAGCACGCTGGAGGCCTTCAAGATCTGACAAGGGCGGATGGCCGCCAGACTTTCGACTTCGCCGCAGAAGCGAAGGCAAGACGACGACAAAGCCAGCCGCACTGAGCTGGCGATAAGGGAGGACCGGATCGTGACATTCAAGACGGTTACGTTGACGCTCGCCGCGATCGGCTTCGCGCTGTCGCTGGCGCAGGAGGCGGCCGCGCAGGACAAGCTCAAGCTGGCGATCGGCCAGCGCGGCAACTGGGACACCTCGATCTCCGAGGTCGGCACCAGGCTCGGCATCTTCAAGAAGCACAATCTCGAGCTTGAGATGCTCTACACCCAAGGGGGTGGCGAGACCCAGCAGGCCGTGCTCTCGAACAGCGTCGATATCGGTGTCGCCGGCGGCATCATGGGCGCGCTCTCAGCCTTTTCGAAGGGCGCTCCGATCCGCATTATCGGCGGGGAGACCACCGGCGCGAAGGATCTCTACTGGTATGTCAAAAGCGACTCGCCGGTGAAGACGCTGAAGGACATGGAGGGCCGCACGGTCTCCTATTCGACCAACGGCTCCTCGACCCATGGCGTGGTCAACGCCTTCGTCAAGGAGAACAATCTCAAGATTAAGCCGACGGCGACCGGAGGTCCGGCGCCGACGCTGACCCAGGTGATGTCCGGCCAGATCGATGTCGGCTGGGCGGCGCCACCCTTCGGCCTGCCGCAGCTCGACAAGGGCGAAATCCGCGTCGTCGCGACCGGCAACGACTCCTCGACCTTCAAGAACCAGACGGTCCGCCTGCTGATCGTCAACACCGCCACACTGCAGAACAAGAAGGCGCTGATCGACCGCTACATGGCCGCCTATCGCGAGACCATCGATGCCATGTATTCCGGCGACGCCGCGATCAAGGCCTATGCCGATTTCGTCGGCATCCCGGAGGCCATCGCCAGGCGCACGCGGGACGACTTCTTCCCCAAGGAAGCGCTCAACCCGGACAAGATCGTCGGCCTGGACGAAATCGTTCCCGACGCGGTTGCGCTCAAATACACCGCCCAGCCCCTGACCAAGGAACAGCTCGGCGAGCTGATCCAGATCCCACCGCGCAAATGAGCCCGTCTCCCGGTGGCCCCATCGACCAGGAGTGATGGCGCGATGACGACAGCGATCCTCGGGCGGACAGATGCCCACCCGGCAAAGATGAGCCAGGCGCGAGCCGTGCTGCTGACGCGGATCGGCATCATCGTCGCGATTCTGGCGCTCTGGGAGGTCACGGCGCGCTCGGGACTGCTCTATCGCGACGTCGTGCCGTCGCTGCTCCTCATCGTCGGCGCGCTCGCCCATCTCCTGATCGAGCCGAGCTTCTATGCCAATCTCGGCGTTACCGCGGGCGAGGTCGCGCTCGCCATCCTCATCGGTGGCGGCGCAGGGGTCGCCGTCGGCATCCTGCTCGGGAGCAATCGCTTCCTGCAGCGTGCCTACGAGCCGCTGCTGCACTATCTCGGGCCGACTCCGAAGATCATCTTCTTTCCGCTCCTGATCATGTGGTTCGGTGTCGGGCCGGGCTCGAAGGTCGCGATGGGAGCGCTATCCTCGTTCTTCCCGGTCGCGATCAGCGTCGCCGCCGCGATGCGCGAGATCGACACCGTGCTGATCCGGGTCGGCATCAGTTTCCGGCTCAATGTCGGCCAGATGATCGCGAAGATCTATCTGCCGGCGATGCGCGCGCCGGTCATCAACGGCCTGCGCATCGGGCTGGGGGTCGCGATCATCGGCACGCTGCTGGCGGAGACCAAATTATCCAATCAGGGGCTGGGCTATGCGGTGATCCAGACCTACGCGACCTTCGACATGCCGCGCATGTACGCCCTGCTGATCGTCGTCTTCCTGCTGGCCGTTGGCGTGAACGCGGTGCTCGGGCGCTATGTCGAGCTGCGCGCCACCCGGCGGCATTCCCATGCGCACTGAACCTGCCGGCGGCCCTGCCCTCACCGCAAGGCAACAGGCTGGGCTGCCCGCCTCGGCCTATTGGCTGGCGGTGCTGCCGCCTCTGTTCTGGTCGGGCAATTTCCTGATCGCGCGGCTGATGCGCGACGCGATCCCGCCGGTGCAGATGTCGTTCTGCCGTTGGAGCCTGGCGCTTCTCATCCTGGCCCCGTTCTGCTGGCGGCCCATCGCCGACTCCTGGCCACGCATCCGCGGCAACATGCCGTTCCTGGCGCTGCTCGGCGCGATCGGCGTGACCGCGTTCAACTGCTTCGTCTATGCAGCGCTGCACTACACGTCGATAGCCAACGCGGCGCTGGTCAATTCCCTGCTCCCCGTCGTCACCTTCCTGCTGGCCTATCTCATCCTGAGGGAGACGCTGAAGCCACGACAGCTCGCCGGCATCGCGCTCTCGCTCTGCGGGGCCGTCCTGGTGATCGGCCGGGGAGACCCAACCAGGCTCGCCGGGCTCGCGCTCAACGGCGGCGACCTCCTGGTCTTTGCCGGCATGAGTTGCTGGGCGCTCTACACCGTGCTGATCCGCTGGCGGCCGGCAGGGCTGCCGCCGATCGCGCTTCTCGGCGTCACCGTCTGCTTTGGCGTCCTCTTCCACCTCCCGGGGGTCGGCTGGGAATACAGCACACAGGGCGGCTTCGCGCCGACCGCGGCGATTGCCGGAGCGCTCCTCTATTTCGCGATCTTCCCGTCGGTTCTGGCCTATATCTTCTGGAACCGCTCGGTCGCCACACTCGGCCCCGGTAAGACCGGCATGTTCATGCACCTTCTGCCACCGAGCAGCGCGCTGCTCGGCTTCGTCGTGCTCGGCGAGACGATCACCTGGTTCCACCTCGCAGGCTTCGCCATCATCACCGTCGGCATTTGGCTCGTCACTGCCGCGCCGCGCGGAACTGGATCGTAGCTGCGCTCATCATTCGCCTATCGCGACGCGGAATCGTCTCGAATGGTGGCGGACACGCATGACTGGGCCCGGCGCGCCGGACATCGGCTGTCCCAGGCCTTCGGGGCAATGAAGCAGCGTATGAAGGAAGAGGAGCAGGAAGGCGAGCTTTTCCGTATCGAAGACCACATCTTCCCTCCCTTTCGATTTCACGCCGAAATGGACGTCCGGGTCTCTTATCGATGGAGAAAATCTGCCGCGGACGATTGGACGTTCGGAAGCATTACCTTCACCCACGTTTGTAGGCATCAGCCTGCCTACTGGGAGTCTAGCCCGAAGAGGAAGCCCAGCGCGGCCAAGCAAGCCGCTGCGCTCCAGGACAAAATGGCGGGAACCTGGGAACACTTTCGCCTGACTGCGCTTTGCACCCTCAGGGACTATTTTCGGGAAGGCGGGGACGGAAGCAGGATTCCTGAGACGTTTCGAGTTGTGCCGGACTCCCAAGGGCATCTGGACAACTTCAGCGCTCGCTTCTGGCAGGCGAAGCCTTCGGATTGAGGCTTGCCCATGCTGTTCGAACGCCTCGGATCAGACTACCGCCACGGATCTGGTGCGCCCGGTGGATGACGGGCGTGTTGGTGATGAACCCACCGCGCGCGGGAGGGCACGCCCGCTGCCGCCCTACTGGATCGGTGCAACCTCAGCCTGCGCCTCATTAGCCTTGGCCAGCATGGCCTCGAGCTTCGCGAATATGTCCGGCTGGAACACGAGGTTCATCACCTGCCCATCAGCCCGTAGCTGATCATCGTCTCGCCCTGCGGATCGGTCGTCAGCACGATCCGCTTCACGTCGACCACGTCGAGATCGATTTCGGGCAGCTCAGTCGGCTCAGCCATTAATCCTGCCTGGACAGGGCGCCAGCGTTCGTCGGGTTTGGCTTGCGCGACTGATCACGTCGCCAGCATTCATGAATGCTATGGAACACCTCCAGATGCTTTAAATTACGGCTGGGGCGCTAGGGTCGATTGCGGTCGCCACGCCACCTGCCGCGCGGCAAGGTCTGCTTTCCGGCAACGAGCCAATGTCCGGAAGTGACGCGTTCGTCATCGTCGTGAGGGTTGGTATGGCCAAAAAGTCTCCGCCAGCTGTCCAGTTTGCGTGCGGGTGTTCACTCGGCCGGCAGCCGTGCTACGAGATGCATTGCCGCAGGCACGATGGCATCGGTCAGTTTGCGCTCGGCCGCCGCGTCGAAGCGGCTCATCAGCGTCGAGAGCGAGAGGGCGCCGCGCAGATGCCCGGTGCTGTCGATCACCGGGGCGGATACTGCCGCGACCTCCGGATCGCGCTCGCCGCGCGAGATCACGAGGCCGGCGTCTCGGATTGCCTGCAGCGACGCGTCGCCGGCTCGGTGAAGGCAAGCAGGACGCGTCTCGTCGCCCCGCGGCCAAGCGGCAGGCGAACACCCTCATCGAGATGATGCCGAGCCGAGCGCGGCGAATTCAGCCGATAGCCACAGATGCGCTGATCGCCGTCGCGGATATAAAATGAAGCCGTCTCCTGTGTGGCCTCGACCAAAGCGCGTTGAGTCGGACGGACATACTCGCCAAGATCGAAGCTACGTCGATAGAGCGAGCCGAGCCGCCAGAGTTCAGGCCCGAAGCGAAAATTGCCATTGCTGCCGCGCGTCAGGAAGCGTGTGTGTTCGAGCGAGGCGCTCTTGCTTGCTGTCCGGCTGAGGTGACTTTGCGGCCGTTGGCGGGCGCCGAAAGCACCCAGGCCGAGTTGTTCCTGGCTTGGCCGGACACCAGCGGAAACCCCGTCGTTTCGGCCGTTCTACCGACTGTCCAATCACCAAGCCTGATTGGAGCCGATGATGGCGAAAGTCCCGTCGGGTGAAAAGAGACGGCGAAATCGCGATGATGAATGCGAGTGACTTCGGCATGCACAGGGTCGTTCGACATCGCCGCCATGCCGTGCGGGCGCACCACGCTGCTTCTGCGGTCTTCGCCGGATTTCCGCCGCGAAGACCAACACATTTTGATCCCAGGATCCTGGGGCCAAGGTGAACCGTAATTGGATTATGAGTGGAGTACGCGGCGAGACGTAAGTTTATACCTAGAATGGAGCCGTCGCGAACCGCGAGCTTCACTTTTCGCCGGATTGAGACGCCGGTTTGCGACCGGAGCAGCGGTTCCTCACATCATCCCGACCCATGCCCATGATCGTGCCGTTGACGAGACGGCCGGTTTACGATGCAACGTTGAGGACCATCGCGGTTGATCGGTACTCATATCTCCATGACGAAACCGGATGCTTCCTCGCTCCCCCGCTCGCTGGAAGCACGCATCTTTGCTGCTTATGCCGGCCTGACACCGTCCGAGCGTCGGCTCGCGGATGTGCTGCTGCGCCATCAGATGACTATTTCAGACCTCACGGCGGGCGAACTCGCAGGGATGGCCGGGGTCTCGAAGGCAACGGCGGCGCGGTTGTTCCGAGCCCTCGGATACACCTCCGTCCCGGCGGCCAAGCACCAGATTCGAACCGACCAGCTCTGGGGTTCGCCGCGCGCCGGCCTCACCGATCCCGACCGGGCGCCGTCCAGCGAGGTTTCGTTGCAGCACGTCATCGAGTCTGATCTCGTCAATATCCGGGATACGGCGGCAACCCTGTCCGAGGAGGCACTGGTCCAGATCACCGAGGCGATCGTCGCCGCGCGCCGGCTCTGGATCATGGGCCTGCGCAGCGGCTACGGGCTTGCCCATCACGCCGCTCACTATTTCACGCTGGTCAAGGACGACGTCCAGGTCCTGCCTGCCGGCGGATCCTCCTATTCCCACGAGATCGCCTCGATCGCTCCCGGCGACGTCTTCATGATCATCGCCTTTCGCAGGCGCCCCCGACTTCTGCCGGTGATTCTCGCCGAGGCGGCGGCCAGCGGGGCGATCACCGTACTGATCACCGATCTCAGCATCGACGAGCGTTCTGCCGCCGCCCATCACGTGCTGCGCTGCCGCTGCCAGTCGCCCTCCCCCTTCAACTCCTTCGTCGCGGCGGTGCCGATCATCAATTTCCTGGCATGGAGCGTCGCGGCGGCGTCGGGGGAAGCCAGCCTGGCGCGCTTCCGGCGCGTCGACAGCCTGGTGAGCCTGCTCGACGACGTCGCGACGCCGAAGCTCGATCCGCGTCGCTGAGGCGGGCCGCGGCCGAAGCCGTCTTGCTGCGGGCCCTCAGGCCGGCGCAGCCGGGCGCGCGTCGATCAGTGCGTCGTAGGGGATCGGAGCTGCGGTCAAATGACCGTCCGCGATGCCGCGCTGCCAACGCTCATAGCTGGCGGCATCGATGCGCGGCGTCGTCCACATGCCGCAAGCCCGGTATTCGTTGGTGAGGCGGACGAGGAGATCGGGCGAAAGACGCGGGAAGGTCTGTGCCAGAAACTCCGCAATCTCGCGGGCATCATGCGCAAGCACCTGCTCCATGCCGCGTCCGAGGCCGCGCATGAAGCGCCGTTGCCGGTCGAGCCGTTCGGGGGAGGCCTCGCCCTCGGCGTAGTAGACGCTCCATGGCACGTCGCCTCCGACGATGGCGAGCGGGGCGGCCACATGACCGACGCCGGCGAGCTCAAGCGCCGCGGCGTTGGGATAGTCGATCGCCAGGAAGTCGGCCATGCCACCGCGGAACAGGTCGGACAGCATCGCGCCGTCGAGATCCTGGATGAAGCCGACCTCGCGCGGGTCGATACCGTTCTCGCGCAGGAGGAGCTTGACGAAGAGCCCGACGCTCGCACCGTTGCTGCCCTTCATTGCGATGACTTTGCCGGGCAGGTCACGCCAGGAGAAGGACGCTCTCGGCTGGCGGCCGAGGAGGGCGAGCGGCGCGCGCGCCGCCATCTGCGCGAAAGGCACGTAATGCTTGCCCCGGCCGCGGAACATGGACGGCACCCAGATGCCGCCCAGCACGGCATCGGCCGTGCCGTTGCCGAGCTCGTCCAGCACCAGATCCCAGGGCTTGGGCACGCTGACCGTGACCTCGAGGCCCTCTTCGGCGAAGTACCCCTGTCGAGCTGCGACATATTCCGGCAGATAGTTCAGGCTGTGGCCGGTCGCGCTGATGTGGAAGCGTTGCATGGCAGGAAATCCCGCTGGCTGGAGAGATCAGACCGTGAGGCGTCGGCCGGTTTCGGCATCGAACCAGGTCACATCCTCGGTCGAGAAACCGAGCGTGCAGCGTGCGCCGATCGCGATGCGCCGCACGCCGGGCATGCGCACGAAGATGAGGTCGTGGTCGAGCAAATGCTCCTCCGACGCGCCCGTGAGCAGCCGGCAGCCGATGACCGTCTCGGCGCCGAGGCTTTCCACGACTGCCACTTCCGCCGGAAGCGCCCCTTCGCCTTCGGGGAGTAGCCGCAGCTTTTCCGGGCGGATGCCGAGGATCTGCTTGCTTCCGCCCGGCACCGGGCCGGCATAGGCGAAGCCGAGGGAGGGCGGCACGGTCAGGCGGCCCCTGCCGGCGACGACGGGAATCAGGTTCATCGCCGGAGAGCCGATGAACCTGGCCACGAATGTATTGGCGGGCTCCGCGTAGATCTCGTCGGGCGTGCCGATCTGCTGCACGACGCCGCGGTCGAGGATGATGATCCGCGTCGCCATCGTCATCGCTTCGATCTGATCGTGGGTCACGTAGACGAAGGTCTTGCCCACCTTGTGGTGGAGCGAGGATATCTCGGCGCGCATCTGCATGCGCAGCTTGGCGTCGAGATTGGAGAGCGGCTCGTCGAGCAGGTACACCGAGGGATCGCGGACGAGGGCGCGGGCGAGCGCCACGCGCTGGCGTTGCCCGCCCGATAGCCCCGCCGGCCGACGCTCCAACAAGGGTTCGAGCTCGAGCTGGCGGGCGATGGCCTGGGTCCGCCGGGCGATGTCGGGGCTGCGCATCAGGCGCCGGCGCATGACGGAGTTCAGTCCGGGCAGATGATGCCAGGGCCGGAAGGCATCCATGACGAGCGGGAAGCTGATATTCCCGCGCACCGTCATATGCGGATAGAGCGCATAGGACTGAAAGACGAAGGCTATCCCCCGCTGCTTCGGCGTCCAGTCGTTCGCCCTTGTCCCGTCGAAGCGCAGCTCTCCGGAAGAGATCTCGGTCAGGCCGGCGATCATCCGCAGCAAGGTCGACTTGCCGCAACCCGAAGGGCCGAGCAGCACCAGGAACTCGCCGTCCGGTATCGAAGCCGACAGCGAGGGAATGATCGTGGCTTCTCCGAAGGATTTCGAGAGCTTATCGAGAACGAGTTCCGGCATGGCTATCCTTTGACGGCTCCGGAGGTCAGTCCGGAGACGATGCGGCGCTGGATGAGCAGGAAGAAGGTGATCGCCGGCAGGCTGAACAGCAGCGCCGTGCCCATGACCACCGAGAGCGGCGTCTCGTACTGCCCGATGAAGGAGGCAAGCCCGACGCTGGCAGGCCACAGCTCGCGATTCATCAGGAAGGTCGAGGCGAAGAGATATTCGTTCCAGCCGGCGAAGAAGGCGATGACCGCCGCGGCAGCGAGGCTCGGCGCCACGAGGGGCAGCACGATCATGCAGAGGATGCCGAAGCGCGGGCAGTTGTCGACCTGCGCCGATTCCTCGATCTCATAGGGCACCGTGTCGATGGCCCCCTTGATGATGAAGGTGGCGACCGGCAGGGAAAAGGCCGCGTTAGCCAGTGCCAGACCGGCGAGATCGTTCAGCAGGCCAAGCGTGATGAACATCGCATAGAGCGGCACGAGGATCAGCGCCTCGGGCACTACCTGCGTCATGAACAGCAGGAAGCCGACCAGGCCGCGCCCGCGGAAACGGAAGCGGCTGAGCGCGTAGCCCGCCAGCGAGCCGAGCAGCAGGCTCACGACCGTGGTGCCGGCGGCGATGACGAGCGAATTGACCATCCAGCGCCCGGCCGGCACCTCCCGTATCGCGGCGAGCAGGCTGCCGAGATTGCCGAGCTGCGGCCAGGGCACCTGGCGGCCCACATAGAGCTGGGCCTGGTCGGACAGCGCCGTGGTCGCCATCCAGTAGACCGGGAAGCCCGCCAGCAAGGCCAGCAAGACGACGAGTAGAAAGCGTGGAAGCTTGCCCAGAGATGTCATCGATCCGCCATCCAGCGTGCGCGCCGCCTGTCGACCGTCTGGTGAATCGCGGCAATGAGAAGGGCGAGGAGGAGCCCGACGGCGCCATAGGCGCTCGCCATGCCGAGTTCATGCGCCTCGAAGGCAGTCTGGCGAATGCGGACCACCAGCGTCGAGGTGCTGCCGAGCGGACCGCCTCCGGTGAGCAGATAGATGATATCGAAGCGCCGGATCGACCACACGGCCACCAGCAGGCTGGCGAGTTGCACCGCCGGCAGGATGTGAGGCCAGGTCACGGCGCGGAAGACGTTGAGCGGGTCGGCGCCGTCGACGCGCGCCGCCTCCCGCACCTCCTCCGGCACCGATTGCAGCGCCGCCAGCACCACCAGCATGACGAAGGGCGCCACCTGCCAGATCGTGACCAGGAGGATGGAAGGCAGCGCCCAGTCGATGCTGGTCAGCCAGCGCAGGCGCGAAAGGCCGATGCCGGTCAGGATCTGGTTGAGAACGCCGGAGCGTTCGTTGAACATCCACAGCCAGATCAGCGCTGCCGCGACGTTCGGGACCGCCCAGCCGAACAGCAGCACCGCGCGGATGACCGCCCGCCCGCGGAAGGGCCGGTTGATCGCGAAGGCTGAGACGACACCTAGCGCAACGCCCAGCACGACGGCGCAGCTCGCGTAGAGGATCGTCGCCTTGAGCGAGGCATAGAAGGCGGGCGTCTCGATCAGTCGCGCGTAATTCGCCAGTCCGACGAAGTCTCCCTCGTTCGGCGTGGCGAGCTTGGCATTGGTCAGGCTCATCCACATCTGGCGGGCGAGCGGCCAGAACATGAACAGGCCGAGATAGGTGATCGGCGGCAGAATGAAGGCGTAGGGCAGAGCCCTCGTGCCGAACGGCCTCGCTGCGGATAGCGCCCTTGCGGACATCGATTCACGCCCCTCCCCGCGACCGTTTCGTCGCTCGGCTTGCTGCTTTGCCTTCGCCTGTCGCGCGCCCTGTGAGAGGCCTGCGTCCCTACCCGTCCTAGAAGCGCGCGAGTGCCTGCTTCTGGGCCTCGTCCAGCGCGGTCTTCGGGGCGACGCCCGCGACGATCACCTTCTCGACGGCCTCCATGACCAGACGCATGATCGACGGCGTCTTGGTTTCGTAGCCCGGGATCAGCGTGCTGCGTGCCTTCAGTGCGAGCGCGGCGAAGGTGTCGGCCCAGGGATTGGCGGCGCGGAAGGCGTCGGTCAGCGGCACGTCAGTCGCCAGCGTGTCCGGTCCGGATGCCTCGCGCAAGGCTTGCTGACCCTCGCGGCCGAGAAGCCAGGACAGGAAGGCAAGTGCCTCGTTCTGGTTCTTCGAATGGCGGGAGATGCCGACGAATATCTGCTGATAGGCGCCCGGCTGCGGGAAGGGCAAGGCGGCGGCGCCGACATCGCCGGCGGCGAGCGGCCCTCCGGACGCGATGTTGAGTGTGCCGCCGCTATTGTCGATGCTGAGGCCGATCTGGCGCTGCTTGAAACGCATGCGCTGGGTCGGCATGTCATCGCCGATCGGCACGATGCTGGCGTCATAGACCTTCTTGAAGGCCGCGACAGCCGCGACCGCTTCGGGGGTGTTCAATGTCAGCTTGCCCTGGCCGTCCACCCAGTTGGTGCCGTAGCCATAGGCCCAGTTCTGGAAATCCATGAACCAGCCGGAGAAATCCGCCATCTGGTGCCGGGAGGAGAAGCCGACCGCGCCAGTCTTGTCCTGGATCGCCCTGGCGGCGGCGATCAGCCCGTCGATGTCGCGGGGGATCGCAACGCCGGCGGCCTCGACCAGCTTCTTGTTGTAGATCAGCGCATAGGGAGCGCGCTGCCAGGCCACGCCCAGCCGCTTGCCCTTGAAGACGCCCTGCTCGTTGGTGACGTTGAGCGCAATGCCCTCGGCCGCCTTGTCGAGCGGGACCAGGAAGCCGGCATCGGCGAGCGAGAAGAACAGACCTTCCTGCATCAACGCGATGTCAGGGCCCTGCCCGGCGCCGAGCTCGGTCGTGATCTTGTCGTTGAAATCGGCCGAGGGGATCGCCTCCTGCTGGAATGTCACATGGGGCGCGACCTGCTGGTACTTCTGCAGTGCGGCCCAGAGGCTCTTGCCGCGCAGGGCGTCGAGCCATTGCGAATTGGCGACGACGAGCGTGACCGGCTTCGCTTGTGCCCGCGCCGGGAGCGCGGCGGCAGCGCAGGTCACGCCGAGTGCGGAAACGAGGCTACGGCGCGTCAGCATCATCGCAATCCTTTTTTGCAGCGCAGGCGCTGGCTTTCAGAGCTTGACCCGGTGAGGTTCCAGCGGCGTGTGGCAGGACAGGTTCTCCGCCCCATCGGCCGTGACGAGATAGCAGTCGCCGACATTGCAGCCGGCCACCATCGGATCGAGCCACTGCGAATGGAGCACGAAGGTCATGCCCGGCTCCAGCCGGTCGTGGTTGTTCGAAGCGATGTTGTAATGCGTGAATTTCGGCATCGAGACCTGATGGCCGACATTGGGATTGTGCGGGCCCAGCGTCGCCGGATAGACATGCATCAGCCGGCGCCCCTGCCGCTCCCAATCCTCGTCCGGCACCGCCTGGCGCGGCACCAGCCGCGGCGAGCCGTCCTCGTTGGCCTTCCAGTTGTAGGGCATGGTGCGGCTGTCGGCGGAACTGAGATAGCCGCGCCGGATATAGGGCTCGAAGGACGCGTTCGCGACCTCCGAAACCAGCGCGCCCGGCTTGACGCGCACAGCCGCGGCGCGCACGCCCTCCACGCACATCTCCAGCACCTCCTCCTGCTTCGGCGTGATCGTGCCGATCGCGATCATGCGCGCGATCTGCGCGTTGTAGCCGCGATAGGTCGTGGCGGAGATATAGAGATTGATCAGGTCGCCATCGCGAACGACATGGCCGTAGGGCTTGCCGCAAGCCGTGCCCCAGCGATTGATGCCGATCTGGTAGCCATCGCCGCTTTCGCCGCCACGGGCGAGCTGGGCATAGGTGAAGGCGGCGTAGATTTCATGATCCGTCACACCCGGCCGGGTGACGTGATAGGCCGCCTGGATGCCGATATCGGCGAGCTGGGCGGCGGCGCGCACCAGCCTCTGCTCGGCCGGGCTGCGCAGGCGCTGCATCCGGTCGACGATATCCTGTGCAGCGATGAAGCTCGCCTTCGGCAGCTCCGCCTTCAGCCCGTTCCAGTACCCTGCGGAGGTGGCGTCGCCGATCGTGCCGATCTGCGCGCGGGCGAAGCCCTGATCCTGCAGGAAACCCGCGACTGCCGCGACGACGCGATCCACCATCCTGCCCGGGCGGTTATAGCTCTCGCGCCCCCAGGTCCCGACCTGCCAGATGTCCTCGACCAGCAGCGGTTCGCCGGCCGGCGGCAGCAACACCGAGGAGGAGAAGAACGAAAACAGCGTGAGGGGCTTGTCCTCATCGGTCGGAATGACCAGCACGCCTTCCCGCGCCCAGTCGCAGATATAGCGGAGGTAGGAATTGGAGACGTGATACCAGCCGATGCCGTCGGCATGCACCAGCGTCACATCGTGGCCTGCGACGGTAGCCTCGCGGCGGATGCGGCGCAGCCGGTCGACATATTCGGCCTCCGGCAGCGGATCGACCGGCTGAAAGATGAAGCTAGGCTCAAACCCGTCGAGAAGCCGCTCGAGGCGCCTCGCATCGATCCCTGCAGCAGAGTTCAGACTTACGACGGCCCGGTTCATGAGTATCTGTCCGCAATCTCGATAGTCCCGTCAGGCAAGATTACGATGAAAACTGGGGGGGTGAAGCTCACATCATGCCGCTTGACGCGGCAATGAGCCCGCTAAAACGCCATTTGGAAAAAATCGGCGAGGTCATGAAAAAAAGAAACTGGGTCGAACACCGCGCCGGCCGGAAATACCGCGAATTCTGCGGTGCTCCTTCACAGTCGGCTCCCGCAGTGTGAAAAAAAACGCACGCCTTCACGCGAAAATGCTTCACCCGGGCCCGCCAACCGAGGCGCAGCTGATTACGGAATAAGCCGCGCCTCCCACGCATGACGGGCGACACGCACCGGCTGCGGAGCTCTTTCCCGGTGGTGTCACGTTGATTGCCTGCTGGACAAGGAAACGAATTCGAACTCGTGGCAGGCTCAGGCCGTCGGCGCGCAATCGCAACTCGATGAGGCGGCCGCGCTGATGCTGGGCCAAATCCTAGAGAAGCATGGACTGGCGGCCGAAGCGTTACCTCCAACCGCGCTGTTGGCTCCCGGCATGGAGCGCCTTGCCGAGCGCGGTCCGGCACTGATCTGCCTATGCTATATCGGGCCGCACAACGCCGCTCACATGAAGTATGCCCTCAGGCGCCTTCGCCGCCGCCTGTCGATGGCGATCCTCGTGCTTGGTAAATTGTCGCCGGTTCCCAGTCCCCTGGCGGATATCAAAGGCCCCTTGCCGACGAAGTGGAAACCTCTCTTCGAGGCATCTGCAGGTTGTGCCTTCAGTTCGCAGAAAAAAGAGGCACAGCAGACGATCAAACGCCTCATCTCAAATGAGTAGAGATTTGTAGATGAATAGTCTGAACTAACTGAATATTAATTGGAATTTCCAGCGTCATAAACTCATATAATGCGTGAAATAAAATTGATATTCGACCTCGCCTTGGTGAGAAAAATAACCTGAATTATTTTCTGTTTCCGTGCTATATTATTTAACGGAAGATTTTCATTCCGCAAATCGGAAGGGTTTTCCATGAAAATCCCCTTGCAAACCAAGCCTGCCATCTGGGGTGCCGTTGGTGGCGCGATTGCCCTTGCCGTTGTCGGATTCACCTGGGGTGGCTGGTCGACGGCGTCGTCGAGCGAACGCTTGGCGAAGCTCAGGGCCGAGAATGCCGTTGTCGCGGCCTTGTCTCCGATCTGCGTGAGCAACTTCCAAAAGCAGCCCAATGCCGATGCCGCCCTTGCCGAGCTGAAGAAGATCAGTTCGTGGAGCCAGGGCGATTTCATCGCCAAGGGCGGCTGGGCCACGATGATCGGCAGCCCGTCGCCGGACGCTGCCGTCGCCAAGGCCTGCGCCGAAACGCTCGGCACGGCCAGGACCTGAGACGATCGGCGACAGCCGCACGCAGCGACATCGCTCACGATCACGAGCCATTCCGCGTGAGCAGCGCGGAGATGGTGGCGATCATGTCGCCTCCTGCTCCGCAAGAGGAGTTTCATATGGCCAAGGGACAGACGCGCGGCAATCGAGAGGCCAAGAAGCCCAAGAAGAAAAAGGAAGCGGCGGCAGTGCCCGTGTCCGCAAAGGGCCTGCCAGTAGCGCTCGAACTCGCGGGAAAACCGAAGAAGAAGAGCTGACATGAATACCCGCAGCCGGGAAACCACGGTCACATTCAGGAAGCCGTTCAGGCTGAGCGTGTTGGACCATACGCAGCCTGCCGGCACCTACCGCGTGGTGGTCGACGAGGAGGAGATTCCAGCCGCCTCGTTCCTGGCCTATCGCCAGATCGCCACCATGCTGCACACGCCGTCGCTGTCTTCGTCGGGCAGCTCACAGGTGTTCGCGGTGAGCCCGGGCGAACTGGCCAGCGCGTTGGAGGCTGACCTCAGCGCTTGAAGCATTCCGGTGTGGAGGCCCGCGCGACAGCCTCCGCAGCGCCGGCACATGCGATATGCGCGGCGGAGGAACGCGATGCGTCACTCCGCCATCGCGCGTTTCGATCCCGAGTCGAACGACCGGATCGATCCGATCGCTCGTAAGATTGCTCCAAAACCAGGAGTGCGGCTGTGGCGTCCTTCCGAGCCGCGCCAGCCAGCCGAGGCCGCTTGCGATAGGCGATCGCTCGCGCCGGCGCCAGCGAACGGCCGCTACCCAAGACCGGCGTGGGACGATCCGTCGTCGATGGCCGGCCGCACGAACCAGGAGCCCTATCATGGCGCTCGAACAAGCCTGCATGGAACTGATCCCCAAGCCCTGGGGATCGACCGACCTGCTTCCCTGGAGCGGAACCGGGCATCCCGGCATTCCGATCGGCGAACTCCGGTTCCAGCGCTGCGACAAGCACGCACCGGAACCGGCCCTGCTGCTCAAGCTCCTGTTCACGGAGGAGGCTTTGTCGATTCAGGTACATCCGGACGATGCCGCCGCCCATGCGATGGGGCTGCCGCGCGGGAAAACGGAAGCCTGGTACATCCTGTCCGCTGCATCCGACGCGGCGGTCGGAGTCGGTCTCGAGGCTGCCGTCAATCCGGAGCGATTGCGGGCGGCCATTGCGGATGGCTCGATCGCCCAGCTCGTCGCATGGCACAAGCCGGCCGCAGGCGAGATCATCGCCGTCCCGGCCGGGACGATCCACGCGATCGGCGCAGGCCTCGTGCTCGCCGAGATCCAGCAGCGCAGCGACACGACGTTCCGTCTCTTCGATCATGGCCGTGCCCGCGACCTTCATATCGAGCAGGGCGTTGCCGTGGCTTATGCCGGGCCTGCGGAACGCACCGCGCCGGCACGGCGCCTGAGCGGCGTCCGGACCCTGCTCGTCGCAAATCCCTATTTCGTCTTCGAGCGGATCGACCTGCCTGCCGGATCGATCTGGGAGCTCGATGTCCGGTGCGAGACCTGGCTGGCTGCCATCGCCGGCGACGCCAGGATCGGCGCGTTCGAAATCGGCGTTGGCCAATGCTGTTTCATCGAGGCGCAGGCCGCGCGCATCGCGCCGGGCGAAGCCGGCCTGTCCTGCCTCGTCGCCTATGACGCCGCAACGCCCAACCGCGATCTCCTGCAACGGGTCGACGGGGAGGGCATGCCCCGGTTCCGCGAGACGGTTTCTCCGCCGACCGGGCCGCCACAGGCCGTTGCGAGTTCGCCAGTTCCGTCCACGGAGGCACGATCATGAGCCCGACCAAACGCATCGCCTTCATCGGCAACTCGCTGCCCCGCCGCTGCGGGATCGCGACCTTCACCACGGATCTGCAGCAGGCGATCGCATCCTCCGACGTCGACACCTCCATCGTCGCCATGAATGACGTGGGCGAGAGCTACGACTATCCGTTTTCCGTGCACTGCCAGATTTCCGACCAGCGGCTCGAAGACTATGCGCGTGCGGCCGATTTCCTGAACGAGGGCCGCTTCGATGTCGTCTCCCTCCAGCACGAGTTCGGCATCTTCGGCGGCGAGGCCGGGAGCCATATCATGGCGCTGCTGTCGCGCCTGACCATGCCCGTCGTCACGACGCTCCACACTGTCCTGGCCGAACCGAATGCCGCGCAGCGCGACGTGATGGAGCGGATCATCGATGCCTCGGCCCGCGTGGTCGTCATGGCGGAGAAGGGGCGCGACCTGTTGCGGACCGTCTATCGATTGCCGGCGGACAAGATCGAGGTGATCGCGCATGGCATTCCCGAATTCACCTTTGTCGAGCCCGATGAAGCCAAGGAGAGGCTGGGCTTCGCCGATCACTCCGTCATCCTGACCTTCGGCCTCTTGTCACCCAACAAGGGCATCGAGGTGATGATCGACGCGATGCCCTCGATCCTGAGGCGGCGTCCCGATGCGATCTATGTCGTTCTGGGCGCCACGCATCCCCATCTCGTCCGCGAGCATGGCGAGGCCTATCGCGAAAGCCTGATGGCGCGTGTTCGCGAGCTCGGGGTCGAGGATCACGTCGTCTTTCTCGACCAGTTCGTCGATCAGGCGACGCTGCTCGGCTTCATCTCCATGTGCGATGTCTATGTCACGCCCTATCTCAACGAGGCGCAGATGACGTCGGGCACGCTGTCCTACAGTTTCGGTCTGGGTAAGGCCGTGGTTTCGACGCCCTATTGGCACGCCATGGAATTGCTCGCCGACGGGCGCGGCATCCTCGTGCCCTTCGGCGACGTCGTCGCCATCGGCAACGAGATCGCGGGTCTGCTGACCGATGCGCCCCGGCGCCAGGCCATGAGGCTGCGTGCCTATGCGAGCAGCCGCTCGATGACCTGGGAGCGGACCGCGAAACGCTACCTCGCCGCCTTCGAGACGGACCGCCGAGGTCGTGTACTGAGCGCCGTTGCGGGCTTGAGCCAGCCGAGTGCCCTTCCGGCGACGGTCCCGCCGCCGGAGATGCAGACCGGCCACCTCCTGTCCATGTGCGACGATACCGGGCTGTTCCAGCACGCCGTTCACTCCGTGCCGGACCGCTCGCATGGCTATTGCGTCGATGACAACGCCCGCGCTCTGCTTCTCGCCAACACCCTGAGCGGTACCGGCGAGACGGGTCTGCCGGACGCACTTGCGACACGGTTCGCCTCCTTCATCCAGCACGCCTGGAATCCGGATCGGCGGCGCTTCCGCAATTTCATGAGCTTCGATCGGCGCTGGCTCGAGGAGGCCGGGTCGGAAGACAGCCATGGCCGCACGCTCTGGGCGCTCGGCGTCTGCGCCCGTGACGATGCGAGCACTTCGCGGCGGCAATGGGCTGCCGCGCTCTTCGCCGAGGCCCTGCCCATCATCGAGCGTTTCAGTTCCCCGCGCGCCTGGGCTTTTGCCTTGCTGGGCCTCGACGCTCATTGCGCCACTGCGGTGGCCGCGTCCGTGCGCACGCTTCTCGCCGACCGCTTGCTCGGCCTCATCACGGCGGTCGAAACGCCGGACTGGGTCTGGTTCGAGGAGGGGCTCTCCTATGACAATGCGCGCCTGTCCCAGGCCCTGATCGCGACGGGACTGGCGATGAAGGCGCCGGCCTATATCGAGGCCGGCCTGCGCTCGCTGCGTTGGCTCACGCATCTACAGACGACGCGGGCAGGCCTGTTCAGGCCGGTCGGCTCGGAAAGCTTCGGCGACCGGCGCAGCTCTCCGAAGGCTTTCGACCAGCAGCCGCTGGAGGCGACGGCGGCGATTTCGGCCTGCCTCGCAGCCTGGCGGGCCGATAACGACCCGCAATGGCGCAGCGAAGCCGCGCGCGCTTTCGCCTGGTTCCTGGGCGACAACGACCTCTCCACGCCCCTGGTCGATCTCGACACCGGCGCCTGTCGTGACGGCCTGCATCGCGACCGACCGAACGAGAACCGCGGTGGCGAATCCGTGGTATCCTACCTGCTCAGCCTCGCCGAGATTCGCCAGCTTGCCCGCGTCAGCGGGGATCGCCCGAAACTGGCGCCGCTTCGGGCCTTGCATGCCTGAGCCTTCGGCGACCTTGCTCAAAACAGATCGGCGGACGTCTTGTCCCAGCCCAGTTTCCTAAACCGACAGACCCTGCATCTGCGTCCAGACCCGTCTCGGGTCGTCGTGCGTCGGTTCGGTCCCGCCGGTGAGCCACAGGATTTCAATCCCGCCGAGAAGGCCAAGGCGAACCATATCGTCAACCGGGTTCTATCGCTCGACCCGGACGAGGCGGCGAATCTGCTGGCCGAGGTGCTCGAAAACTTCAACGGCCGGCACCGCAATCTGCTGGAGAGATTCGAGGCGCGCGCCGATGAGATGGAGGATGCCTTTGCCGCTCACGGCGCCTTCACCAAGGTCCAGCGCCAGCTGGTCGGAGCCTATTTCCTGCACGAGTATTCGTTTGAGGCGGCCGCGCTCTTCAACCCGAGCATCATCGCGCATCCCGACCAATCCAATGCTCCAGCCGGCGGGCTTCGCTTCATCCTCAGCGTTCGCGCGGTTGGCGAGGGGCATATCTCGTCCCTGACGTTCCGGTCCGGATCGATCGCGGCGGATGGCGAGGTCAGCGTCGACCCGACCTCGCGCCTGGCGACGATCGCCACCTTGCACAACCGGATGGCGCGGCTCGATGGCGAGGATGTCGAGGTCGTCTTCGCAGCCGATAGCGACATCAGCGAGCGGGTGATCTTTCCCGTGACCGCGGCACAGTCGAACGGCATCGAGGATGCGCGCTTCGTCGCCTTCGAGGAGGATGACGGCATCGTCTATCGCGCCACCTATACGGCCTATGACGGCAGGTCGATCCGCTCCGAGCTGATCGAGACCCGAGACTTCCTGTCGTTCCGGCTGTCGCCGTTGCGGGGGGCGGCTGCCGTGAACAAGGGCATGGCGCTGTTTCCGCGCAAGCTCGGCGGCCGCTACGCGATGATCTCCCGGCAGGACAATGAGAACCTCCATCTGATCTATTCGGATGATCTCCTGACCTGGGACGGCGGGGTCGCGCTCCTGAAGCCGCGATACCCGTGGGAGTTCGTGCAGATCGGCACTTGCGGCTCGCCGATCGAACTCGACGAGGGCTGGCTCCTCCTGATCCACGGCGTCGGAGCGGTCCGAAAATATACGATCGGGGCGGTTCTGCTCGACAAGGCGGACCCATCGAAAGTGTTGGGACGCCTGCGCCAGCCTTTCGTCCAGCCCGAGCCTTCGGAACGGGAAGGATACGTGCCGAACGTCGTCTACACCTGCGGCGCGATACGCCACCGCGACTTGATCGTCCTGCCTTATGCGGTCTCGGACACCTTCTGCCATTTCGCCACGGTGAAGGTCGCAGCCCTCCTTGAAGCCATAGAAGCTGAAGATAGCTGGATGCGTGCCGGCGCACAGGAATAGGCCGGCTACAGCGCCAGTTTTAGGGCGCGCCGGCCCATTCCTGTGCACGGGCACTCGCCGATAGCTTCACAATGCAACACGTCGATCGTTGTTTTTTGCAACAGATCCTCGTGTGTTGCCTTTTCGAATTTGCGTTATGCAACAGACCGTTGTTGCATGAAGCTGCAACTGCAGAATTCTCCAAGTTACACGTAAGACATTGCACTTACGAGAGTATCGAAGTGCAACAGTTGCCGAAACCGCTCGATCTGGAACATAAACTCATGCCGAAACACGGCCAGGGCCGGATGTCAGGCCCGTGTCTCGATGATCAGTCCATCATACGCAACCTCGATATTTCCCTCCAAACGTTTGGACAGGCTCGCATAATCGAGATCGGCATGGAGGTTCGTCAGGATCGCGCGCTTTGGCTTCAACGCTGCGATCGTCTCAAGCGATTGCGCGAGATGGAAATGGCTCGGATGCGGCGTCTCGCGCAAGCAATCGAGGATCAGCACATCAAGCCCCGCCATGGCCTCCAGGGCGGCCGGCGGGATCAGACTGACATCCGGCAGATAAGCCAGATCGCCGAAACGGAAGCCGAGCGCTTCGTAATTCGGCCCGTGCTCGACGCGGAACGGCAGCGCCTCGATCGGGCCTCCGGGGCCGTCGATCGTCCGGCTGCGCCCGGCGCTGATCTCATTCAGATCGAGGATCGGCGGATAGTAGCTGCCCGGCGGCATCTCGAAGAGATAGCCGAAGCGTCCATGCAGCGAAGCCTGCGTCGGCTTGTCGGCATAGATGGGGATGCGACGGTGCATGTGCAGGACCAGCGCGCGCAAATCGTCGATGCCGTGGGTATGGTCGGCGTGGTCATGCGTCATCAGCACGCCGTCGAGCGCCGGAACCTCGGCCGAGAGAAGCTGCTCGCGCAGATCCGGCGACGTGTCGACCAGCACCCGCGTCGTGCCGTCCGGACCGGAACGCGTCACCAGGATCGAGCAGCGCCGGCGGCGGTTCTTCGGATCGGCAGGATCGCAGGCGCCCCAGCCGGAGCCGGGCCGCGGCACACCGCCGGAGGAGCCGCAGCCGAGGATCGTGACCGTCAGCGCCATGGCCGGATCAGGCGACCTGCGCCACGGGCGCGGCGTGATCCATCTTCCAGTAACAACGCTGCGCGTTTTCCGTGGTGATCCGGGCGGCCTCGTCGAAGTCGACGCCGATCGTATCGGCCAGAACCTTCGCTGTCTCAGCGACATAAGCGGGCTGGTTACGCTTGCCTCTGAACGGCACGGGCGCAAGATAGGGCGCGTCCGTCTCGACCAGCAGCCGTTCGCGCGGAACCATGCGGGCGATCCGGCGCAGGTTCTCGGAGGTCTTGAAGGTCAGGATGCCGGAGAAGGAGACATAGAGGCCGAGCTCGACGCCGGTCATCGCCAGCGCTTCGCCGGCCGTGAAACAATGCAGGATGGCGGGGAAGGCGCCCTTCCCCATTTCCTCGCGCAGGATCGCCGCCATGTCGTCATCGGCCTCGCGCGAATGGATGACGAGCGGCAACTGCGTCATGCGCGCCGCGGCGATGTGCGTGCGGAACCCCTGCGCCTGCGCCTCGCGCGGGCTCGAATCGTAGTGATAGTCGAGCCCGGCTTCGCCGATGGCGACGCAGCGTGGGTGACGGGACAGCTCGACGAGCCGTTCGGCCGTGACGTCGAGCTCCTCATGCGCCTGATGCGGATGGGTGCCGACCGAGAACCAGACCGAGGGAAAGCGCTCGGCGATTCCGGCATAGTCCGCGAAACGCGCCACCCGTGTCGAGATCGTCACCATCCGGCCGATGCCGGCGGCCTCGGCCCGCGCGACATAGGCCGGCAGGTCCTCGGCGAAATCCGGAAAGTCGAGATGGCAATGCGTATCGATCAGCATCACGCGGCCTGACCATCCTCGGGCTCGACATAGCGCGGGAAGACCGCGCTCGGCGCCGGCAACGCTGTCCCGCTGCCCAGACGACCGGCCTTGCCGAGTGCCGCGAAATTGCGCGCCTCGGCCGGAACGCCAAGCAGGTCGAGCAATTTGCCCGCGGCCACCGGCATCACCGGCTGCACCAGGATCGCGACCTGCCGGATCACCTCGATCGTGACATAGAGCACGGTGTCACGGCGGGCCGGATCGGTCTTGGTCAAGCGCCAGGGCTCGTTGGCGGCGAAATAGCGGTTCGCCTCCGCCACCACGGCCCAGATCTCGGCGAGCAGGCTGTGCAGGGCGAAATCCTTCATCGCCTCGCGCGCCCTGGCGAGCGCGCCGTCGGCCATGGCGAGCATCGCGTCGTCGGCCTCGGTCAGCGTCCCGCAAGGCGGCACCCTGCCCTCGCAGTTCTTGGCGATCATCGAGAGCGAGCGCTGCGCGAGATTGCCGAGATCGTTGGCGAGGTCGGCATTGATCCGCCCGACGATGGCGTCATGGCTGTAATTGCCGTCCTGGCCGAAGGAGACCTCGCGCAGGAAGAAATAACGCAACTGGTCGACGCCATAGGTCGCGGCGAGGTCGAACGGGTCGACCACATTGCCGAGCGACTTCGACATCTTGGTGCCCTTGTTCAGCAAGAAGCCGTGGCCGAAGACGCGCTTGGGCAGCGGCAGCCCTGCCGACATCAGGAAGGCCGGCCAATAGACCGTGTGGAAGCGGACGATGTCCTTGCCGATGATGTGGACGTCGGCCGGCCAGTAATGGGCGCGCGGGCTCGCCGGATCGGGAAAGCCCGTTCCGGTCAGGTAGTTGTTGAGCGCGTCGACCCAGACATACATGACATGCTTCGGGTCGCCCGGAACGGGCAGCCCCCAGTCGAAGGATGTGCGGCTGATCGAGAGATCCTCGAGCCCGCCTTTGACGAAGGAGACGACTTCGTTCTTCCGCGTCTCGGGCGAGACGAAGTCCGGCACGTCCGCATAAAGCTTCAGCAGCGCGTCCTGGTATTTGGCGAGGCGGAAGAAATAGCTCTCCTCCTCGACCCACTCCACCGGGGTCCCCTGCCCGCCCAGCCGCGTGCCGTCGGGCTGGAGGGTGGTCTCCTCTTCGCCGTAGAAGGCTTCGTCGCGGACGGAATACCAGCCGGAATATTTGGCGAGATAGATGTCGCCATTGGCCTCCATCCGGCGCCAGAGCTCGTCGGTCGAGATCTTGTGGTCAGGATCGGTGGTGCGGATGAAACGGTCGAAGGAACAGCCGAGCGCCTGCTCCATCTCGTGGAAGCGGGCCGCGATCCCGTCAACGAACGCCTTCGGCGAAAGACCGTTCTGAGCGGCCGTGCGCTGCACCTTCTGGCCGTGCTCGTCGGTGCCGGTCATGGCGAAGACGTCGTAGCCGTCGAGCCGCTTGAAGCGCGCGATCGCGTCCGCGGCCACCATCTCATAGGCGTGGCCGATATGCGGCGGCCCGTTGGTATAGTGGATCGCGGTCGTCAGGTAGAATTTCGGGGCCGTGGCCATCATCTGTCCGAGAGCTTCGCTTCACGCTGCGCGCGAGCGGGAAACCGCAGCCGACAGATCATGAAACATCGACATCACCAGCGGGCGGCGGTCGAGATTATAGGTCTCGACCTCGCGCGCCGAACGTTCCAGCTTTTCCCATACCTCCGCCAGCGGTGCAAGGCGCGCCGGTTGCGCCGCAGCATGCGCGTGGAGATGGTCGGAGAGCCAGCCCTGCACCGTCTCGATCATCACGGCGAAGTCGCGCTCGCCGGCCTTGCCGGCGACGTCCTCGGCCAGCGCCAGCAGGGCAGCAAGGTCGATCTGCGGCAAGGCATCGAGCCGTGCCCGCACCGCCTCGACCAGCGCTAGCGTCTCGGGATCGACATAGGTCAGGGCGCGCCTGACCGAGCCTTCCGCGAGATGGGACGCCCGCAGCAGGGCCGACGCGTCGAACGGCGTCTCCATGCGCTCCAGGGCGATGCTCCCGGCCTCGAGCACCTGCTCGGCCGGCAAAGGCTCGAAGCTCAGGAGCCGGCAGCGCGAACGGATCGTTGGCAGCAGCCTTCCCGGCGCATGGGCGACGATGAGGAACAGCGCCCTTGGCGGCGGCTCTTCCAGCAGTTTCAGCAGGGCGTTCGCGGTCGGCCGGTCCATATCCTCGGCGGAATCGACGATGCAGATGCGCCAGCCGCCTTCCGCCGCGCTGGCGCCGAAGCGGTCGATGACGCGGCGAGCCGCATCGACGGGGATGTTGCTGGTGTAGCTCTTGCCGTCCGGCTTCAGGCTGCGGCGCAGCAGATGCAGATCCGGATGCGAGCGGGCCATGACGCGCCGCGTCGCCGGGTCGTTCTCCGGCATGGCGAGGCTGTCGCTACGGGCCGCCCGCTCCGAGGGATCGCCCGCCGCCAGCATGAAGCGCGCGGCACGATAGGCGAAGCTCGCCTTGCCGATGCCCTCCGGGCCGCCGAGCAGCCAGGCATGATGCATCCGGCCGCCGCGCAGCGCATCGAGGAAGGCGCGTTCCTGCGACGCGTGGCCGATCAGGGCCAGGGTCTCGCGCGGATGCGGCGCGATGGGCAGCCGGTCTGGTTCGTCGCTGGTCTCGCGCATCAGGATTCCGGTCCGATTGGGAGGCGGTCGCGCAGGGCGTTCCAGGCGGCGTCGGCGAGTTCTTCCGCCGGCAGCGCCGCATCGATCACGACGCAACGTTGCGGCTCGCGCCTGGCGATGTCCAGATAGGCCCCGCGGAGCTTGCGATGAAAGGCGAGCGCCTCGCCTTCGAAACGATCGACGCTCTCGCCGGGGCTGCGACGCTTGGCGGCGCGGGCGAGACCGATTTCGGGATCGAGATCGAGGATCAGCGTCAATTCCGGCATCAGCCCGTCGATGGTGACCTGTTCGAGCTCGCCGAGCAAACTCGCGTCGATATCGCCGAGGACGCCCTGATAGACGCGGGTCGAATCGATGAAGCGATCGCAGATCACCCAGTTGCCCTGCGCCAGAGCCGGGCGGATCAGGCGGTCGATATGGTCGATCCGCGCCGCCGAAAACATCAGCGCCTCGGCAAAGGCGCCGTATTGTTTGATGCGGCCGGCCAGGATGGCCTCGCGGATGGCTTCCGCCTTTGGCGAGCCGCCGGGCTCGCGCGTCGTGACGACGCTCGCGCCGCCATCGCGCAGCCGTTGCGCCAGCGTCCTCGCCAGCGTCGACTTGCCGGCGCCCTCGCCGCCTTCCAGCGTGATGAAATGACCGTGCTGCACGTCAGGACCGCGTGATCCGGGCGAGCGCCTGACGAACCCAGCCGGTCGAGACTTCGAGCAAGGCATCGAGCGCCCGGCTCTGCAAACTCCCCGCCTTGACCGTCTCCGCGGCGTAGAGCGGAACCTCCAGCGTCTTCACATCGCCGCGCGAGACGACGAGCTGCGCCACCGCGGCGCCTTCCTGCACCGGCACATTCAAGGGGCCCTGATAGACGATCCGGGCCGAGAGGCGCTCGCCCGTGCCACGCGGCAACAGCAGGCTGACCGCGCCCTTGGTCCGCAGGGCAATGCGGCCCTTCTCGCCGCCATAGACGCTGGCCTCGCCGATCACCTCGCCATCGGCGAAGAGCTGGCGCTTCTCAAAGGCTCGGAAACCCCATTCGAGCAGCTTGCGGGCCTCGGCGGCGCGGTCCCGCCCGTTCTTGAGCCCGTTCACCACGACGATCAGCCGCTGGCCGTTCTCGATGGCCGAGCCGACCAGCCCATAGCCGGATTCCTCCAGATCGCCGGTCTGCAATCCATCCGCCCCGATCTCCATCGTCAGCAGCGGATTGCGGTTGACCTGGCGGATCTTGTTCCAGGTGAATTCCTTCTGGCCGAAGATTTTGTAGAGCTCGGGGTAGGTCTTGACGATGTGGTTCGCCAACAGCGCGAGCTCGCGCGCCGTGACCCGCTGTTCGGGATCGGGCATGCCGGTCGCGTTGCGGAAGACGGATTTCGTCAGGCCGAGCGCCCTCACCCGCTCGGTCATGATACGGCCGAAGGTCGCCTCGTCGCCGGCGATCGCTTCGGCCAGCGCAATGGCCGCGTCGTTGCCCGCCTGGACGATCAAGCCCTGCAGGATGTCGGAGAGCTTGATCCGGCTGCGCACCATCGCGAACATCGTCGTGCCGCGCGCCGGGGCGCCGCCCTTGCGCCAGGCATTCTCGGAAATGCCGATCTCGCTATCGAGATTGAGCCGCCCTGCCCCGATTTCCTGGAAGGCGACGAGCGCGGTCGCGATCTTGGCCATGCTGGCCGGCACCATCGGATCGTCGGCCGACTTCTCGTAGAGAACCGCGCCGCTGTCGGAATCGAGCAGGAAGGCGAAGGGCGCCTGCGATTGGAAATTCTGGGCTCGCGCTTCGGGAGCCGCGACGAAGACGAGAAGCAGCAGCGCCAACCCGCGCAGAAACCTTCCCGCGAGGGGGAACGGCCTGCCTTGCGATGTCGGGTCAAACGTCGCGCTCATACTCCGATCTGAAGCAGAGCGCCCCGGCCGAAGTCAAGCCGGGCCAGCGTCAATTCCGTGCCAGCGATTGCAGCGTCTGCGGTGCCAGCCGGTTCAGCGGGTGATTGCCGGAGAAGCGCTCGCCCGGCGCCTTCTCGGGCGTGGCGAACAGGCTTGCGACATTGCCCCGCACCGGCGGCAAGGTCGTACGCAGGGTCGCGGGAACCGCGACCGGCCGGGCTGCGTTGGCAATGGTGTCGAGATCGAACGGACGGTTGGGCGGCAGCGGCGCGGCATGAACCGGCGTACCCGCAGCCGTCGAAACCGGCGTATTCAGCGGCCTCGAACTCGCCGAGGCCAAGCTGGCGACGACGGGGTCGCTCGGCGCGACGACGCGCGGCTGCGGCGGCGCATAAGCCTGCGCGACCGGCTGGCTGGCTGGCGGCGCGCTGACCGGGGCCGGTTCAGGCTCGAATGCGGGCTGTGTGTCCAGGTCCGGGGTCGGCGTGCGCGTGGTCGACACCCCGCTCGCGCTCGCGACCATGGTGCGCGCGCTGGTTCCGGGGATCGGAGCCGGCGAGCCGTCCGTGCGCAGCGTCGCAAGCAGGAGATTATCGTCCGAGCCCGCCAGCGAGGCCTGGCCGAGATATTCCATCTTGATGCGGGCCGTGCCGAGATGGCGGAAGGCCAGCGCCTCGGCCGTCTTCTGCGAAACGTCCATCAGGCGGCCGCCATGGAACGGTCCGCGGTCGTTTACGCGCACGATGATCGAACGGTTATTGAGGAGGTTGGTGACGCGCGCATATGCCGGGAGCGGCATGGTCGGGTGCGCGGCGGTGATGCTGTTGCGGTCGTAGACTTCGCCGTTCGAGGTTCGGCGGCCGTGGAAAGCCTCGCCATACCAGGAGGCCGTGCCGACGGCGCTGTAGCCGACGGGCTTTTCGAATGGGACGTAGCGCTTGCCCGCGACCGAATAGGCTTTTCCGACCAGCAGGCGCCCCCCGCCCTTCGGTACCGGCTCGCCATCGGCGATGACGCGCGGGCTGGCGGCGCCGTATTTCGACTGCGGAAAGGCGCCGATTTCCTTGGAGCGGCGACCGGCAACCTGATTTCCGGCGCAGTTGGCGACGAGCAGCCCGGCGAGAACCACGCAGCCGAGTCTTGCAATGGACATGGAGCCAGAGGGCGCCGTGATCGACCCGGAGTCTTCGGAGGACGTTTCCATGGTCGACAAGCGAGCGCCTCGAATCATGCCGTCATTCCGTCTTTCAAGCCAAAAACGTCGCGCCGGACCAAAGTCGCAAGCGCGACCTTGCCGAGTTTTCGGCTAATTCCATTAAGGGATCGTTAAACGAAGACAGCGCGACGCGCCGCCATCGGAGGGCCATCCCCTGCCTTGGAGCGGGCACAAAAGTGTCGGAAAACGGACACGTGTCAACCCGATCCGCCGACCCTTCGGTTTTTTCGGGGGAACGTTGCGCCTATGCCACGCTCGGAACAGGGTGGTCGCCGGGCCTCGAAAGCGGTCGAAAATCGCCGGATCGGCGTGATTTTGAGCCGAACGGCTGTGCACGGGACAGCTTCCGGGCCACTTGCAAAATCTGTGGGCGAGCGGCATTGAACGGGCCACCGGAAGGGTGGCCGAGTGGTTTAAGGCAGCGGTCTTGAAAACCGCCGTGGGTGCAAGCCCACCGTGGGTTCGAATCCCACCCCTTCCGCCATTGGTTGCCGATCACTGCATCGCCGCCAACTGGCATAGCGAACCATACCCCCGACACGCGCTCCAACACAGAACGAGCTTCATGGTCCAGCGAGGCTGCCTGGCTCGTCTTCGGCACCCAACCCCCTGAAGATGAGCGCTATGATCCTCGCTGCCTGAGCATCCCTGCCGCGATGGGATGGGATTTGCCAGAGGACTCCGAGAAGCATCAAAACATCATCGGCATTTGCATCGCGATCAATCGCGCCGGCGGTCTCGCATGCAGCGATGAGTGAACGCACTGCCAACAGCATCTGCTGATAGGTTTCGCGTTCGTCATCCTCGGACGTGGCCCCTTGCAGAAGTTTTGCCACGCCGCGCTTCATGGCGCTGGAATCCGCCACCTGGGCGCACCACAGACGAAATGCCTCCAGCGGCGGATGCTCCTGCAGAAGCGTGGATGCGAGAGCCGCAAGGGCGTTGATCTCCTTGCGATAAATCGCCAGGGCCAGAGCTTCCCGCGTCGGGAAGTGCCGATAGAGCGTGCCTTGCCCGACTCCGGCTGCCTTGCCGATGGCGCTGAGCGGCGTTTCGGGATCGGCGGTCAGGGCCTTTCGTGCCACCTCGAGGATGCGATCACGGTTGGCGCGGGCGTCCGCTCGCAATCCATCCTCTTGTGCAGCCATATCGCCTCTTGACTAAGCGGACAATTGTCCGTTATTTGGCAATAAGCGGACAGTTGTCCGAATATAGTGCATGTGGAGACGGACATGCAATATGCCAAGCTCGGCCGGACGGGCCTCGATATTTCGCCTATCGCTATTGGCTGTATGGGGTTCGGGGACCCGTCGCGCGGTTACCCTTCCTGGTCGCTCGACGAGGAAGCAAGTCGACGTCTCGTTCGCCATGCACTCGAGGCGGGCATCAATGTCTTCGACACCGCCAATTTGTATTCGAACGGTTCCAGCGAGGAGATCCTCGGGCGGGCCCTGAAGGACTTTGCACACCGCGAAAACGTGGTGATCGCCACCAAACTCAGCGCCCCCATGCGCGACGGACCCAATAGTATGGGGCTATCGCGCAAGGCGATCATGACCGAAGTCGATATGAGCCTCAGGCGCCTGGGCACCGACTATATCGACCTCTACCAAATCCATCGTCGTGACAGGACCACCCCCTGGGAAGAAACGCTCGCGGCCCTGAACGATGTCGTCAAGGCCGGCAAGGTCCGCTATCTCGGCGCATCGTCCATGAAGGCCTGGGAATTCGGCAAAGCGCTACACCTGCAGGAATCCAATGGCTGGGCCCGCTTCGTGTCGATGCAGGATAGCTACAATCTTCTCGACCGCGAGGAAGAGCGCGAGATGCATCCGCTTTGCATCGATGAAGGGGTGCAGACCATCATCTACAGCCCTCTCAACCGCGGCCGGCTGGCCCGGCCGTGGGGTGTGACCACTGCACGAGCGGAAAGCGAAGCGGTCTACAAGCTAGGAGCAGCCACGGCCGACAGCGACAAGCTGATTGTCGATGCGGTGGGGGCGATTGCGGAAGAACGGGGCGTCGGCCGGCCCATGATTGCGCTGGCCTGGTTGCGTCGCAATCCTGTGGTGGCAGCTCCGATCGTCGGTGCGCTGAAAGCAGAGCATATCGACGACGCCGTGGCATCCCTGTCGATCAGCCTCACCGACGAGGAGGCGGCACGGCTGGAGGCGCCCTATACGCCGCGGCTGGACCATCAGGGAGTGTCAGACCCGGCCATGCTGCGCCGCGCGGCTGAAACAGCCACAGGATACAGCATCAGCCGTCTCCCCGTCCGTGAACTGAGCAAGGTGACATGAACCTTGCTGGTTCTGGCGACTGACATGTCATCTTCGAGGCGATACTGACGAAAACTGTTTGACCGGATCAGAGCGACAGCCGGGCCTGCAGGTCGTTAAGGAGCCACCGGCCAGCCGGGCCAGGTACATGGTCCGCCATGCGGGCGGCGTAGATGGTCAGGGCGTTCGCCGGGTCACGGGCATCTTCGGCCAGCTCGAGCCGAACCAGATTGCCGGCTGCGAGATGATCGGCAATCAGATACTCCGGCATGCGGCACCAGCCGAAGCCGGCCAGCAGGAAATCCAGTCTGCGGCCGAGGTCGACAAAGCGCCACCGCGTGGCGCTGGCCAGGCCGTAATTGTTCGCTTCCCGATCGACCGGATCGGACAGGACGAGCTGGATATGGCGCTCCAGGTCGTCGCGGGTTGCCGGACGACCAAGCACTGCCAATGGGTGTTCGGCGCTGACCACGGGCGTCAGCGCCACGCGCAGGATCGGCGAAGCCACGACGTCCTCGGGCACCACCGGCAGCAGCAGGCAGAAGGCCAGTGCGACGTCGCCGCTGCGCAAACGACGCAGCGCCCCGCCCAGCCCCTCGGTCGAGAAGCTGATGGGAAGATGCGGATAGGCCTGGTGCAAAGCGCGCAGGCTTTCGATGAGCGGGGCGGTGGGCACCAGCGGATCTATGGCCAGGGCGAGCTCGGGCTCGATCCCGCCTCGCGCACCGATGGCGACGGCCTCGAAGCGTGCCGCGCTCGAAAGCACCAGCCGGGCCTGATCGACCAGAACCCGGCCCGTTTCAGTCAGGCGGGGGCGATGGGTGCTGCGGTCAAAGAGCTGGACGCCCTGCGCGGCTTCCAATGTCGCTACCGACTGGCTGATTGCCGATTGCGCGCGGCGCAATTGCCGCCCGGCCGCTGAAAAGCTGCCGGTATCAGCAATCGTCACCAGGACGCGCAATTGGTCGAGGCTGAGACTGCCGATCATAATCCATCTCATTAGCCGATAGAGATGATCACTTTATTATCGCTCTCGCCGCTGAATAGAAAGCCCTACATATCGTCCACATCTGTTCCGGCTGTTCAGCCCAAGCCTTGAGGACGCCATGCCCAACCTTCTCGTTGTCGAAACCAGCGCGCGCGGCGAGGCTTCGATTTCCCGTCAGCTGACCAAACGCCTTGTCGCCAATTGGCTCGAGGTGCACCCCGATGGCGCGATCGTGCGGCGCGACCTGGCCGTGGATGCGCTGCCGCACGTGACCATGCCGTGGTTATCGGCTTATTTCACGCCACCGCATGCCCATACCTCGGACATGGCCGAGCAACTGCGCCTCTCGGACGCGCTGGTTGCCGAATTGCTGGCAGCTGACGAGCTTGTCATCGCCACGCCGGTCTACAACTACAATATCCCGGCCAGCCTCAAAGCCTGGATCGATCACATCGTGCGCAAGGGCGTAACACTTGGCTTCGACGGCAAGGGACTGCTGATCGGCAAGAAGGCCACCGTGGTGCTGGCATCCGGCGGCATCTATGGCGAGGCCTCGCCCATCGACCACCTCAATTTTGCCCCGCGATACCTCACGGCCATTCTCAACGTCCTCGGCATCACCGATGTGAGGATCATCCACGGTGAAGGTGCCAAGGCCGTGGATATGGGTGAAGCAACGATGGACAGGTTCATCGACGCCGTCGTTCCGAAACTCGATCGTGCTGCGGCAGCCTGAGGCCGCTATCGATCGAAGTCAGCTCAGCGCGGTCCAGACCGCGTGACACAAGGACATCGCCAGGGCGAACACGGTTCCGGCGCCGATGGCGACCGCCAGGCCGACAGCAAAGTCCTTGAGCCAAGCGATCTGCTCATGCCGCTCAGAGGCTTGAAACGAGACAACCGCGGTGCGGCTTGTGTCGTGACGATACTTAGTCTGACCCACGATGACATCTCCCGGTCCTGTGCGGGCTACCGGGGCAAGCTGCGTTCCAGGGCCGTCGTCGGGAGGCGCGTTGCGCCGGCCGGTATGGGCAGCCACAGGGCATCTTCCAAAAGCTCAAAAGCCTACTTCACGGCGGGTCGCTTTTCGGAAGGCCGGTCAGATCATCGCCCGGTACCTTCAGCCGCCCTGCCGAACGACGGATGCGACGCGCATTACTGCGTCTTCAGCTTTCGATAGGTTCGCGTCTCGCGCGTGACCCAGCCGCGGAACGCCACCACGCTCGGCAATTGCGCCTTTCTTTCGGGATACACCGCATAATAGGAGTCGCCCGACAAGATCGGCGGTCCAAACGGCATATGGAGTTCGTTTCGAGCGAGCTCGGCTTCGATGTAGCAGACGGGCACGATGGCAATGCCGATGCCCTGGACCGCGGCATTGATGAGCATCTCGGTGTGCGCGAACCGGGTTCCCTGAATTCGGCCCTGATAGTTGAGCCCGGAAAGCCGCAGCCAATGCAGCCACATGCTGGGGCGGCTGGCGTTCTGCAGCATCGGGAATTTCGCGAAATCCTCGTTTTCAAGCTTCGTTCCGAGCTCCACCAGCTTGGGCGAAGCCACAATGGCAATCTCTTCGGCAAACAATTCGACCGACCTGGCGTTCAGCCAGGTCCCGACCCCTCGCAGAATGGCGATGTCGAGGCGCGTGGTTTCGAAGTCCAGATCCGCGGGCGCCAGCGTGACTTCGATCGGGATCTCCGCATGCGCGCGGATGAATGTTTCGATCCGCCTGGGGAGCCAGCGCGCGCCCAATGTCGGATGGGTGCCGATCATGAGGGAGCTATCGACGGAGCGCCCCCGCACGGCGTCGATGGTGATTTCCTGGAGCTTGTCCAGCGTCAGCGCGAGGTCCCGGTAATAGTTCGCGCCGACTTCCGTCAGAACCAGACGTGGTCCCGACCGGTGGAACAACGGCACGCCGAGAAATTTCTCCAGATTGTGGATCTGCCTGCTGATGCCGCTCTGCGTGAGGCCCAGATCCTCCGCCGCCTTGGTGAAATTCATGAATCGCGCTGCCGCCTCAAATGCGTGCAAAGCTGAGAGCGACGGTAGGTAACGTCTCATGAGAACCTCGGTGGCCATCATGATTAAAAGTCATCCTAGATGAAATTTTCAACGTTTTTGTTTCATCGGGGAGCCGGTCAAACTCGGTCCGTCCGGCTCGATAAAGAGAGCCTGAGCGACTGATCCGAGGGGACAGGCAACAGCTCAGGCGCAGAAAGCCAGAGCCGCCGGATGTGAACTGGAGAGGGGAAGAGTATGGACAGGCGTGAGTTCAACAAGCTGATCGGCTTTGGCGCGGTTGCCGGAGCAGCCGGTCTCTATACGGGGAAAGGCGCTTTGGCGGCCGGTTCCCTGGAGCGGATCAAAGCGTCAGGCACCCTTCGGATCGCAGCCGTGGCGGACGGGGCTCCCTACTATCAGAAGAGCGTCACCGACGGCAGCTGGCGCGGATTCTACATCGATATCTGCAAGAAGCTCGCGGACGATCTCGGCGTGAAGATGTCGATCCTGGAAACGACGTGGGGCAACTCGGTGCTGGATCTCCAGGCCGACAAGATCGACGTCTTCTTCGGCCTCAACCCCACGCCGGAACGGCAGAAGGTCATCGATTTCTCCGGCCCGGTCTTCAAGAACGCCTTCACGATGGTCACCAAGAAGGGCCTGGGAGCGAAGAGCTGGAGCGACTTCAACAAGCCGGAAATGCGGATCGCGGTCGATGCCGGTTCGTCGCATGACGCCGCCGTCACCCGCCTCGCGCCCAATGCCCAGATCTCGCGATTGAAGACGGCCAGCGACGCGACCGCTGCCTTGCAGGCCGGGCGCGTCGATGCGCAGTGTCTGGTTCTGATCCTCTCGCTCTCGCTGCGCGCCAAGAACGCCGCGCTCGGCGAGATCGTCATGCCGACTCCGGCCGATTTCACCACCTCGAATGCGGGCTTCCGGCGTGAGGCCGATCAGTCCTGGCGCGAATTCGTGGATGGCTGGATCAGCAAGGAACGCGACAGCGGCTTCATCAAGAACGCCGTCGTGAAGAACATGGAACTCGTCGGCGTCAAGGAAAGCGACTTCCCCCCCGGATTCGAAATCTGATGGTCTAATATGGCGGGGCTTTAAGCCCCTCCATGCTCGATTTCGATCACGGGACTTCACCACCATGTATGAATGGGATTTCTCCATCCTGTGGGGCTACCGCTGGTTGCTCCTGCAGGGTCTGGGCGTGACTGTGGCTTTCACGGCCGCGACGGTCGTCGGCGGCCTGGCCATCGGCATGACCGCGGCCATCTGCCTGCTGTCCCGCTTCAGGATTCTGCGCGGGTTCGCGCTCGGCTTCATCGAGGTCTTTCGTTGCACGCCGGTCCTGGTGCAGCTGATCTGGTGCTACTATGCGCTGCCGATGATCGCGGGCATCGAAATGACCCCGATCACCGCGTCGCTTCTCGCCCTCTCCTGCTATGGCGGCTCGTTCTACGCCGAGATCATCCGTGGCGGCATCGTCTCGATCGACCCCGGTCAGTCCGAAGCCGCTTCGGCGTTGGGAATGACGCCTGCGCTGGCCATGCGCCGCATCATCCTGCCCCAGGCTCTGCGCCGGATGCTCCCGGCGCTGATGAACCAGTCGATCCTGCAGTTCAAGAACACCTCCCTGGTGTCGGTTCTCGCTGTTCCCGACCTGGTCTATCAGGGCCAGATCGCGGCCCATGACAGCTTCCGCCCGCTGGAAACCTACTCGGCCGTGGCGGTCGCCTATTTCATGATCCTCTTCCCCCTGACGCTGTATGTCCGCCGCCGCGAGCGCCGCCTGGGAGAGGCCCGATGACAGCGAAAACGCCGATGATCGAGATCTCCGGGTTGCGGAAATGCTTCGGCCAGCTGGAGGTCTTGAAGGACATCAACCTGCAGGTCGAGCAAGGCGGCGTCGTCGCTTTGCTGGGGCCGTCGGGATCGGGCAAGTCGACGCTGCTGAGATGCATCAACTTGCTGGTGACCCCCGATGACGGAACCATCCGCGTCGGGGAAGCCAGCTTCCAGTTCGGGAAATCGGTCCAGCAGCCCAAGACCAGATCGCTGGCCGCGTTCCGCACCCGCACCGGCATGGTGTTCCAGAGCTTCAACCTGTTCCCGCACATGTCGGTGCTGGGCAACGTCATCGAGGCCCCCATCCATGTGAAGGGGCTGGACCGGAAGACGGCGACCGACCAGGCGATGGCGCAGCTCGAAAAGGTCGGGCTCGCGGACCGTGCCTCGCAGATGCCCGACACGCTGTCGGGCGGCCAGAAGCAGCGCGTCGCGATTGCCCGCGCTCTGGCCATGGAGCCGGAGGTCATGCTGTTCGACGAGGTGACCTCGGCGCTGGACCCCGAGCTCGTCGGCGAAGTCCTGCAAGCGATGCAGAAGCTCGCCGCCGACGGCATGACGATGGTGATCGTCACGCACGAGATCACCTTCGCGCGCGATGTCGCGGACCGCGTGGTCTTCATGCGCGACGGCTACGTCGTGGAAGAGGGCCCGGCGCGCGAGGTGATCGACACGCCGAGGATGGACGCGACGAAGACGTTCCTGAGCCATTTCCATAAGGGCGCGTCGCCCCGGTAAACGCCTGCACAAGAGTTCGATACGATGGAAACAGTCAGCAATTTGCGCGTCTTCCTGATCGAAAGCCCGATCAAGATGGCGAGGCAACAGGGCGTCGGCGACGTCAAGGGCACGGTGAAGCGCGTCCTCGTCGAATTGACCTCCTCCTCGGGCATCGTCGGCTGGGGCGAGGCTGCGCCGTGGGAGGTCTTCACCGGCACGGCCGAGGCCGCCGTCGCGGCCCTCGACATCTATCTGCGCCCGCTCGTCATCGGCGCCCGGGTCGATCGCATCCGCGCTCTGACATTGCAGATGAAGAAGGCGCTCGTCGGACATGGCGAAGCCAAGCTCGCGATCGAGACCGCGATGTTCGACATTCTCGGGCAGTCGTCGGGGCTCTCGATCGCGGATCTGCTCGGCGGCCGGGTTCGCGACACCATCCCCCTCTCCTTCTCCATCGCCGATCCGGATTTCGACGCGGATATGCGGCGCATGGAGGAGATGGTTCCGAAGGGCAACCGGATCTTCAAGGTGAAGACCGGGGTGAAGAGCCATGCCGAGGACGTCGCTCATCTCGAGGCGATGCGGAACGCATTCGGCGACCGGATCGACCTGCGCATCGACTATAATCAGGCGCTCCAGCCATTCGGCGCCATCAAGAAGCTGCGCGACGTCGACCAGTTCAAGCCGACCTTCATCGAGCAGCCTGTGCCGCGCGATTGCCTGGCGGCCATGGCCTCTTTCACCGCGGACCTGGACACCCCGATCCTCGCCGACGAGAGCTGTTTCGATGCCCGCGATCTGCAGGAGATCATCAGGCTGCAGGCCGCCGACGCCATCTCGGTGAAACTGATGAAGACCGGCGGCATGCTCAACGCGCAGGCGCTGATGGCGCTGGCCGATCTCGCCAGCATCCCCGGCTATGGCGGAACGCTTTACGAGGGCGGCATCGCCCTCGCGGCCGGGACGCAGTTCATCGCGGCGACGCCGGGCATCTCGCTGGGCTGCGAATTCTACATGCCGCATCACGTCCTCACCGAAGACGTGCTCGAGGAGAAGATCGAGAACCGCAACGGCGAGGTCGTCGTGCCCGATGGACCAGGTCTGGGAATTCGCGTGTCCGAGCGCTCGCTGAGATCGAACGCGCGCATCCTCGCCGAGCGCTGACGCCCGACTGAAAGCACCACCGCTTTTCCTGAGCCGCTCACGGCCCCGCCGTGACGGAGACGAGAACTATTGCCCAAATTCCAGGGGATATGGTTATGCCCAACGCCGCCAGAACGCACACATTGGTCATCGGCAGCGGCATCGTCGGCGCCTGCAGCGCGCTCGAACTCGTGCGCGCGGGCCATGCGGTGACCCTGATCGACATCGGCGAGCCGGCGGGCAGGCAGTCCGCGAGCTATGGCCATGGCTGCTGGATCAGCCCGGCATCCGTCGTCCCGATGTCGATGCCCGGCCTCTGGAAAAAGATCCCCGGCTATCTGCTGAATCCCGACAGCCCCCTCGTCATTCGCTGGCGGCATGTCCCGCGGCTGCTGCCGTGGCTGCTTCGCTTCCTCTGGGCGGGCTCCTCCGTCCCGCGCGTCGAGGCAACCGCCCAGGCGCTGAGCCAACTGCTCCATGACAGCCCGCAGCGCCACCAAGCCTTGAGCGATGAGCTCGGCACGCCGGAACTGATCCGCTGCGAAGGGCTGCTCTACGCCTATCCGGACAGGCGTGCCTTCGAGGCGGAGGCGCTGTCCTGGCATCTGCGGCGGATGACCGGGCTTCGGTGGCGGGAACTCGACGCCACGGCTCTGGCCGAAAGGGAGCCGGATCTCGATCGGCATTACGGGTTCGGGATTCTCGCCGAGGACGGCGCGCATTGCGTCGATCCAGGCCGCTACGTCTCGAAGATCGTCGAGATGGCAGCCGCCCGGGGAGCAAAGGTGATCCGGGCCAAGGCGGGCGGATTCGTGTTCGCCGGCGAACGGCTCGTCGGCGTCCGAACCGATATCGGCCTGATCGCATGCGATCAGGCCGTCGTGGCCGCAGGGGCATGGTCGAAGAGACTGGCCAGCGGTGCCGGCGACGAGATCCCGCTTGAAAGCGAGCGGGGCTATCACGGCGTCATTCCCCTGAATGCGGGAGGACCGCGCCACCCGGTCATGCCGAGCGACGGCAAGATGGCGAACACGCCGACGCTGGCGGGCCTGCGCCTGTCCGGCCAGGTCGAGCTGGCATCAATCGATACGCCCCCGAACTGGAGCCGCGTCGATATCCTGATCGGCCATGCCCGCCGGACCTACCCTGCGCTGGCCCGGATGCAGGAACTGAGCGTCGACAAATGGATGGGGCATCGCCCGTCGACGCCGGACGGCCTCCCGGTCATCGGAAGATCCACGCGATCCCCGAATGTCTTCTACGCCTTCGGACATGGTCATGTCGGCTTTGCCTCAGGGCCTGTGACAGGCCGCATCGTGGCCGAGCATCTGGCGGGGCTGCCAGGCGCCTTCGACATCGGCCCGTACTCGCCCCGGCGCTTCAGGCTCGGACGGATCGAGCCATGAGGGCCGGCATCGTCGGTTGCGGCAGCTCGAGCCAACCCGCCGTCCCGGACAGGCGGCTAATGAATGCGAAACGAACCGCCCGCTTCCCGGCTCAACGGCCCGGTCGATACCAAGACATTGCAGGACATTGAAGGAGAACTCGGACATGCGTGGCGCGGATATCCTGGTCGAGATGCTGATCGGCTATGGCGTCGAGGTGATCTTCGGCGTGCCGGGCGACACGAACGTGCCGCTTTATGAAGCGCTGCAACAGAACGAGGGCCGCATTCGCCATGTCATGGCGCGCGACGAGCGTTCGGCGGGCTACATGGCCGACGCCTATGGCCGCTTCACCAGGAAGCCGGGCGTTTTCGAGTGCCCGTCGGGCGCCGGTGCCATGTATTCGCTGCCGCCGGTCGCGGAATCCAACGCCTCCTCGGTTCCCGTCATTCTCCTGACGATCGACATTCCCCTGCCGGGCGAGGGCCGCGGCGTCCTGACCGAGCTCGATTGCGCACGTCTTTTCGAGCCGATCACCAAGATGTCCGTGCAGGTCAAGTCGGCGGAAAAGCTGCCGGAGATCATCCGCCGCGCCTTTCGCGTCGCGACCTCCGGCAAGCCCGGCGCCGTTCACCTGCAGATTCCGGAGGATATGCTGATGGCGGAGGTCGATCCGGCCCGCATCTCCATGCATGTCGAGACGGAATGCATGGAGTTTCCGGCCTATCCGACGCTCCCTGCCCCGGAAAAGCTCGACACGCTGATATCGCTGCTGACCGGCAGCAAGCGCCCGCTGATCGTCTCGGGGGGCGGCGTCAACCGCTCCTGCGCCGGCCCGGACGTCACCGAGCTGGCCGAGCGCCTGAACATCCCCGTCTGCACGACGATGACCGGACAGGGCACCATGCCCGACGACCATCGCCTCGCGGTCGGCGTCATCGGCGACAACGGCTTCCATCCGCATGCCAATTGGGCGCTGGAACATGCCGACTTCGTGCTCTTCGTGGGCTCGCGGATGGGTTCGGTCGTCACCATCGGCTGGACCTTCCCGAAGATCACGCTGAACAAGCGCGTCGCCCAGATCGATATCGATCCGGAGGTCATGGCGAACAATTATCAGAACGTGGTGTCGGTCCAGGGCGACGCCAGCCTCGTCCTGCGACGCCTGATCGAGATGGCTCCCGCCGAGAACGATGCCGGCCGGACGCAGGGTTGGGTGGATCAGCTCAACGAGCTGCGCGCGAATTTCTGGGCGAATGCCGAAGCCCTGTTGAGCTCGGAGGCGACGCCTCTGCGGCCGGAACGGGCCGTGCGCTGCTTCAACGAGGCTCTGGAGCTCTACGGCAAGCCGGCTCACATCTATTCGGATGCGGGCACGCCGACGCCTCACATGACGCGTTTCCTCAAGCTCAAGGATCGCAGAACGCGCTTCGCCATCCCGCGCGCCTTCGGCGGCCTCGGTTCGGCGCTGCCGGCGACTGTCGGCGCCTGGTTCGCGGACAAGGAACGCCGGCCCATCGGCATGTTCGGCGATGGATCATTCGGGATGTCGGTCGGCGAATTGGAGACGCTGGTCCGGTTGCAGGTTCCAGCCATCCTCTTGCTGTTCAACAACGGCACTTTCGGATGGATCAAGGGCCTGCATCGCCTGAAAGGCCATAACCAGTGCTTCGGCGTCGATTTTACGCCGCCGCGCGGGCAGGCCATCGCCGAAGCCTTCGATGTGAAAGCCTGGACCGCGACGAACTCAGAGGAACTCGACGCGGCGCTGGCCAAAGCCTTCGCCTACACCGACGGGCCGTGCCTGATCGACATCCACGTCGAATCGATCGCGGACCGGGTGCCGCCGGTTTACTCATGGCTGACGAAGCGCGGCAAAGATCCGCTCAGTGTCGAGGCCGAGGACGTGCGCTACTTCTGACAGGCAGACATGCATCGAGGCGGCGGCGCGACCGCCTCACTCGACGGCCTTGCATTCCATCCTGACGCGCTCGCCCGGCTGGTTCGTCGTCTGGCAGGACACCTTGGCAGGGAGCAGCGGCGCGCTCTCCTGCGGAACTGTCGCGCGGACCGGCCCCGCCGAAACCGGCACAGTCCGGGCCGTCGACAGCCTTGCGGTCTGCTGAGGCCGGTGCCGTTCGACCGGCCGGCGCAGTTCCTTCAGCTGGATGGCGGGCTCGGAGAGCGGCACGGCTACAATCTCCTGCCGGGCGGGAGGCGTGTCTGCGATCACCAGAGGCGGCGCCTGCTCAGGCGTCGGCTTCCACGGCGTCCAGGAACTCAGCCGCGCAAAGGCTTCGACCGTCGGCTTGGTCAAGCTTTCCGCCGTCGGCATGGACTGCATGCAGCCCGATAGCGCGATCCCTGTCAGGCACAGGGCAGTCCGGTTCGAAATCGACAGCATGATCGCCCCATCTTGCTGTGGTTTTTGCTTTGCATCGGCGTTTTCCGACTGTTCGGGCCGATGCTCACGGAACATGACTGGCGGCACTATCGACCGATGCACCGCTCTGGGTCAACCGCAGGCTGCCGGAACAGTCTGCGGTCCGGCCCCGATCTCAGGCTGCCTTCTTGCGTTCGGCGATGCGGGCGAGATCTGTGAGCAGGCGGCGCGTCGCCTTCAGCCGCTGCTCGACGCTGTCGAAATCGTCGATGAAGACGACACGCATGTCGGGGCGCACCTTCGCCAGCGTGCCGATCTTCGCGACATACGAAACCAGCCCTTCCGGATTGGCGAATTCGTTGTTGCGGAAGGCGACGATGATGCCCTTCGGCCCGGCCTCGACCTTCTCGACATTGGCGCGCTTGCAGAGCGCCTTGATCGCGACGATCTCCAGCAACTGGTTGACCTCCTCCGGCAGCGGGCCGAAGCGATCGACCAGTTCGGCGCCGAAGGATTGCAATTCGGCATCGTCGTCCATGGTCGAGAGGCGCTTGTAGAGCGTCAGCCGCAGCGTCAGGTCGGCGACATAGTGCTCGGGGATCATGACGGGCGCACCGACCTGGATCGCCGGCGACCATTGCGTCTCGGTCTCGAACTCGATGCCGGCCTTGAGCGCTGCCACGGCCTCCTCCAGCATCTGCTGGTAGAGCTCGTAGCCGACCTCCTTGATATGGCCGGACTGCTCGTCGCCGAGGAGATTGCCGGCGCCGCGAATGTCGAGGTCGTGGCTGGCGAGCTGGAAGCCGGCGCCGAGCGTATCGAGCGACTGCAGCACTTTCAGCCGCTTGTCGGCCTGCTCGGTGAGCTTGCGGTTGGCCGGGACGGTGAAGAGCGCATAGGCCCGCGTCTTCGAGCGACCGACGCGGCCCCTGAGCTGGTAGAGCTGGGCGAGGCCGAACATGTCGGCGCGATGCACGATCAGCGTATTCGCGGTCGGGATATCGAGGCCCGACTCGACGATCGTGGTCGAGAGCAGGATGTCGTACTGGCCGTCATAGAAGGCCGTCATCACGTCCTCCAACGTGCCCGCCGCCATCTGGCCATGGGCGATGCCGACCTTGGCCTCCGGCACCTGCTTGTCGAGGAAATCCTTGACCTCGGCGATGTCCTCGATGCGCGGCACGACATAGAAGGAGCGCCCTCCCCGGTAGCGCTCGCGCAGCAAGGCCTCCCGCACGATCAGCGGGTCGAAGGGCGTGACGAAGGTGCGCACGGCGAGACGATCGACCGGCGGCGTCGCGATGATCGAGAGCTCGCGCACGCCGGTCATGGCGAGCTGGAGCGTGCGCGGGATCGGCGTCGCCGAGAGCGTCAGCATATGCACCTCGGCGCGCAATTCCTTCAGCTTCTCCTTATGGGCGACGCCGAAATGCTGCTCCTCGTCGACGATGACGAGGCCGAGATCCTTGAAGTCGACGCCCTTGCCGAGCAGGGCATGGGTTCCGACGACGATGTCCATCGTGCCGTCTCTCGCGCCCTGCTTCACTGCCTTGAGATCGGCCGAGCCGACGAAGCGCGAGGCCTGCCCGACATTGACAGGTAAGCCGGCAAAACGATCCGCGAAGTTGCGGTAATGCTGACGCGCCAGCAGCGTCGTCGGCACCACGACCGCGACCTGCTTGCCGTTGAGCGCGGTCGCGAAAGCGGCCCGCAGTGCGACCTCGGTCTTGCCGAAGCCGACATCGCCGCAGACGAGCCGGTCCATCGGGCGCCCGGCCGCGAGATCGTCCAGCACCGCATCGATGGTGTTTTGCTGGTCTTCCGTCTCCTCAAAGGGGAAGCGGGCGACGAATTCGTCGTAGAGCCCATCCGGTGGCACGAGGCGCGGCGCGTCCTTGAGCGCGCGCGCCGCCGCGATCTGGATGAGCTTGCCCGCCATCTCGCGGATGCGCTGCTTGAGCTTGGCCTTGCGCGCCTGCCAACCGCCGCCGCCGAGCCGGTCGAGCTGGACCTCGGTGTCCTCGGAGCCGTAGCGGGACAGAAGCTCGATGTTTTCGACCGGCAAAAACAGCTTGGAATCGCCGGCGTAATGGATCTCCAGGCAATCATGGGGAGCGCCGGCGGCCGTGATCGACTGCAGGCCGATGAAGCGGCCGATGCCGTGATCGACATGGACGACGAGATCGCCCGGCACGAGCGACGACAGCTCCGCGATGAAATCCTGCGGTCGCTTGGTCTTGCGGCGTGGACGCACGAGGCGGTCGCCGAGAATGTCCTGCTCGCCGATGACGGCAAGGCGCCCGGCCTCGAAACCGCTCTCGAAACCCCAGACCGCGAGCGCGACCGTGCCGGGCTTGAGATCGAAGGCCGCGCGCAGCGAGCCGGTCATCTGGACGCTCTTCAGCCCGTGATCCTCGAGGACATGGGCCAGGCGCTCGCGCGACCCTTCCGACCAGGCGGCGAGGATGACGCGCTTGCCGTCGGCTTCCAGCGCGCGGACATGGGCGACGGCGGCCTCGAAGACACTGCCGGACTCGCCGGCGCGCTCGGCCGCGAAGCTGCGGCCCTGCTTGCCGCCGAGATCGAGGATGAGCTTGCCCTCGCTGTCCGGCAACTGAAAGGGCGTGAGTGTCGCGACGCCCGCGGCATCGACGATGCCGCGCCATTCGGCCGGCGAGAGATAGAGCGCATCGGGGAGCAGCGGCTTGTAGGGGATGCCGCCCGCCCCGCCCTGGTCGAGCGCAGCCTTGCGGGCGTCGTAATAGTCCTTGATCAGGCTGATGCGCTCGCCGACCGCGTCCTCGGCCTGATGGTCGAGTACGAGCGGGACGTCGGGCAGATAGGTGAAGAGCGTATCGAGCTTTTCGGCCAGCAGGGGCAGCCAGTGCTCCAGCCCGGCCGGACGGCGGCCTTCGCTGACGGCCTCATAGAGCGTGTCGTCGCGGCCGGGCGTGCCGAATGTGGAAATATAGGACTGGCGAAAGCGACGGATGCTCTCGCTCGTCATCTGCGCTTCGGACATCGGCACGAGGTCGAGTCCGCGCAATTGCCCGGTGGTGCGCTGCGTCTCCGGATCGAAGGTGCGGATCGATTCCAGCGTATCGCCGAAGAAATCGAGCCGGATCGGCGCCGGCATGCCCGGCGGGAACAGGTCGACGATGCCGCCGCGCACGGCGAATTCGCCGGTCTCGCGGACGGTCGAGGTGCGCAGATAGCCGTTGATGTCGAGCCAGCGCGCCAGCTCCTCGATATCGACCATGTTGCCCGGCGCCGCCGAGAAGCTCTCGGACGCGACCTTGCCGAAAGCCGGTACGCGCTGGAGCGCGGCGTTGACGGTTGTCAGCAGCAGGCGCGGCCGGTCACCCGACTTGGTCTTGGCCAGGCGTGAGAGCGTCGTCATCCGGTGCGCGACGATGGCCGGCGCCGGGGAAACACGGTCATAGGGCTGGCAGTCCCAGGCCGGGAAGCTCATCACCTCGAGATCGGGCGCGACGAATTGCAGCGCGTTCTCCAGCACCTGCAGGCGCTGGCCGTCGCGGGCGACGAAGACGAGCAGCGCTGCCCCCTCGGCCTTCTTCGCCCGGGCGCGGGTGAGATCGGCGAGGACGACGGCGTCGAATCCATCGGGCACGCCGGCGAGCGTCGGCTTGTCGCCGCGGTTCAGTGCGTCGAGCAGGCGGTCGAGCTGCGGCTTGGCAACCTGGCTGGGAGGAGGAATGCTCATTCGATCGTCGTTCGTCCAAAAATCTCAGGTCATCCCGGACAAGCCGCGAAGCGGCGCCGAGCCGGGATCCATGCCTCAATCTCTATCGGCAGCGTTCCGGAATGGATCCCGGGTCTATGCTTCGCTACGCCCGGGATGACGGCGCACACTTCATCGGTGCTCACACATGAATCGGCTTGTCGTGGTGGTGAAACGCCTTCAGCCGCCGGTACAGTTCCGTGTCGTAGTTTTCCGGCACGGCGATCTCGCCGGTGATCCAGCCGAGTAGGTCGCGATCCTGCACCTCGATCAGCCGCTCGAACTCGTCGAGCTCCGCCTCGCTGAAGCCGGCGATCGCCTCGTCGGCGAAGCGGCCCATGATCAGGTCCGTCTCGCGCATGCCGCGATGCCAGGCGCGGAACAGGATCTTGCGGCGGCGCGGGTCGAGATCGGCGCTGGAACGGGTCGAGCCGGACATGGGAACCTCGGCAAGAAAAGATCAGGTCCGAAAACCTGGGGGATGGCGCAATGACGAACGGGCCGGCCCCGTCGCGGAGCCTGCCTTAGCGCGTTATATAACGACCCAACCCGGCGAAGTCAGCGGCCAAGCGGCCGCGATCTTCGCGCTCCTGACATATCGCTGAGACGTCTTGCGCCCTTCGATCCTCGATCCGCTCTTCGCTTCCGCCACGACGCTCTCCGGCGTCGGGCCGAAGCTCGGCAAGGTTCTGGACCGCTTCCTCGGCGACGAGACAAGGCCTGCGCGCGTCATCGACCTCCTGTTCCATCTGCCGACCGGCGCGGTCGACCGCCGGCCGAGCCCTTCGATTGCCGAAGCCCCGATCGGCGATATCGCGACCTTTGCGGCCCGCGTCAGCGAGCACCGCCCTGCCCCGGCCGGCAAGAAGGCGCCCTATCGGATCATCGTCGAGGACGAGACCGGCGACGTCACGCTCGTCTTCTTCCACGCCGATTCACGCCATCTCGCCCAGACTCTGCCGGTTGGAGCCTACCGCATCATCTCGGGCAAGCTCGAACTCTGGGAAGGCATGCGCCAGATGGTCCATCCCGAGCGCATCCTCGATCCCAAGCTCGCTGCGACGCTGCCGGCCTTCGAGCCGGTCTATCCGCTGACGGAAGGTATCGGCGCGCGCGTCATGATGCGCATCGCGCAGGCGGCGGCCGAGCGCTGCCCCGACATGCCGGAATGGCAGGATTCCGGCTTCCTGGCCAAAAGCGATTTTCCCTCCTTCCATGCAGCGATTGAAGCCCTGCATCACCCTGTCGACCGCAAGGCCGCCGAGGGCGATACCGTCGCGCGTCGGCGCATCGGCTATGACGAATTGCTGGCGAGCCAGATCGCGCTCGCTTTGGTGCGCCGCCAGCAGAAGAAGATCGCCGGTCGCGCCACCACGGGCGATGGCGGCTTGCGCTTCCGCATCCAGTCCGCCCTGCCCTTCGAATTGACGGAGGGCCAGCGGAAGGCGATCGCGGATATCCATGGCGATATGGCGAAGCCCGAGCGGATGCTGCGGTTGCTGCAAGGCGATGTCGGTTCCGGCAAGACCGTGGTGGCATTGATGGCGATGGCTGCCGCCGCCGAAGCCGGCCGGCAATCGGTGCTGATGGCACCGACCGAGATCCTCGCTCGCCAGCATGCCGAGAGGCTGGCGCCGCTGGCGGAGCAAGCCGGGCTGAAGCTCGCCTTGCTGACCGGACGCGAGAAGGGCGCCGGCCGCCGGCAGGTGCTCGAAGGGCTGGCGGATGGCAGCATCGACATCGCCGTCGGCACCCACGCCTTGTTCCAGGAGGGCGTCGCCTTCCATGACCTCGCCTTGGCTGTCGTCGACGAGCAGCACCGCTTCGGCGTGCATCAGCGCCTGCTGCTCGGCTCCAAGGGCGAGGCGGTCGATGTGCTGGTGATGACCGCGACGCCGATCCCGCGCACGCTCTCGCTGACCTGGTTCGGCGACATGGACATCTCCATCCTGTCGGAGAAGCCGGCGGGCCGAAAGCCGATCGTCACCCGCGCCATCTCCTCGGAGCGTTACGACGAGGTCGTCGGCGCCATCGGCCGCGCCGTCGAGAACGGCCAGCAGGTCTACTGGGTCTGCCCGCTGGTGCAGGAATCCGACACGCTCGACGTTGCTGCCGCGCAGGAGCGCTATGAGGCGCTGCGCGAGATCTTCGGCGACAAGGTCGGGCTGCTGCACGGCCAGATGCCCGGCCGCGAGAAGGACGCCGCCATGGCTGCCTTCGTCGCCGGGCAGACCCGCATCCTCGTTTCGACCACAGTGATCGAGGTCGGCGTCGACGTGCCCAATGCCAGCGTGATGGTGATCGAGCATGCCGAGCGCTTCGGCCTCGCCCAGCTCCATCAATTGCGCGGGCGGATCGGGCGCGGCTCAGCCGCCTCGACCTGCCTGCTGCTCTACAAGGGGCCGCTCGGGCCGATCGCCGAGGCCAGGCTCACCATCATGCGCGAGACCGAGGACGGCTTCCGTATTGCGGAAGAGGATCTGCGCCTGCGCGGCGAAGGCGAGGTGCTCGGCACGAAGCAATCCGGCTCGCCCGACTGGCGCATCGCCCGGCCGGAAACGGATGGTGATCTGCTCGCGGCGGCGCGCGATGATGCACGCCTCCTGATCGAACGCGACCCGCATCTGGAGACGCCGCGCGGCCAGGCGATCCGGGTGCTGCTCTATCTGTTCGAGCGCGACGTCGCGATCCGTTTGCTCAGGGCCGGCTGAGCCCGGAGCAATCCCGATCAAGCGGGCCGGTTGCGCTCGCGTCAGTGTTCGGCCGCTTCGTGGAGGAACCATGGACCCGGTCAAGACAGCCATCTGGTGCATCGAGAGCCGCTTCGCCTCCGAGCTTTCGCTCGACGAGATCGCGGAGGTCAGCGGCGTCTCGCGCTTCCATCTCTGCCGTGCCTTCGGGGCGTCCACCGGGCGCTCCGTCATGCGCTATGTGCGCGAGCGGCGATTGACGGAAGCGGCGCGGCAACTGGCTGACGGCGCGCCCGATATCCTCTCGGTCGCGCTGAGCTGGGGCTATGGCTCGCACGAAGCCTTCACCCGCGCCTTCCGCGAGCAGTTCGGCATGACGCCGGAGGCCCTGCGCGCGAGGCGCGATCTCTCCATCATCCGTCTCTCGGAACCCCTTCCCATGCAGGCAGAAACATCCATCACGTTGCCCGAACCCCGGATCGAACAAGGCAAGCCCATGCTGATCGCCGGGCTCGGCGGCTCGTTCTCCGTCGGCAAGGTCGAAGGCATTCCTGCGCTTTGGCAGCGCTTCGCCCCGCATATCGGTCACGTTCCCGGCCAGCTCGGCTACACGACCTATGGCGTCAGCTATAATTGCGACGACAACGGCAATTTCGATTACATCGCCGGCGTCGCGGTTTCGGATTTCGACAATCTGCCGGCGGAATTCGCCCGCACCCGCGTCCCGGCCCAGACCTATGCGATCTTCGAGCACCGTGGCCATGTCACGGCGATCAAGCGGACCTATGAGGCGATCTGGCGCGACTGGCTGCCGAAATCCGGCCGCAAGCCCGCCGACGGCCCGACGCTGGAGCGCATGGACCAGCGTTTCGATCCGACGACAGGCAATGGCGTGCTGGAGATCTGGCTGGCGCTTCAGCCCTGATCAGACGATCGAGCCCGGCTGCGGCGCGAGCTTCGGCGCCGCCTCGCCCGGCTGGATCAGACCGGCCGACATGATGAGCTTGGCTCCGTCCTCGATCGAGATCGAGAGTTCCACGATCTCGCGGCGGGGCAGGTAGAAGAAGAAGCCTGTCGTCGGATTCGGCGTGCAGGGCAGGAAGACGCCGATCTGCTGGTCGCCATCCGGCAGGCGGTCGGCGATCTCGGGCGCCGCCTCCTGCGCGATGAAGACGATCGACCACATGCCCGGTTGCGGGAACTGCACCATGCCGACCTTGCGGAACGAGGTGCCCGACTGGGAGAAGATGGTCTCGAAGACCTGCTTGACCCCCTTGTAGAGGCCGCGAACCACCGGCATGCGGCCGAGGATCGATTCCCCGGCGCTGATCAGCGAGCGCCCGACGAGATTGGCGGTCAGGAAGCCGAGCAGCGTCAGCCCGACCAGCGCGATGACGAGGCCGAAGCCGGGAATCGGATACGGCAGATAGGTATCGGGCAGGTAGGAGTTCGGAATGAGCGGCTTCACCAGCCCGTCGATGAAGTTGATGAACCACCAGGTCACCGAAGCCGTGATGGCGAGCGGCGCCGCGATGACGAGCCCCGTCAGGAAATAGCGGCGCAGGCGCGTGCCCAGCGTCGGGCGCGTCAATTCGGTCGGCAGGACGAGGCGCGGATCAGGCGGGCCGGCGGTCATGGTCGCGTTCTTTGTCCTCTCGCATTTTCGTCACGCGAACCGGCATCCACTTCGCTTGAAAATGCTGTGGCAACGATGCGCTCTCCGGTCGCCTTGCCGGCACCGGTCGGTGCCGCGATATGACATGATAGGCGAGACGGCGGCATCCGCCAGTACCTGCCCTTCCGGCCGCAAGCAAGGATCGAGCCCGTGCCGAACGACAATCAGCCGCCACGCCGCCTGACGCGGCCCGTGCTGATCGTCGCAGGCTGGCTCTTCACGGTGCTCGGCGCGATCGGGCTGGTCTTGCCTGTCATGCCCGGAACCGTCTTCCTGATCCTGGCGGCCTGGTGCTTCTCGCGCTCATCGCCGCGCTTCGAGGCCTGGCTCACCGGGCATCCGAAGCTCGGGCCGCATGTGCTGCGCTGGCGCGAGACGGGAGCCATCGCGCGGCGGGCGAAACTCCTCGCCTGCGGCTCGATGGCGGCGAGCTTCCTGCTGCTGACGCTGACCTCGGCGCCGCCGATCGCGCTGGCGACGACGGCGCTCTGCCTGATCGCCTCCGGCGCCTATGTGGCGAGCCGGCCGGAGCGCTGAGCGCCCCGGCCGCACCCTCACTCCACCGTGACGGATTTCGCCAGATTGCGCGGCTGGTCGACGTCCTTGCCCATGAAAACCGCCGTCTGATAGGCGATCATCTGGATCGGCAGGGCGTAGACGATCGGCGCGAAGGTGGGGTCCATATCCGGCATCACGATCGTCGCCTCGGGCTCGATGCCGCATTCGGCGGCGCCCTTGGCATCGGTGATCAGGATGATGCGCCCGCCGCGCGCCGCGACCTCCTGCATGTTGGAGGCTGTCTTCTCGAAGAGCGCATCGTGAGGCGCGACGACGATGACCGGCATATCCTCGTCGATCAGCGCGATCGGCCCGTGCTTGAGCTCGCCCGCCGCGTAACCTTCGGCGTGGATGTAGCTGATTTCCTTCAGCTTCAGCGCGCCTTCGAGCGCCAGCGGGAAGCTGGTGCCGCGGCCGAGATAGAGCACGTCCTTGGCCTTGGAGAGCTCGCGGGCGAGCTTTTCGATCTCGGGCTCCAGCTCCAGCGCCTTGGCGATCAGGCCGGGCAGCGCGATCAGGTGCTGCACATGGACAGCTTCCTCTTCGGCCGAGAGCGTGCCGCGGGCCCGCGCTGCAGCGAGCGCGAGCGAGGCGAAAACCGCAAGCTGGCAGACGAATGCCTTGGTCGAGGCGACGCCGATCTCGGGGCCGGCGAGCGTTTGCGCGACCGCGTCGCTTTCGCGCGCGATGGTCGAGGTCGGAACGTTGACGACCGAGAGAATGGCCTGCCCGTTCTGGCGGGCGTAGCGCAGCCCGGCGAGCGTATCTGCGGTTTCGCCGGACTGCGAGATGAACAGCGCCAGGCCCTGCTCCGGCAGCGGCGCCTCGCGGTAGCGGAATTCCGAGGCGACATCGATCTCGACCGGCAGGCGTGCCAGCTTCTCGAACCAGTATTTCGCAATGAGGCCGGCATAATAGGAGGTGCCGCAGGCGCTGATCGTCAGTCGCGAGAGGCCCTTCCAGTCGATCTTGTCGCCGAAGGGCAGACGCACCTTGCCGGCAACCATGTCGAGATACTGCGTCAGCGTGTGGCCGACGACCTCCGGCTGCTCGTAGATCTCCTTGGCCATGAAATGGCGGTGATTGCCCTTCTCGACCAGGAAGGCGCCGGCGGCGACGCGCTGGGCGCGGCGTTCCACCTGCGTGTTGCTCTTGTCGTAGAAGGTCGCGCCACGGCGGTGGAGCACGACCCAGTCGCCCTCTTCCAGATAGGCGATGAGGTTGGTGAAGGGCGCGAGCGCCAGCGCATCCGAACCGAGATACATCTCGCCATCGCCGATGCCGACCGCCAGTGGCGAGCCCTTGCGGGCGCCGATCAGCAGGTCTTCCTCGCCCTGGAACAGGAAGGCGAGCGCGAAAGCGCCATGCAGAAGCGGGAGGCTCGCAGCCACCGCATCAGACGGAGACTTGCCGCGATCAAGCTCGCGGGTGACGAGATGCGCGACGATTTCGCTGTCGGTCTCCGTCTCGAAGACATAGCCATCGGCCTGGAGCTCGGCGCGTAATTCGCGGAAATTCTCGATGATGCCGTTATGGACCACCGCGAGCTTCGACGTCGCGTGTGGGTGGGCGTTGACCTCGTTGGGCTTGCCGTGGGTCGCCCAGCGGGTGTGGCCGATGCCGACCAAGCCTTCGAGCGGCTCGTTCGACAGGCGAATCTCGAGATTCTTGAGCTTGCCCTCGGCGCGTCGGCGGGTGAGCTGGCCGCCCTCGAGCGTCGCGACGCCCGCTGAATCGTAGCCGCGATACTCCAGCCGCCTGAGCGCTTCGACGACCTGCGTCGCCACTGCTTCCTTGCCCAGAATCCCGACGATGCCGCACATGGGCGATCCCCTTCAGCCATTGCTATAGGCAAAGCGCATAGCCGCGAAACGCGCGCGGACCCAATCACTATGCATGACGAACTGTGAACGGCGACTTGCCGCTTTGACGCGATTCGCGACCTATTCCGCCGCTTTCTTGGCCGCTTTGCGGGCGAGCGACGCTTCCCGGAACCTCTTGGCCCAGCCAGCCTTCTCCACTTGCTGGCCGCGGCCGATGGCGAGCGCATCCGGAGCCACATCATTGGTAATGACCGAGCCGGAGCCGACATAGGCGCCGTCGCCGATCGTGACGGGCGCGACGAGCGCGGAATTGGAGCCGATGAAGGCGCCGGCGCCGATCGTCGTCCGGGACTTGAGGAAGCCGTCATAGTTGCAGGTGATCGTGCCGGCGCCGATATTCGCTGCCGCGCCGACCGAAGCATCGCCGATATAGGTCAGATGGTTGACCTTGGCCCCGACGCCGATCTCGGCGGCCTTGATCTCCACGAAATTGCCGGCCTTGGCCTTTTCCGCGAGCTTCGTGCCGGGACGCAGGCGGGCGAAGGGGCCGACCATGGCGGCGGGCCCGATCTCGGCGCCCTCGAAATGCGAGAAGGCATGGATCACGGCGCCGTCAGCGATGCTGACTCCGGGGCCGAAGAAGCAGTTGGGCTCGATCAGGACATCGCGGCCGACTTGCGTGTCGAAGCTGAAGAAGACGGTTTCGGGCGCGATCAGCGTCGCTCCCTCCGCCATCACGGCAAGGCGCTTGCGCCGCTGGAATTCGGCTTCGGCGACAGCGAGTTGAGCGCGGTCGTTGACGCCGTGGACCTCGCTCTCCGGCGCGCGCAACACGGTGGCGGAAAGCCCGCGCGAACGGGCGACCGCGACGGCATCGGTCAGGTAGAACTCGCCTTGGGCGTTGTCGTCGCCGATCGCTTCGAGAATCTCCAGCGCGCGGGCGCCTGACAATGCCATCAGCCCGGCGTTGCAGAGCGTGATCGCGCGCTGCTGCTCCGTCGCGTCCTTGTGCTCGACGATGGCCTCGAGCTCACCATTCCGCTCAATGAGCCGGCCATAGCCGGTCGGATCCTGCGCCTCGAAGCCGAGCACGACGACGGCCGCGCCCGCGGCCAGGCCGGCGCGCAGCGCGGCGAAGGTCTCGGGCAGCACCAGGGGCGTATCGCCGAAAGCGACGATGACGTCGTCATAGCCGCGGCGCAGGCTCTCGCGTGCCGCCAGAACGGCATGGGCGGTGCCGCGCCGCTCCTGCTGGATCACGAGCTCGGCCGTCGGGAACCAATGCTGGGCTTCGCGCCCGACCTCCGACCGGTCCGGCCCGATCACGACCACGGCCGCCTCGGCGCCGGCTTCGGCGACCGCCGAGAGGGCATGCCCGAGCAGCGACCGTCCGCCGACCTCGTGCAGCACTTTCGGGCGCTGCGATTTCATGCGCGTTCCCTCGCCGGCTGCCAGAACAATGGCGAGACAGGACCGGGTGGGCTGCATTTCGGTCATGTTTCTCGTTTCCTGTCTGTGCGAGCCGCGATATCCGCGGTCGTTTCATCGCATGATGGCATTGCAGGCCGCGTGGATAGCCGATCCAGACAGCATTTGCCAAAGTCATCGCACGATAAAAAGGGGCCATTCTCATGACCAACGGCACATAGCCCGCCGACCGACCGGCAACCGCATCCGTCAAAAGCATGGCCGGCGAGATTTTTCCGCTCGCCACCGCTTTTCACCGGCCTTGGAAATGCTCTAGAAGCGCGGAGGACGAGGGCGTCGTCCGCGTAGTTTGGACCACATGGCGAAGTCATTGAATCGCAGGCAATTTCTGGAAGCCGCCGCTGGCGGCGTAGCGCTGGCGTCGCTGGCTGCTTCCGCGTCCGCCCAAACTCCGACAGGCGCCGCAGCCTTCAACATTCCCAGCCTCGCCGACGGGCAGCGCTTCGACCCTTCGCTGGTCGTCGATGCCGCGCGCATGCTGGCGCAAAAACCGCTAATACCGCTCACGGCGACGGATCTGCCCGAGGGCTACGCCACGCTGCCCTTCGACCAGTATTCCGGCATCCGGATGCAGCCCGCTGCCGCGATCTGGGCCGGCGAGAATCGCGGCTTCACCGTCGAGCCCCTGCATCGCGGCTACGTCTTCGCGAACCCGGTCAGCCTTTTCACCGTCGAGGACGACATGGTGCGCCGGGTCGCCTTCGACCGGAGCAAGTTCGACTATGGGCGGGTCGCCCCACCCCCGGACAATGCCGATCTGCAGTTTTCCGGCATGCGAATCTCGGCGGGGCTGGAGCGCCCCTTCGAGGTCGCGAGCTTCCAGGGCGCCACCTTCTTCCGCGCCCTCGCCCGCGGGCAGAATTTCGGCGCGATGGCGCGCGCCCTGATCCTGCGGCCCGGCGAGCAGCGCGGCGAGGAAATCCCCTTCTTCCGCGCCTTCTGGATCGAACGACCGAACCCCGCCACCGCCGCGCTGGTCATTCACGGCCTGCTCGATTCGGAGAGCGTCAGCGGCGCGGTGCGGATGACCCTGCGGCCCGGCGACGTCACCTTCATGGATGTCGAGATGACGCTGTTCGCGCGTCAGGCGCTCGACCATGTCGGCTTCGGCTGCGCGACCGGCATTTTCCTCTCCGGCCCGCAGAGCCGGCGAACCTTCGACGACATCCGCCCGGCGATCTACGAGGTTTCGGGCGTACAGATGCAGTCGGGCTCGGGCGAGTGGATCTACCGGCCGCTCAACAACCCGGCCAATCTCCAGGTTTCCTCCTTCGTCGACCAGAATCCCAAGGGCTTCGGGCTGATGCAGCGCGAGCGCGACGCGGCCGCCTTCCAGGACGATGATCAGCGCTTCGAGCTGAGGCCCAGCGTCTGGATGGAGCCGCTCGGCGACTGGGGCGCGGGTTCGATCCAGCTCATCGAGATTCCTAGCGATTCCGAGGCGAACAGAAACATCATCATGTACTGGCGGCCGAAGCAGCCATTGGCCGCCGGCAGCGAAGTCTCGATGAGCTATCGGCAGGCCTGGTGCTGGCAACCGCCGGATCGCCCGGACCTCGCCGTCGTAACCCGGATGAGACAGGGCAAAGGCTCGCAAGGCCGCCGCCGCCGCTTCCTGCTCGAGTTCACCGGGGGCAAGCTGGGGGATGCCGCAACCGTAGCCGCGATCCGCGCCGCGGTCTCGACCGCTCCGGGCTCGATCCAGAACATCCGCCTCTGGCCTTATCCCGAACGCAAGCAGATGCGCGTCGGCTTCGAGGTCGACCCCGGCAACGACAATCTCTGCGAGCTGCGGCTCGTCCTGCAAGCAGGCGGTCAGGCCGTCTCTGAAACCTGGTTGGACCGATGGACGTGGTAGCCGCGCCCCGCCCCAGCGCCGCGGGCACCGACATGCGCGCACTCGTCTCGCGCGAGCCGGCGACGCCGCCGGAGAGCCGCCTCGTCATGCCCGTGCAGTCCTTCCGGAGCTGGAAGGCGTCGGACCGCCGCGAGCCGGCCGCTCCGCGCGACTGGAAGACGCCGTGGCTGAAGCGCCTCTTCGTCTTCGGCGGCGGGCTGGCGCTCACGGCCTATGGCGCCTGGGAAATGTACCATGTCGTGTCGGTCAGCCGCACGACCTCGCTGCAGTACGTCCTGCTCCTGCTGTTCACGATCAATTTCTCGTGGATCGCGCTGGCCTTCACCAGCGCGCTCCTCGGTTTCTTCGGCGTGCTGTTCGGCGTCGGGCGGGCGGAGCGGGCCGAAAGCCTGAAGCATCGCACCGTCGTGGTGATGCCGATCTACAACGAGTCCTCGGCACGGACCTTCGCCGCGGTCGCCGCGATCCGCGAATCCGTCGAGGCGACCGGGCTCGGCGAGCATTTCGATTATTTCATCGTCTCCGACACGACCAATCCCGACATCTGGGTCTCCGAGGAACGCGCCTTCCTGGCTTTGCGCGAGCGGCTCGGCCCGAATTCGCGGGTCTATTACCGCCACCGGCCTAAGAACCATCACCGCAAGGCCGGCAACATCGCCGATTTCGTGACGCGCTGGGGCGGGCATTACGAGCAGATGATCGTCCTCGATGCCGACAGCCTGATGACCGGCAGCTGCATCGTGCGCCTCGCCGCCGCGATGGAAAACGATCCCGACGCCGGTATCATCCAGTCGCTGCCGCTGATCATCAACCGCAACACCTTCTTCGCGCGGCTCCAGCAGTTCGCGGCGCGGGTCTACGGCCCGGTCATCGCCACCGGGCTCGCCATGTGGTCGGGCCGCGACGGCAATTACTGGGGCCACAACGCCATCATCAGGACGCGCGCCTTCGCCGAGCATTGCGGCCTGCCGGATCTGAAGGGCAAGCCGCCCTTCGGCGGCCATGTGCTCAGCCACGATTTCGTCGAGGCGGCGCTGATCCGTCGCGCCGGCTGGTCGGTCTACATGCTGCCGGACCTGACGGGCTCCTATGAGGAAAGCCCGCCCTCGCTGATCGACATCTCCGTGCGCGACCGGCGCTGGTGCCAGGGCAATCTCCAGCATTCGCGCATCATCGGCGCGAAGGGCTTCGTCCTGCCGACGCGGCAGCATTTCGCCACCGGCATCATGGGCTATCTCGCCTCGCCCTTCTGGCTGATGCAGCTCGTCGTCGGTATCCTGATCGTGCTGCAGGTCAACTACGCGCGGCCCGAGTACTTCACGCAGGAATTCACGCTCTTCCCGGTCTGGCCGCGGTTCGACCCCGAGCGCGCCTTGCGGCTGTTCGCGCTGACCATGGCGATCCTGCTGGCGCCGAAGCTGTTCGGCCTCCTGCTGACGCTGTTCAACAACAAGCTGCGCCGGGCCGGCGGCGGCGCCATCCGGCTGATCCTGTCCTCGCTGATCGAGGTGCTGTTCTCGGCCTTCTTCGCGCCGATCATGATGCTGATCCAGTCCGGTTCGGTCTTCCAGATACTGCTCGGGCGCGACACCGGCTGGAATCCGCAGCGTCGCGACGACGGCTCGATCCCGCTCAACGACATCATCCGCCGGCATCGAACCCATACGGTTCTCGGCGTGGTGACGGGCCTCTCGGCCTTCATGATCGCGACTGCGCTCTTTGCCTGGATGTCGCCGACGATCGTCGGTCTCGTTCTGGCGATCCCGCTGTCATGGGCCTCGGGCCAGCTCGGCATCGGACTCTGGCTGAAGCGCCGCGGGCTCCTGCTGACGCCGGAGGAAGGCGATCCGCCATCGGTCGCCCTTCGCGCCAATGAATTGCAGACCGAGTTCGCCCAGGCCGGCTTCGACGATGCCGACGGGCTGAAAGCGATCCATGCCGATCCCGAGCTTCGGCATGCGCATGAGCTGATGCTGCCCGACAGCCATCCGCGCCGGCGCGGCGAGATCGACCCCGAGCGCGCGGTGGCGCAGGCCAAGCTCGTCGATGCGGAGACGGTCGATGACGCCGTGATCTGGCTGAAGCCCAAGGAGCGCATGGTCGTGCTGCATGACCGCGCGCTGATCGGCCTGCTCGCATCGCTGCCGGCGGAACGCTCCGAGAACGCGGCCTGAGAGGTCGGCACGGCACCCCCTTCAACCCTCATCCTAAGGAGCGGCGTCAGCGACGTCTTGAAGGACGAGGGCTGAGGGATTTCAGCCGGAAAGTCGTGGCTCTCCGTTGAGCCGTTCAGACCGGCTCGAAGGCGACCATGCAGCCCATGGCGTCTTCCGCCTGCACGAAGAGCCGCTCCTCGTTCTGGATGAACGGAATTTCCGCAGCCGTCAGCCGCTCCGCCACCGCGTCCAGATCCGGCACCGCGACGCAGAAGCCGAGAAAGCGCGCCGGCGTCGTGTCGGGCTCGACCTGATAGGCGCCTTGCGCGGTTTCGGGATCGAGCACGTCGAGGCGCCCGCGCGGCAGCGCCAGCACGTAATCCTCGTTGCCTTCGAGCACCTCGGCCCCGCCGCTGAAAGCGGTGAGGAAGGCGCGGTGCGCCGCCGGGTCCTCGGCCAGCATCACCGCGGACGACAACGCCGTGGCGCCGTTCGGATGCTGCTGGAAGGCCGGGTTCCAGAAATTCTGCGGCTCGAGCTGCCGGCAGACGAAGAATCCGCATTCCGGCGCCTTCGGATCGGCAGCGAAGGCGAGTTCGAAAGCGACCCTGACCGTCGAACCGTCCGGCCGCTTGCCTTGCCGCTCGAAGAAGAAGGGTTCGTAATCACCGATTCCGCCGGCCTTGAAGGCGGCGGCGTCGGCCTTGGCGTCCGTGCTTTCCAGCACCAGCATCGAGAGGCCCTCGCCCTGCCCCGCAAGGGCGTCACGCACGAAGGCGCCGAACGAGAAGGTCCGCTCACCGGCTGGCGGGATCGCGCCCGCATCGGCGATCGTCACCAGTTCGAGGAAGGAGCCGGGGAACTGGACGATCCGATTCTCGGTGCCCCAGGGGTGGCGATTGCGCGCACCGACCCTGAAACCGAGCTTTTCGTAGAAGGCTCCCGCCGCGTCGAGATCGCGGACGCCGATGACGAGATGGTCGAGGCCGCGAGGCGTGGAGGCTGATGCAGGCATGGCAGACTCTTTCGGCAGGCTTATCGGGCCGGAAGGCTAGCAATTCTTCACGGCGCGGTCATGTCGCGTCGCGGTCACGGCTCGATATAGTGCGGCAGGAAGCGCGAGGTGTTCTTCGTGATGGGCGAGGTATCCTCGCGGACGCAAAGCCCGCAGGCCTGCGAGGCGACGAGCCAGGAGCCCAGCACCGCGTAATTGCCGCCGGCCGAGAAGAGATTGGTCGCGGCATCCTGCAGGACATAGCCTTCCGCGCCATAGGGGCCATCATCGCTGTCGAGGACGCGGTCGCGCTCCATCAGCGTGACATTGGCGCCCTCGCGCGAATAGAGCGGCTTGCGGACGCGGCGGGCCGACAGCGTCGCGCAGCGCGGGTCGCCCTCGAAGAAGGCCGGCAGCAGGTTGGGATGGCCGGGCTCCATCTCCCAGAGGCAGGCGAGCAGGCCCTTGTTGGAGAGCAGCGCCTTCCAGGGCGGCTCGATGAACTGGCAGCGCGAGCCGGCCAGCGCCTCGCCATAGCGCTCGCGGAACAGCCATTCCCAGGGATAGAGCTTGAACAGGGTCTCGATCGGCTGGTTGGCGCCGTCGCAGAAGCGCCCGTCCGTGAGCAGGCCGATCTCCTCGATATAAGTGAAACGCGCATCGAGGCCGGCCTGAACGGCGCAATCCGTCAGATAGTCGACCGTGCCCTTGTCCTCGGCACTGCCCTCGACGCAGGTGAGATGCAGGCGATAGGGCGACGGCGTGCGCAGGCCGGCGAAGGCCGCGATCAGCCGCTCGTGCAGGGAGTTGAACTGGTCGCTGCCTGGGGGAAGCGCGCCACGCGCCATCGCCTGCTCGAGCCAGTCCCACTGGACGACGCTCGATTCGAACAGGGCGGTTGGCGTATCGGCGTTGTATTCCAGCAGCTTGGCCGGCCCATGCCCGTCATAGGCGAGGTCGAGCCGGCCATAGAGATTGCGCTCGCCGCTCTGCCAGCTCCGCCGGATATAGTCCCAATGCGCGGCTGGGATGGCGAGGCTGGTCAGGATCTCCTCGCTGGCGAGTGCCTTCTCGATGAAGGCGAAGCAGAGCTCCTCGATCGCCTCGGTCGGCGCCTCGATGTCGCGCTCGATCTCCTCCAGCGTGAAGGCGAACGCAGCGCTCTCGTCCCAATAGGTCTCGCCGTCGATGGTGTGGAAGGCGAAGCCCAGCCGCTCGACCTGCGCGGCCCAGTCGGGACGGGGCGGAAGCGTGACGCGGCGCATCTCAGGACGAGGAATGCGAGGAGAAGGAACGGGCGATGGAGCCGAAGCCGCCCCGCGACGAGACGCTGGTCGTCGTGCTCACGCCGCGCGTGCTCGTCGGCGACACCGCGACGCTGCCGCCGGTCGTCGTCGAATAGGCGCGCGAGCGGCTGCTGCTCGAGGAGCTGCTGCTGCCATAGGAGCCGCCGCCGCCGGATGACGAGGAAGAGGAGCCGGCGGCACGCGCCTGCTGGCATTCCGGCTGGGCGGAGCCCGGCGGGCAAGCGGCGGTTGTCGGCGGCAGCAGGGGCTGCGCCTGCGAACCGGCCAGGCCCCGCGCCAGCATGAAGCCCGCGAGCGCCGGGACAAAATACTGGGCGCCGCCGATGCTGGCGCTGGAACAGCCATTGGCGCCGTACTGCGCCTCGCATTCGTTCTGGTTGTTGAACTTCGGCGCATCCTTGAGGCGTGCGGCGGTCGCCTCGGAGAAGGCGGTCTCACATTGTTGCGCGCTGAGCTGCCCGCCGGCGCGGCAATCGCTCAGGCTGTTATAGACGAGGCTTTCCTGGGTTTCCTCGCTGGAGCGTGGCCAGAACGAGGCGACGAGCACGACCCCGACCGCGGCCAGCCCGATCTGTGTCGAGCGCTTCATGGCATGCCCTCAGATCGTCATGCTGGCTGCGGCCAGCGTACCCGAAATCACCGCGATCACCGCCAGCATCCCGGCCGATGGCAGGCGGTCTTCCGCGATCTTCCGCGAGAGCTCCGGGATGACGATCCGCGCGAGGCCATAGGCCGCGAACTGGACCAGCATCGCCGCGACGGCCCAGAGCACGCAGTCCGGGATGCTGCTGGCCTGCGAGATCGCCTTTTCGAGCGGCACGGTGAAGCCGATGAGGTTGCCGCCCAGTGCGATCGCGGCCGAGAGATTGCCACCTCGGATCAGGGCGATCTCGTCATGGGCCGTCATGCGCAGATAGATCACGGCGAAGGCTGCGATCAGCGCCGCGCCGACGACGAAATAGAGAAGGAACGCGGGCAAGCCCGCCATCGAGATCATCATGCCCCCGCCCCCCAGCCCATCCGATGCCTCGCAGCCTCATCATAGGTGAGGCATTGTCGGGCACCAGCGAAGCTAGCCGAAAAAGCTGCGTCAGCCGTCATCTAAAACGAGGATGCGCCGCATGAAGATCCGGGAAGCCTGCTGCAGCTGCGGCCAGTTGCGAGTCACCTGCCGGGGAGAGCCGGCCATCGTCGCCCTGTGCCATTGTCATGAATGCCAGAGGCGAACGGGCAGCGTCTATGGCGTGGCGGCTTTCTTCGCGCGGGAGGCCGTCGCCGTGTCCGGGGATCATACCGACTATGACCGCCCTGCCGATAGCGGCTTTCGCGTCCTGCATCATTTCTGCCCGGCCTGCGGCAGCACGGTCTTCTGGGAGCCGTCTCGCAGGCCGGAGATGATCGCCGTGGCGGTCGGCGCCTTCGCCGATCCCGCATTTCCCGCCCCGCGAAAGGCGGTCTTCGAGGAGCACCGCCATCCCTGGGCGGCGGTTGCCCTCGACAGCGATTAGACCAGACGGCTCTGCACCACGGCCGCTTCGACGAAGCTCGCGAACAGCGGATGCGGCTCGAAGGGGCGCGACTTCAGCTCGGGGTGGTACTGCACGCCGATGAACCAGGGATGGTCCGGATATTCCACCGTCTCAGGCAAGAGCCCGTCCGGCGAGACGCCGCTGAAGCGCATGCCCTGCTCTTCCAGCCGCTGGCGGTAGTTCATGTTGACTTCGTAGCGATGGCGGTGGCGTTCCGAGATCTCGGTCGAGCCGTAGATCTTCGCGATCTTGGTGTCCGGCGAGAGGACGGAGGCGTAGGCGCCGAGCCGCATGGTGCCGCCGAGATCGCCGCCGGCCGCGCGCTGCTCCAGCTCGTTGCCGCGCAGCCATTCCGTCATCAGGCCGACGACGGGCTCCTTGGTCTCGCCGAACTCGGTCGAGCTTGCCGCCTCGATCCCGGCGAGCGAACGCGCCGCCTCGATCACCGCCATCTGCATGCCGAAGCAGATGCCGAAATAGGGCACCTTGCGCTGCCTAGCAAAGGTCGCGGCCTTGATCTTGCCCTCGGCGCCGCGATGGCCGAAGCCTCCGGGCACCAGGATGCCGTGGACATGCTCCAGGAACGGTGCCGGGTCCTCCTTCTCGAAGACCTCGGACTCGATCCAGTCGAGATTGACCTTGACGTTGTTGGCGATGCCGCCATGGGTCAGCGCCTCGATGAGGGACTTATAGGCGTCCTTCATGCCGGTGTATTTGCCGACGACGGCGATGGTGACCTCGCCCTCGGGGTTCTTCACCCGGTCGGAGATATGCTTCCAGTTCGTGACGTCCGGCTCGCTCGAGGCGTCGAGGCCGAAGGCGGCTAGCACTTCGTTGTCGAGCCCTTCCGCATGGTAGGAGAGCGGCACGTCGTAGATCGAGGCGACGTCGCGGGCCTCGATCACGGCGGTCTCGCGGACATTGCAGAACAGCGCGAGCTTGCGGCGCTCCTCGCGCGGAATCTCGCGGTCCGTGCGGCAGAGCAGGATATCGGGCTGGATGCCGATCGAGCGCAATTCGGCGACCGAGTGCTGGGTCGGCTTGGTCTTCAACTCACCGGCGGTCGGGATATAGGGCAGCAGCGTCAGGTGGATGAAGATGCACTGCCCGCGCGGCAGTTGCTGGTTCACCTGTCGGATCGCCTCGAGGAAGGGCAGGCTCTCGATGTCGCCGACCGTGCCGCCGATCTCGACCAGCGTGAAGTCGTAGCCCTCATTGCCGGAAAGGATGAACTCCTTGATGGCATTGGTGACGTGCGGGACGACCTGGATCGTGGCGCCGAGATATTCGCCGCGACGCTCCTTGGTCAGGATGTCCATGTAGATGCGGCCGGTGGTGATGTTGTCGCCCTTGTTGCAGGGCCGGCCGGTGAAGCGCTCGTAATGGCCGAGGTCGAGGTCGGTCTCGGCGCCGTCATCGGTGACGAAGACCTCGCCGTGCTGATACGGGCTCATCGTGCCCGGATCGACATTGAGATAGGGGTCGAGCTTGCGCAGGCGGACCTTGTAGCCACGTGCCTGCAGAAGGGCTGCGAGAGCCGCCGCCGCCAGGCCTTTGCCAAGCGAGGACACCACGCCGCCGGTGATGAAAACATACCGCGTCATGGGAGTTCACCTCTATCGCCACGGGTTCGATTCGCTAAGCGCATGCAGTGCAGTCCCGCCTTGCTCTGCGCGCTTGTCCACAAAAGAGAGGGCCGGTCGCCCGGCCCGTCTCCACACAAAAGAGAAGGGCCGGTTTCCCGGCCCTGCCCTGGTTACTGCTGCGGTGCCGCTGGCGGCGCCGGGGTCGGCGGCTGTGCGCCGCCTTGCGTCTGGTTCTGGAGCTGACGGAGCTGGTCGAGCACGCCGCCGGCATTGGGCGCGCTCGGGGCGTTCGGCGCGGCGGGCTGGCCCGGAGTGACCGGAGCCGTCGTCGCCGGGGCGCCGTCGATGATCGAACGCTGCACGCGGCCCTGAGTGGCCATGATCGCGAGCACGATCGAGGTCAGGAAGAACAGGCCGGCGAGAATCGCCGTCGCCCGGGTCAGCGCGTTCGCCTGGCCGCGCCCGGTCATGAAGCCGCCGACGCCACCGCCGCCGGAACCCATGCCGAGCCCGCCGCCTTCGGAGCGCTGCAGCAGCACGACGCCGACGAGCGCGACGACGATGATCAGATGAATGACGATGAGAACGTTCTGCATGATCTCACGAAATGGGGATGGCGCGGGCCGCCGCAAGGGCTACCCGCTCCTCCTCGAAAGGTCGAGGCGAATTCGGCGGCGCACATAGCACGGGGTTTGCGGCTGCGCCACCCCTGAAGGCCCGCCGGCTTGCATGACCGGGGCTCGGATGACGCCTCAGCCGGCGCAAGCGCGCGCAATCGCCAGGAATTCCTCGGCCTTCAGGCTGGCGCCACCGACGAGCGCGCCGTCGACATTGGCGACATTCATCAGCTCGGCCGCGTTCGAGGGCTTCACCGAGCCGCCATAGAGCAGCCGGACGCCGGCTGCGGCGTTCTTGCCGACGATCCGCGCAAGGTCGCTGCGAATCGCGGCGTGCATCTCGGCGACATCGGCTGCCGTCGGGGTCAGGCCCGTGCCGATCGCCCAGACCGGCTCATAGGCGATGACCAGGCTTGCGGCGTCGAGGCCTTCCGGCACCGAGCCCTTGAGCTGCCTGCGCACCACGGCCAGCGCCTTGCCGGCCTCGCGCTCGCCCTGCGTCTCGCCGACGCAGATGATCGGCACGAGCAATGCCTTGCGCGCGGCCTCGGCCTTGGCGCGGACGGTGGCGTTGTCCTCGCCATGGAGCGCGCGCCGCTCGGAATGGCCGACGATGCAGAAGCTCGCCCCCGCATCGGCCAGCATCGCGGCCGAGACCTCGCCGGTGAAGGCGCCGGCGGGCTGAACGCTGCAATCCTGCCCGCCTGTCGCGATGCGCGAGCCGATCAGCGCGGCGGTGGCGGTGAACAGCAGTGTCGAGGGTGGGCAGATCGCGAGGTCGACGGCGGCCTTGAGCGAGGCGTCATAGCCGCGGGCGACCTCCGTCGCGATGGCGAGATCGGCCTTCAGCCCGTTCATCTTCCAGTTGCCGGCTACCAGCGGCCTGATGCTGCGCGTCACGTCGTTCCTCCGGAAATTGTGCTGTCCGGGCTCTATCAATGCCCGGCTGGCGCCGCAATCTCATGTGAACCGGAAACACGAAGCCGCCGCGGCGATTGCGGCTTTCGCCGCCGGTTCCTATAAGCAGCGCCGACAAAAACGCGCGCGGGCCCGTCTCCGCGCCACGAACGGGTTCAGGGAAAGACAGCTTCCATGATGATGCAGGGCATCCGCAAGGCGAGTCAGGGTTTGCTCGGCAAGCTCGTCATCAGCGTCCTGTTCGGCGTCCTGATCCTCGCCTTCGCGATCTGGGGCGTGGGCGACATCTTCCGTGGCTATGGCCGCAACGAGGTCGCGCGGGTCGGCAAGACCGAGATCAGCATCGAGCAGATGCGCACCGCCTATCAGAACGACCTCCAGAACCTGATCCGCCAGCAGCGCCGGCAGATCTCGCCGGAGACGGCGCGCGCGCTCGGCCTCGACCGGCAGGTGCTCTCGCGGCTGGTCAGCGAGGCGACGCTCGACCAGACGGCCAAGAACCTGCACCTGGCCGTCTCCGACGACACGATCCGCAACCTGATCTTCGACGACCCGGTCTTCCGCGACGCGTCCGGCCAGTTCTCGGCGGCGCGCTTCAACGAATTGCTGCGTTCGAACGGCTATAGCGAGCAGAGCTATGTCGCGCTCCAGCGCGCCACCATCCTGCGCCAGCAGATCGCCGAGATGATCAGCGGCGGCTTCACCGTTCCGGTCGCCCTGCAGGAGATCGGCAACCGGCTGCGCAACGAGAAGCGCACCGTCACCTTCGCCCGCATGCCGGCGAGCGCCGCCGGCGAGATCGCGGCTCCGACCGAGGACCAGCTCAAGGCCTTCTACAACGAGCGCAAGATTGCTTTCCGCGCCCCGGAATACCGGACCGCCTCCGTGCTCGCGATCACGGCCGAGGCTGTCGCCGACCCGGCCAAGGTCACCGATGACGAGGCGAAGGCACGCTACGAGGCGCTGAAAGCGCAGCGGTTCACCACGGCTGAGACGCGCACCGTCGAGCAGATCCCCTTCCCCAATGCCGAGGAGGCACAGGCCGCCAAAGCCAAGATCGACGGTGGCGAGACCTTTGACGAGATCGCGACCGAGCGGAACGTCGCCTTCAAGGACCTCACGCTCGGCACCTTCACCCGCGAGCAGATCTTCGACCCCGCCGTGCGCGAGGCCGCCTTCGCGCTGGAGGAAGGCGCCGTCAGCGCGCCCGTGCAGAGCGCCTTCGGGACCGTGCTGCTGCGCGTCACCAAGGTCGATAGCCAGCATGTGCGCCCCTATGAGGAGGTCGCCGAGGAGGTGAAGAAGGAGATCGCGGCGGGCCGTGCCTCGAGCCGGATCACCGAGCTGCATGACAAGATTGAGGATGAGCGTGCCTCGGCGAAGCCGCTGGCGGAGATCGCCAAGCAGTTCAACCTCGAGCTGCGTGTCGTCGGCCCGATGAGCCAGGGCATGACCAAGCCCGACGGCGCCCAGGAAGCCGCCCTGCCCGGCGGCGATGCGACGCTGCGCGCGATCTTCGCCTCCGATATCGGCGTCGACAACGAGGCGATCCGCCTGCCCCAGAACGCCGGCTATGTCTGGTTCGACATCGCCAAGATCGACCCGTCCCGCGACCGCTCCTTCGACGAGGTCAAGGGCGAGGTCGCGACGCAGTGGCGCGCCGACGAGACCGCGAACAAGCTCTCGGCCAAGGCGCGCGAGCTCGTCCAGAGGCTCGACAAGGGCGAGGCCTTCGCGACGGTCGCGACGTCGAGCGGATTGACGATGGAGACGGCCGCCGGCATCGGGCGACAGGAGCAGCGCACGGATCTGCCGGCCAACGTCGTCACCCAGGTGTTCGGCACGGTCGCCGGCAAGGCCAATTCGGCGGCCGGCGCCGATGGCGGCCGCATCCTGTTCAAGGTCGATTCGGCGACGGTGCCGCCTTACGTCCGCACGACGCAGGAGGCGGACAACTTCGTCCGCCTGCTCTCCGCCAATCTCAGCGAGGGGCTCCTGCTGCAATATGTCGCCGAGCGCCAGGCCAAGCTCGGCGTGAGCATCAATGACGCGGCGTTCCGCAACGCCACTGGCGGGGTGCAGAATTGACGATGCAGCACCTCGACGAATTCGAACGCTTCGCGCAGATCTACGAAACGGGCGCACCGCAGCTCCTGCGGCAAGTCCTGGTCGGCGATTGCGAGACGCCGGTCGCCGCCTTCCTGAAGCTGCGGCACGCCACCTCCGGGCCGGCGTTCCTGCTGGAATCGGTCGAGGGCGGCGCCGTTCGCGGTCGGTACTCGATGATCGGGCTGGAGCCCGACCTGATCTGGCGCTGCCATCAGGGGCAGGCCGCGATGTGCCGGCCTGCGCTCGGCGACGCCTTCCTCGACGATCCGCGCCCGGCCTTCGAGAGCCTGCGTTCGCTGCTGGCCGAAAGCGCGATCCCCGAGGCGGAGGGGCTGCCGCCGATGGCGGCCGGCGTCTTCGGCTATCTCGGCTACGACATGGTGCGGTTGATGGAGCGCCTGCCCGAGCCGAAGGAGACCGGCACCGGCGTTCCCGACGCGATCCTGAGCCGGCCGACGCTGATGGTCGTGTTCGACGCCGTGCGCGACGAGATCCACATCGTCACGCCGGTGCGTCACCAGCCCGGCATCGCGGCGCGGCACGCCTATGAGAGCGCCCAGGAGCGGCTCGACGGCGTCGTCCGTGTCCTTGAAGGCGCCCTGCCCGCCGAGGCCGACATCGACATCGCCAATCTGCCCGAGCCGGTCACGACCTCGAACACCAGCGAAGCCGAGTATCTCGACATGGTGGCGAAGGCGAAGGAGTACATCCGCGCCGGCGACATCTTCCAGGTCGTGCTGTCGCAGCGCTTCGAGGCCCCCTTCGCGCTGCCGCCTTTCGCGCTCTACCGGGCGCTGCGCCGCGTCAACCCGGCGCCGTTCCTCTGCTACCTCGATTTCGGCGGCTTCCAGATCGTCTGCTCGAGCCCCGAGATCCTGGTCCGGCGGCGCGACGACACGGTCACGATCCGCCCCATCGCCGGCACGCGCCGGCGCGGCGCGACGCCTGCCGAGGACGACGCCCTCGCCGCGGAGCTGCTCGCCGATCCGAAGGAGCGCGCCGAGCACCTGATGCTGCTCGATCTCGGCCGCAACGATGTCGGGCGCGTCGCGGAGATCGGAACGGTCAAGGTCACCGATTCCTTCTTCATCGAGCGCTACAGCCAGGTCATGCACATCGTCTCGAACGTCGAGGGCAAGATCGACCCGAAGCACGATTCGCTGGCCGCCCTGATCGCCGGCTTCCCGGCCGGCACCGTCTCGGGCGCGCCGAAGGTGCGGGCGATGGAGATCATCGACGAGCTGGAGCGCGATGCACGTGGAGCCTATGCCGGCTGCATCGGCTATTTCGGCGCCAATGGCGAGATGGACACCTGCATCGTGCTGCGGACCGCCGTGGTGAAGGACGGCAGGATGCATGTCCAGGCCGGCGCCGGCATCGTCTGCGATTCGAACCCGGCCTCCGAGCAGGAGGAGTGCATCAACAAGGCCAAGGCCCTGTTCCGGGCGGCCGAGGAAGCGATCCGCTTCGCCGCGCGCAGCGGGCGCGGGCAGTAAGACTGCCGCATGCGAACCGCCCGGCTGGAAGCAGCCGGGCGGTTTTCTTTTGCGGTCTTGCGTGCCGCTTCAGTGCCCCTTGCTGGGATGGGCCGTCATCCGGTCGACCCAGGCGATGCCGACGGCGGACAGGATGAAGACGACATGGATCAGCGTCTGCAGCAGGACGCCGGATTCGGTGTAGTTCGTCGTCCGGCCGAGCCCGCCGATATTGCCGGCCTCGATGAAGGTCCTCAGCAGGTGGATCGACGAGATGCCGATGATCGCCATGGCGAGCTTGATCTTGAGGATGCTGGCATTGACGTGGCTCAGCCATTCCGGCTGGTCCGGATGGCCTTCCAGCCGCAGCCGCGAGACGAAGGTCTCGTAGCCGCCGACGATCACCATGATCAGCAGGTTCGAGATCATCACCACGTCGATCAGTCCCAGCACGACCAGCATGATCTGCTGCTCGCTGAAGTCGAAGGCGTGGGTGACGAGGTGCCAGAGCTCCTTGAGGAACAGGAAGACGTAGACGCACTGGGCCACGATGAGGCCGATATAGAGCGGCAGCTGCAGCCAGCGGGAGCTGAAGATCAGCGCCGGCAGGGGCTTCATCGCGCCAGGCGGGGCGGAACGGGAGGGCGAGCTGCCGGTCTGGGCCATGGTAGGGTCCTGATCCTTCGAATGCATGAGGAGGTTTCTGTGAGGCGAAGCGCTAGATGGCGAGGAAAACCCGTCGACGCAAGACGCCGGATGAGGCTCCGAGCCTCAACAGCCACAATGTTGTGACGGCGCATTTACGCCGGGATTGCGGACTAGTCTTTCCGCCGGCTCGATAAATCGCTACAATCACGCCCAATCGGGGGAACATGCGAAGTTCCACTCGCACGGGACAGTAAAGGAGTTTCGCCATGATCAGGACGTTTGCCGTCGCCGCCGCCCTCGCCGGCTGCGCCGCTCTCGCTGCTCCCGCCATCGCGGCGCCGCTGGCGCCGGCCTCTGCCGCGGTCGCCTCGGCCAAGGCGGATGCCGGCCTGCTCCAGACCGTGCAATGGCGCCGCTATGGCTATTACGGCCCCCGCTATTACGGTGGTTACCGCCGCGGCCCGGCCATCGGCGCCGGCATCGCCGCCGGTGTCATTGGCGGTGCTCTGGCGGCCGGTGCGCTGGCCGCGCCTCCGCCGCCGCCAGTTTATTACGAGCCGGCCCCGGTCTATGTCGCGCCGCCGGTGGTCTATGCTCCGCCCGTTCCGCGCGCCTATGGCTACAGCGTCGAGGACACCGACGCGGTCGCCTACTGCTCGCGCCGCTTCCGGTCCTACAATCCCGAGACCGGAACCTATATCGCCTCGGGCGGTGTCGTCCGCGCCTGCCCCTGACAGGGCCCGACAGCCCGACCGGCAATCAATGGCTCCCCGCAGCGATGCGGGGAGTTTTTGTTTGCGGTGGAAAGCGGCTTGCCATCGCGATTGCGATTCCGCTTATCTGCGGCCTGCCTGATACCGGAGCATCTCGTGCGCATCGCCACCTGGAACGTGAACTCGGTCCGCCAGCGGCTCGGCCATCTGCTCGATTTCCTGAAGGAGGCCGAGCCGGACGCGCTCTGCCTGCAGGAGATCAAATGCCTCGATGCCGATTTCCCGCGGGCCGAGATCGAGGCGGCAGGCTGGCAGGTCGAGACGCACGGGCAGAAGACCTTCAATGGCGTCGCGATCCTCAGCCGCAGCAAGCTCGAAGATGTGCGCCGCGGCCTGCCCGGCGACGAGGGCGACGAGCAGGCGCGCTATCTCGAAGGCGTGCTGCCGCTAGGCAACGGCGTGGTGCGGCTGGCCTCGATCTATCTGCCCAACGGCAACCCGCCGAACACCGAGAAATATCCCTACAAGCTCGGCTGGATGAAGCGGCTGACCGCCCATGCGCAGATGCTGCTCGCGCATGAAGAGCCGCTGGTGCTGGCGGGCGATTACAACGTCATCCCCGAGCCCCATGACGCACGCGACCCCGCGGCCTGGGTCAGCGATGCGCTGTTCCTGCCCCCGACACGCGCCGCCTTCCGGGAGCTTCTCAATCTGGGCCTGACCGAAGCCTTGCGCAGCACCACCGAAGCCGGCGGGCTTTACACCTTCTGGGATTATCAGGCCGGCGCCTGGCAGCGGAACAACGGCATCCGCATCGACCATCTGCTGCTGTCGCCGCAGGCGGCCGACAGGCTCGCCGGCGTGAAGATCGCCAAGCATGTCCGCGGCTGGGAGAAGCCGTCGGACCATGTGCCGGTGATGATCGAGTTGAATTAAGAGGCTCTAAGGCCGGCCGGCGCCGCGGCTCGGGCTGGCGCCGGTTGCGACCTGCTGGCGCTCCACCAAAGCAAGGGCGGCCGTACGGTCTGCCGGCGACGCCGACGCGAAGGCGGCATCGTTGCGCTCGAGGATCCAGGCCTCGCGCGCCGGATCGGCGCTCTCGCGGGCCAGCGCGAGCCACATCAGGCCGAGCACGGGCTGGCGCGGCACGCCCTCGCCGCCACGCAGCAGCATCTCGCCGAAGGCGGCGCGAGCCGGCGCATGGCCCTTCTCGGCAGCGAGCTTCATCCAGCGCGCCGCCTGACGCGGATCGCGGGCGGTGCCCTGCCCCTTCATATAGAGCCGCGCCAGATTGTACTGGCCGTCCGGGTCGCCGAAATAGGAAGCGGCGTAGTTGAACATGTCGAAGGCGCGGTCGGGATTGGGCTTCACATAGCTGCCCTTGATCCCGTCGATGAAATAGCTGCCGAGCGCCACGAAGGCGCTGCCGACCATGCGGCCGTCCGCCGTGCCGGGAATGGCGTCGGCATTTTCATCCGCGATCTTCGAGAAATATTCGAAGGCCTTGAGATCGTTGGTCGGGACGCCTTCGCCGCCGGCATACATTCGGCCGAGCTTGTACTGCGCGGTGAGATGCCCCTGCGAGGCGGCGTATTCGAGTGCGCGGACGGCACCGACCTGATCCCCGGCGGAGGAATCGCGCATCCAGGCGCGCAGCGCGTCGCGCGCGCTGTTGAAGGGGACGAGCGGCAGGGCTGAATGCGCCATCGGCGTGTTCGGAGCCGGCGCAATCGTGGCCGTGTCGGGCGAGGTCGGGCGCGAGGAATCGGGTTCCGGGAGAGCGATTCCGGGAATCGGCCTCGGCGGCAGCATGGGCTGCCCATTGGCATAGTCCTGTGCCCGGGCGACCTGGGGGCCGCCGAGCATCAGCAACATGCAAGCTATGGTGACGTCAGATATCCGCATAGCAATGGGTTTCGGCCGCCCCTCCTGGGTGGGTGACGGCGCCGCCTTTGGCGGAGCCAACCGTCTGCGCGTATTTCCACAGCGCGCCGGAATTGTAGTCGGTCTTCCGCGGTTTCCAGTCCTTACGACGCTCCTCAAGTTCGGCATCAGAAAGGCGGACTGCGAGCTTTCCTGTGATGGCGTCGAGTTCGATGATGTCGCCGTCGCGGATCAGGCCGATCGGGCCGCCGACGGCGGCTTCAGGCCCGACATGGCCGACGCAGAAACCGCGAGTCGCGCCCGAGAAACGGCCGTCGGTGATGAGGGCTACCTTGTCGCCCATGCCCTGGCCGTAGAGGGCCGCGGTGGTCGACAGCATCTCGCGCATGCCGGGGCCGCCCTTGGGGCCCTCGTAGCGGATGACGAGGACGTCGCCGACATTATAGGTCCGGTTCCTGACCGCCTCGAAGGCATCCTCCTCGCGGTCGAAGCAGCGCGCCGGGCCGGTGAAGACGAGCTGGTCCTCCGGCATGCCGGCGATCTTCACGATGGCGCCCTCGGGCGCGAGATTGCCCCGCAGGCCGACGACGCCGCCGGTCACCGTGATCGGCTTGTCGGCGCGGTAGACGACGTCCTGCTGGTCGTTCCACTTCACCGAGGCCATGTTCTCGGCGATGGTGCGGCCGGTCACGGTCAAGCAGTCGCCGTGAAGATAGCCGGCATCGAGCAGGCTCTTCATCACCAGCGGAATGCCGCCGACCTCGAACATGTCCTTGGCGACGTATTTTCCGCCCGGCTTCAAATCGGCGATATAGGGCGTCTTCTTGAAGATCTCGGCGACCTCGAACAGGTCAAAATCGATGCCGCATTCATGCGCGATCGCCGGCAGGTGCAGCGCGCCATTGGTCGAGCCGCCAGTCGCGGCGACGACCATTGCGGCGTTCTCCAGCGCCTTGCGGGTGACGATGTCGCGCGGGCGGATGTTCCGCGCGATCAGCTCCATCACCATCTCGCCGGCGGTGTAGCAGAAGGTGTCGCGGACATCGTAGGGGGCCGGAGCGCCGCAGCTATAGGGCAGCGCCAGGCCGATCGCCTCGGCGACCGTCGCCATGGTGTTGGCGGTGAACTGGGCGCCGCAGGAGCCGGCCGAGGGGCATGCCGCCTCCTCGAGCTCCTTCAAATCCTCGTCGGACATCGCACCGACCGAATGCTTGCCGACGGCCTCGAACACGTCCTGGACGGTCACGGGACGGCCCTTGAAGGTGCCGGGCAGGATCGAGCCGCCATAGATGAAAATCGAGGGGACGTTGAGGCGGACCATCGCCATCATCATGCCGGGCAGCGACTTGTCGCAGCCGGCGAGGCCGACCAGCGCATCGTAGCAATGGCCGCGCATGGTGAGCTCGACCGAGTCGGCGATGACCTCGCGCGAGGCCAGCGACGACTTCATGCCCTGGTGGCCCATGGCGATGCCGTCGGTGACGGTGATCGTGCAGAATTCGCGCGGCGTGCCGCTGGCGGAAGCGACGCCTTTCTTCACGGCCTGGGCCTGGCGCATCAGGGAGATGTTGCAGGGGGCGGCCTCGTTCCAGCAGGAGGCGACGCCGACGAAGGGCTGCGCGATCTGCTTCGCGGTCATGCCCATCGCGTAATAATAGGAGCGGTGCGGGGCCTTGGCCGGGCCGACGCTCACATGGCGGCTCGGCAGCCTCGACTTGTCGAACACACGCGCATCCATCGCCACTCGCCCTGTCCTCCCAGACCAGCCCGGCCGGAAAATGCCACGCCGATCAGGCCGATCGCAACGCCGGCCTCGAAACCCCGATTTCGGCCGGGATATTGCGATCCACGGCCCTACGAAGTTTCAATTTGTCTATATCTCAAAGACTTAACGTGCCCTTGTGCTGGGCGCTCTTTGTGGCGGCTTCGCGGCGAGCGCGGGCATGGACATGGCGCCGGGAGCGTTCCCGCCACAGTGTTGCAGCGATGACACGAAAAGGCCGATGCGACGGCGGAGCGACGCGCTTCAGAGCACCATCGGCAGGACGAAGAAGCCGCCGACCACAACCACCAGTAGGGTCAGTGCTGCCAGCGGCAGGTGCTTCTCGATGAAGATGCGGATGTCGTCGCCATAGAAGCGCAGGGCCACCGCGATCATCAGGAAGAAGGTGACGCGGGAGACGACCATGCCGACCGTGAACTTCCACAGGTCGAAATGCAGGAAGCCCGACATGATCGTGACGATCTTGAACGGGATCGGCGTCAGGCCCTTGGTGACGAGCACCCAGAACCAGTAATCCTGCGAGGTGGCGATGAGGTGCGCGGCCTTGTCCTGCAGCCCGTAGATCCCGATCAGCCAGGAACCAAGCGATTCATAGAGCAGCGCGCCGATGGCGTAGCCGAGATAGCCGCCGAGCACGGCGCCCAGCGAGCAGATTCCGGCGTAGAACCAGGCGCGATCCGGCCTGGCGATGCACATCGGCAGGAGCAGCGGCAGGGGCGGCAGCGGGCTGATCGAACTCTCGACGAAGGTCAGCGCGAAGAGCAGCCAGGGAGCGGCCGGGTGCGAGGCGTAGGAAACACACCAGTCATAAGCCCGCTTCAGCATGGGTCCTGATCAGCCAATCCGAATTGCCGCCATATCGCGCATGGCGGAGTTGCGCCATGCGCATCTAAGCGATGTCCAAGGAGAAGGCGAGTCCTCTCTTACGGTAACGTCAATTTGAAGACGCAGCGGTGGCCGGAATGCGGTGGCGGGTCAGGCCAGCCGCGCCAGCGCCTCCGCGATCTTCGTCTTGCGCGCTTCCGCCGCGGCCTTGCGCTCGCGATTCTCCTCGACGATCTCGTCGGGCGCGCGGGCCATGAAATCGGGGTTGCCGAGCTTCTTCTCGACCACCGCGATGTCCTGGTCGAGCTTGACCAGTTCCTTGGTCAGGCGGGAGCGCTCGGCTTCGAGATCGATCAGGCCGGCCAGCGGCAGCGCCGCGACCTCGCCGCGCACGATGATCTGCGCCGACTGCGCCGGAGCCGCCGCCTCGAAAGCGATGTCGGAGACGCGGGCGAGCCGTTCGATCATCGGCCGCCAGCTCTCGATGGTCGCCCGCGTCGCGGCCGAGGCGTTGACGAGAACGAGCGGCGCCTGTGTACCGGCCGGCACGTTCACCTCGGAGCGGACCGAGCGGATGTCCGAGATCAGGTCGACAACGAAACCGATCTCGGCTTCCGCCGCCGCGTCCTTGAGCGCCGAGAGATCCGGCCAGCGGGTCAGGCAGACCAGCGAGGCATCGCCATCCGCGAGCTTGCGCGGCGCGCCGGCCTCGGCCTTCTGCGCCCAGAGCTCCTCGGTGAGGAACGGCATGAAGGGGTGCAGGAGCTGGCAGATCAGGTCGATGACGTAAGCGACCGTCGCCTGCGTCTCGGCGCGTGCGGCGGCATCGACGCCCTCGCCCTGCAGCACCGGCTTGGCGAGTTCGAGATACCAGTCGCAGAACTGGTTCCAGACGAAGCGATAGGCCGCGCCCGCCGCCTCGTTGAAGCGGAAGCTCGGGATGCCGGCGGCAATGTCCTCGGCCGCTTGCGCCGCCTCGCTGAGGATCCAGCGGTTGAGCGGCTGCCTGACATTGGCCGGATCGAAGCCGTCCGCCCGCGCGCAGCCATTGATCTCGGCGAAGCGCGCTGCGTTCCAGATCTTGGTCGCGAAGTTGCGATAGCCCTCGACACGCTGCGTGCTGAGCTTGATGTCGCGCCCCTGAGCCGCCATCGCCGCCAGGGTGAAGCGCAGCGCATCGGCGCCGTACTGGTCGACGAGCACCAGCGGATCGATGACGTTGCCCTTCGACTTCGACATCTTCGCGCCCTTCTCGTCGCGAACGATGGCGTGGATGTAGACGTCCTTGAACGGCACCTCGTCCATGACGTTGAGGCCCATCATCATCATCCGGGCGACCCAGAAGAAGATGATGTCGAAGGCGGTGACGAGCGTCGCCGTCGGGTAATAATGCTTCAGCTCGGCGGTCTGCTCGGGCCAGCCCAGCGTCGAGAACGGCCAGAGCGCCGAGGAGAACCAGGTGTCGAGCACGTCCTCGTCGCGCGTCAGCGCGACGGTGTCGCCGTAATGCGCCATTGCGAGCGTCTGCGCCTCGGCCTCCGACTCGGCGACGAAGACCTCGCCATCCGGCCCGTACCAGGCCGGGATCTGATGACCCCACCAGAGCTGGCGCGAGACGCACCAGGGCTCGATGTTCTCCAGCCAGTCGTAGAAGACCTTGGTCCAGTTCTCGGGCGTGAATTTGGTGCGGCCGTCCCGGACCGCCTTGATCGAGCGCTCCGCCAGCGGCTTGACGTCGACATACCACTGGTCGGTGAGCCAGGGCTCGATCACGACATCCGAGCGGTCGCCATGGGGAACCGTATGGCCGTGCGGCTCGACCTTCGCCAGGAAGCCGCGCTCGGCCATCATCGCGACGACGCGACGGCGGGCGGCGAAGCGGTCGAGCCCATCGAGCGCCAGCGTCTCGCCGTCCGGCTTGGCGCCGGCCAGGAAATCCTCGTTGCCGGCGAGCAGGATGCGCGCCTCGCCGTCGAGGATGTTGACGACGTCGAGCTGGTGGCGCTTGCCGACCTCGAAATCGTTGAAGTCATGCGCCGGTGTGATCTTGACCGCGCCGGTGCCCTTCTCCGGGTCGGCGTAATCGTCGGGCACGATCGGGATGATGCGGCCGACCAGCGGCAGCACCGCCTTGCGGCCGATCAGATGGCCGATCGTCTCGTTGTCCGGATGCACGGCGATGCCGGTGTCGCCCAGCATCGTCTCCGGGCGCGTCGTCGCGACGGTGATGAAGGTCGAGGCGTCGTCCGCGTCGTAGGTCGCACCTTCGAGCGGGTAGTTGAAATAGTAGAGATGGCCGTTCGGGTCGCGATTCAGCACCTTGTCGAGCTTGGCCAGGTCGAAGGCCTCCTCGCCGCCGCGCTCCCATTTGAACGAGCCGGTCTTCTCGATCTGCAGGACCTCGATGTCGGAGATCGCGGTCTGGAACTTGGGGTCCCAGTTCACGAGGCGCTTGGCGCGGTAGATCAGCCCCTGCTTGTGCAGGCTGACGAAGACCTTGAGGACGGCGGCCGACAGACCCTCATCCATGGTGAAGCGCTCGCGCGACCAGTCGCAGGAGGCGCCGAGGCGGCGGAGCTGGTTGACGATCGTGCCGCCCGACTCCTCCTTCCACTTCCAGACCTCGGCGAGGAAGGCCTCGCGGCCCATCGTGCGGCGGTCGGTCTTGTTCTCGGCAGCGAGCTTGCGCTCGACGACCATCTGGGTCGCGATGCCGGCATGGTCGGTGCCGGGCTGCCAGAGCACGTCCTTGCCGCGTAAGCGCTCGAAGCGGCAGAGCACGTCCTGCAGCGTGTTGTTGAGCGCGTGGCCCATATGCAGCGAGCCGGTCACGTTCGGCGGCGGGATCACGATGCAATAGGGCTCCGCGCCAGGCTGAGCTCCCCTGCCCGCCTTGAAGGCTCCGGCCTCGTCCCAGGCCTTGCTGATCCGGGCCTCGACGGCTGCCGGCTCGAAAGTCTTGTCCATCATCGCATCGCTCGAACGCAGAAAGGCCGGGGAACCTGCCCCGGCCGGAAAAATCACGGGCCAAAAGGTCTCGGCCCTTAAGAGCCCATGCACGGGCCGCGCGTCAACGTTTTCGATGATGCGCCGCACCCTGCAAGGCCAGCATGGACCTTAGGCGAGGTTCGACTGCAGGAACCAGAGCGACTTGTCGAGCATGCGGGAATAGGCGGTGAGGATGTCGGCGGAATCGGCATCGCCGGCCTCGTCGCAGGCATCGATCGCCTCGCGCACCTTGTTGCCGGCATCCGCGTAACGCTCGATCAGCGCTTTGAGATGGTCCTGAACCGGGACGATATCCGTCGGATAGGGCTTGAGCGACGTCGCATCGGCCGTCGTCTGCACGGTTCCGAGCGCAATGCCGCCGAGCTGGGCGATGCGCTCGGCCACGGTGTCGACATGCTCGTCGAGATCGGCACGGAAGCCGTCGAGCATCAGATGGACGCCGATGAAGCCCGGCCCCTTCAGATTCCAATGCGCCTGCTTGGTCACCAGCGCCAGATCGATGCCGTCGGCAAGGCGCTCATTGAGCAGCCCCACGACCTTCGCCTTGGTGTTCGATGCCAGCTCGATTCTGCTCGACTTGACGATTTTCGCGGGAGCCGATGTCTTCGCCACTGCCCTGGTGGCAGGCGCTGTCTTGGTTGCGGGATTTTTGCCGGACTTGGCCATGGGTGAGATCCCCTGAGGAAGGAAGCGGGGCCTGCGCCGGGTTGCGCGGCTCGCGCCCCTCCTACGCCTCAGACGATCGGTTGTTCCCGCCCCGCATCGCCGCGATGGCACGGAACCTCCGTCGCGCCGGACGGTTGCACCCACAAGATCAGCACGGGAAGAGCCCGCCCGCCGCGCCGGGCATTGCTGTCGCGCGCTCGGCGGCACCGCGCAACCGCAAGGTCAGATTGTGAGGACAGGCAGATGAGATTACTGGTTCACGCCCTGGGCGCCTGGATCACCGTGGAAGCCGCATCCGGCCGCTACCCGCGCCCGTTCGCGATCGGCCTGACGATGCTGGTTTCGCGTCTCGGCGCACCGACGGCCGCGCTCGCGATGGCAGGTTTCGCGCTCAAGCGCCTCGACGAGGCAGGGGCCTTCGACGGCTTGCGGGCATCACGTCCGGCCGCGAGACGCGCTCGCAGCACCGAATAAAGCTGACTAACTGCGCCCGCCGCGCGCGACACGCTCGATCTCGGCCCGGACCAGACGCTCGACCATCAACGGCAGGTTGTCGTCGAGCCAGGTCTTCAGCATGGGCTTGAGCATGTCCTTGACGAGATCCTCGAGCGTCCGCGCATTGCTGCTGAGCACGGTGTTGGCAAGCTGCCCGAACGCGCTGGTGACGGCGGAACTCGCCTGATCCGACAGGAGGCTCGCCATGTCGACGGGCCGCGGCGCCGGTTCCGGCTGGGGTGCGGCAACAGGGGCCGGCGTCGGTTCGACGGGGGCCATGGTCGCGACCGGAGCCGGCGGCTCGGACTCCTCGGTCTCGCGAAAATCGACATCAGCCTCGGCTTCGGCCGGGGCGGTGGGCGCAGGTGGCGGCTCGACGGCAGGAGGCGCGACGAACGCGGCCTCCGTGCCGAGATCCAGCACGTCGTCGTCGATCGAAGCCGGCACCGGCTCGGGGGCCGGAGCCTCAACCTCGGCTTCGGCGGGCTTGGCTTCGTCGTCGGAAATGATCCGGCGGATGGAGGCGAGAATCTCCTCCATCGACGGTTCATTGGGCTTGGCTTGCGCGTTCATGACAGTCTGGACCGTTGGACAGCGCGCGCGCCGATGGAATCAACGCCGCTCCAAAGCGGAGTATTCCATGAGACTCCGGGCAGACAAGGCGGCAAAGCCTTATCCCACAGGAGAAAACAGCGCTGTTGCCCGAATGTGCCGCCCCTGCCCGGGGGCGGCCTTGCGCGGAACTCTGCCGGGGCTCAGCGCCCGTCCGGGGTCTGGGTGCCCCACCAGAGGTCCTTGACCTGGTCATAATGCTGCCGCGAGTCGTAGTTGGCCGTCTTCAGCTTCAGGGTCTGGGCCGAAAGCTTGCCGACCGCCGAGAGCACGGAATAGGAGGCGACGACACGGTCGCGCTGGGCCGACACCAGGTTCGACCGGGCGCTGACCAGTTCCTGCTGCGCGTTGAGGACATCGAGCGTGGTGCGCTGGCCGACCTTGGCCTCCTCACGCACGCCGGCGAGCGCCGTCGAGGAAGCCTCGACCTGGGCCTGAGCCGCGATGATCTGCGCCTTGGCGGCTTCGAGCCCGCCCCAGGCGGAGATGACCGCGGCGCGCACCGTGTCGCGCTGCGTGTCGACGTCGATGCGACGCTGCCCGGCCGTCTCCTTGGCCTGGCGGGTGCGGGAATAGACCAGGCCGCCCTCGTAGATCGGGATCGTCAGGGAGCCGACGATGCTGGCCGAGGTGCGGTTATCGCCGAAATACTGGTTGTCGTAACGCTGCTGGACCGAGCCGGTCAGGCCGATGGTCGGCCCGAGATCGGCCTGCGTCACCTTGACCTGGAGCTCGGCCGCGTCGACGCCATGGAGCGCCGCGATGATCGCCGGATGGCCCGCGAGCGCCTGGTTCACCGCCACGGGCAGCGATTTCGGCAGAAGGTTCTCGACCGGGCGGCCGGGGGCGAGCGAGCGCGGCTCGGTGCCGACATTCTGCCGGTAGCGCGCCACCGAGGTCTTCAGGTTCGATTCAGCGAGAATCGCCTGGGACTGCGCCGAGGACAGGCGGGCTTCCGCCTGCGCCACGTCGGTGCGGGTCACTTCGCCGACCTGAAATCGGTCGCGCGTCTGGCGCAGCTGCTCCTCCAGAACCTCGACGTTGTTGCGGTTGAGATTGAGGATCGCCGTGTCGCGCAGCACGTTCATATAGGAGGTCGCGGCATCGAGCAGCACGTTCTGCTCGGTGTTGCGCAGCGTTTCGCGCGCACCGAGGACCTGCGATTCGGACTGGCTGATCGAATTGCGGGTCTTGCCCGAGTCGAAGATGTTCTGGGTGATCTGCACGCCGGCGCCGCGTGGATTGAGCCGGGTCGTGAGGTTGTTATGGAAGGCGGACGAAGCCGCCCCGGCGGGAACCGACGAATCGAGGACGCTGGCGCCGATATCGGCGGAGGCCGTGATTCGGGGCCGATAGCCGGCGCGCGCTTGCGGGACGTTCTCGTCTGTTGCGCGCACCGAGGCGCGCTGGGAGTTCAAGGTCGGATTGCCCGCATAGGCGCGGGCCAAGGCCGCGTCCATGGTTTGGGCTTGCGCGGCGGCACTCCAGCCGCCTGCAAGCACCAAAGCCAGAACGGCGCTGACGCCGAATCCGAAACTCTTCTTATCGCTTCGTCGTTCCACTGGACGCCTCTCGTGCGCACTAAAGTCGCGCCCAGGCATCGCCCCAGCCTCGGCATAAGTTGTCATTTCATACCCTTACCGGCGCTTCGAGCCAATGCAATGGCCGCGCCGGACTGGTTTCCGTGAACAGGTGCCGTAAAAATGCGACACCTTAAAATCAAAAAACGAAGGCCGGCGGACGCCGGAACTCCGCCAGTTCCGGCGCTGCCGCGTCGAAAACGGTACGCCCGGCAACAACATCTGCCGATTTCTGGTAGAGTTTCACGCGGGCGGCGCGCCCCTGCCCCTCCACCACGATCAAGCGACCTTCGGGACGCAGGAGCGAAAACAGATTCCGCGGTTCGAGCTCGCAGGAGCCGCTGACGAGAATGGCGTCGAAGGATCCCGCCGCGGGCTCCTTGTCGGCGACGGAGGCGCCGCTGCCGGCGGCCGCGAGTGCGGTGGCAGCCAGGGCGCGGGCCTCGCCATCGGGCTCCCACAATGTCGCCTTCGCCCCCATCCGGTCGATCAGCGCGGCGCCATAGCCCGTGCCGCCGCCATATTCGAGGACATCCTCGCCCGGCTCGATATCCAGCGTCTGGATCATGCGTGCGATCACCATCGGCGTCATCAGGGCCCGGCCCGTGCCCGGCAGCCCGATGGCCTGGTCGAGATAGGCGAGATGAGCCAGGCTCTCGGGGACGAAAGCCTCCCGGGGGACCTCGTCCGCAGCGGCCAGCACGGCCCGGTCCGTGACGTCATAGGTCCGCAACTGGCAATCCACCATGTTGCGGCGAAGCCCGGTGAAACCTTCCATGCCCTGAACTCTCCGTCCGCGACGCGGTCCGGCCGTAGCCTCAGACCTCTTGCCCGAAGCCGGCGCGGCACCGCCGCTCATGGCAGCTTTCTGTTCGAGTGCGGCGCAAAAGGCAAGCGCGCTCGCATCCCGCGAGCGTCGCATGCGCCTGCCGGATCGAGCGACAGGCGGCGGAATTTCCCGAAGAATGCGGCCATCGTCTCGTAAGCTTTGAGCCTGTGCGGGCCGGGGGGCAGGTCCGGCACGACCTGCCCTGCCCGGGAACGAAAAAGGGCTTGAGCGATCTTTCGCTCAAGCCCTTGAATTCGCTGGCTCCCGGAGCAGGATTCGAACCTGCGACCAATCGATTAACAGTCGATTGCTCTACCGCTGAGCTATCCGGGAACGGTGGCCGGGGTAATAGCGGCGTGATCCCGACAGCGCAACCCCCTTTGCGACCGCAAAACACATCTTCATGTCGGACAGGTGAAAGATGCGATGCCGGGTTGCGGTGCGTCCCGGCTTGTGGTTATAGCCGCTCTCGCGGATGCGGCTGGGCCGTTTTCGCCGGAAGGCCTCGTGGCGGAGTGGTTACGCAGAGGACTGCAAATCCTTGCACCCCGGTTCGATTCCGGGCGAGGCCTCCAAATAATCTTCTTGAAAACCGATCGTCTGGCTTCCGCGTATAGCGTACGGGGCGATTGCGATGGCTGCCGCGCCGTTCGGCAGGCCACCGCCCGTCCCCCGCGAAGCTCTGGCGAGGTCCGATGACGCAGCGCAGCCTGCACTGGTTCCGGGACGATCTGCGGCTCGCCGATAACCCCGCCCTCACCTGCGCAGCGGAATCGGACGCTGTCCTGTGCCTCTATATTCTCGATGAAGACGGCGCGCGGCGCCCTCTCGGCGGCGCGGCGCGCTGGTGGCTGTCGCGCTCGCTCGCGGCGCTTTCCGCCGCATTGGCCCGCAAGGGCGGCCGGCTGGACATCCTGCGCGGCGCCCCGACGACGCTGCTGCCGGCCCTCACCGAGGCGGCGGGAATCGAGCGCGTTACCTGGAACCGCCGCTATGAGGCGGGATCGATCGCGCTCGATACGCGACTCAAGGAAAGGCTTTCCAGCGCGGGAATCGAGGTCCGCAGCTTCAACGCCAGCCTGCTGAACGAGCCGTGGCAGGTGACGACGCGCACCGGCCAGCCGATGAAGGTCTTCACGCCCTATTGGCGCGCGGCGCGCGAGCGCGGCGAGCCGGCAGCGCCTTTGCCCGCGCCCTCCCGAATCCGTTCCTTCCCGCTGCCCGATTCGTTCGGGAAACGCGCGCTTGCCTTGGAAGAGCTCGCTCTCGAACCGACGCGGCCGGACTGGGCCGGCGGCCTGCGCGACGCCTGGACACCGGGCGAGGACGGCGCGCGGGAGCGGTTGGAGGATTGCCTGGGCGATTCGCTTGCTGGCTATGCGGACGGACGCGACCGCCCCGACCGCGACTCGACATCGCGGCTCTCGCCGCATCTGCGCTTCGGCGAGATCGGCCCCCGCCAGATCTGGCATGCGCTCGGAACGGCGCGTGACAATGGCGAGGCGGTTGGCTCGGCGGCGGATGCCGAGAAATTCCTGTCCGAGCTCGGCTGGCGCGAATTCTCCTATCACCTGCTTTTCCACAATCCCGAACTGGCGACGCGGAATTACGATGCGCGCTTCGATGCCTTTCCGTGGAAGGCGGACCAGCAGGCCTTGCGCCGCTGGCAGCGTGGCCGGACCGGCATTCCGCTCGTCGATGCCGGGATGCGCGAGCTCTGGGCCACGGGCTGGATGCACAACCGCGTGCGGATGGTCGTGGCCTCGTTCCTCATCAAGCATCTCCTGCAGGACTGGCGGGAGGGCGAAGCCTGGTTCTGGGACACGCTGGTCGATGCCGATCCGGCCAACAATGCCGCGAGCTGGCAATGGGTGGCGGGGTCCGGGGCCGATGCCGCGCCCTATTTCCGGATCTTCAACCCCGTCACGCAGGGGCAGGCCCATGATCCGAAAGGCGCCTATGTCCGGCGCTGGGTGCCCGAGCTGGCCGGGCTTCCCGACACAGAGATCCACGCGCCGTGGAAAGCCTCGGAGGAGACCCTGCGTGCAGCGGGCATCCGGATCGGCGAGACCTACCCTGCCCCGCTCATCGATCTCGCCCTCGGGCGCCAGCGCGCGCTCGACGCTTTCGCCACGATCCGCGGCCGTTGACGTCGGTTCAACGCTGCCGGTCGACGACCCTGGAGAGCAGCGCGAAATAGGCCGGATAGGGCAACAGCCGGGCCGCCTTCAGTATCCAGGCGAGACGGCGCGGAAAGGTGATCTCGAAGCCGCCGCGCTCGAAGCCGTCGACGATTCGCCGCGCGCTCTCCTCGACGCTCATCAGAAAGGGCATGGCGAAGCGGTTGCGCCGGGTCATTGGCGTGTCGACGAAGCCCGGATTGACGAGCTGAAGCCGAATCCCCGCGCGGCGGCAGTCCAGATACAGGGCCTCGCAGAGATGGATCGCCGCCGCCTTGGAGGCGCCATAGGCGGCCGCGCCGACGAGGCCGCGATAACCGACGAGCGAGGCGTTGACGGCGATCTGCCCGCGACCGCGCTGCGTCATGGGGCCCAGCGCCGCCGACAGGCCCTTGGCGACACCGAACAGATTGACCGCCATCGCCGCTTCGACGTTTGCGGGCTCGAACGGGCCGCCCGTAGGGCCGGGGGCGACGCCGGCGTTGAGGAAAGCGAGCGCGATCGGCCCGTGCACGGTCTCGACGGCTTCGACGATGTCCCGCATCGCCTGTTCATCGGTCACGTCGCCGGCATGGGCGACGATCCGGCCGGGCAGGCTTTCGGCCTCGCGTGCGACGGCCTCGAGCGCGTCGGTCCGGCGGGCGGTGACCGCGACCGTCCAGCCGCGCCGCGCGAGTTCCAGCGCGACGGCGGCGCCGATGCCGGAGCTGGCGCCGGTGATCCAGGCGACGCCGTCCGTCGGTTTCATGCGGGGCAAGGCCATGGCGGCTCCGGATTGGTCGAGACCGCCATCTAGGCATTGAATCGGGGGGCGGTAAGCCTCGCAGGCTGCGTCATCCCCGTTATCCCGCCAATGAGGTGGCACCCGCCCGGCAATCGGTGCAGTCTGCGGGCCGAAGGTGCCGCGAGCACCGCGAGCGAGACGACGAGATCATGCCGACCGAACTGCTGTTCCGCCAGGATGCCTATCTGAAGGAGACGCCGGCGACCGTGGAAGCCGTCAACGAGCGCGGCGGCATCGTCCTCGACCGGACGATCTTCTACGCGACCGGCGGCGGTCAGCCCGGCGATGCCGGGCATCTGCGCCGGGCCGACGGCAGCCTGATCGCGATCGGCACGACGATATACGATCCCGAGGACAAGAGCCGCGTCCTGCATGTTCCGCTCGAAGGGCAGCCGGCGCCCGCGCCCGGCGAGGCTGTGACCGCGATTCTCGACTGGGAGCGGCGCTTCAAGCGCATGCGCATCCACACCGCGCTCCATCTGCTGAGCGTCGTGCTGCCCTTCCCCGTCACCGGCGGCTCGATCGGCGACGGCGACGGCCGGCTGGATTTCGACATCCCCGAAGGCGGCCTCGACAAGGTCGAGCTGGCGGAGAAGCTCAACGCCCTCGTCGCCCGCAATGCCGGCGTGACCGAGCGCTGGATCACCGACGCGGAGCTCGACGCCAATCCGGGGCTGGTCAAGACCATGTCGGTGAAGCCGCCGCGCGGCTCCGGCCGCGTCCGGCTGGTGGCGATCGGCGATATCGACCTCCAGCCCTGCGGCGGCACGCATGTGCGCAACACCGCCGAGATCGGCCTTGTCGCCGTCACCGACATCGAGAAGAAGGGCAAGCAGAACCGGCGCGTCCGCATCGCGCTGGCCTGAGAAGCGGTTTTCGACGGAAGCACACCGTCATTCCGGACCAGCGGCGAAGCCGCGCCGATCCGGAATCCATTGTCGGGCGATGCTCTCTACGATGGATTCCGGGTCAAGCCCGGAATGACGGCGCGGTTCCAATAACCAACAAACCTCGAATATCCCCAAGGACATCACATGGCCCGCGAAGACGTTTTCGTATCGACCGACTGGCTCGCCGAGCGCCTGAACGCGCCAGACGTCATCGTGGTCGACGGTTCCTGGTATCTGCCGGCCCATGGCCGCGATCCGCATGCCGAATTTGCCGAGCGGCGCATTCCCGGCGCGGTGCATTTCGACATCGACGCGGTCAAGGATACCGGCTCCGACCTGCCGCATATGCTGCCCCGGCCGGAGGCTTTCGCGGCGGCGGTCGGCGCCATGGGCATCGGCGACGGCATGCGCATCGTCGTCTATGACGGGCTCGGCCTGTTCTCGGCGCCGCGCGTGCGCTGGACCTTCCGCACCTTCGGCGCGAAGGACGTGGTGATCCTCGAAGGCGGCTTCCCGAAATGGGAGAGCGAGGGCCGGCCGATCGAGCACGGCCCGCCGCGCGCCCGCTCCAACCGCAGCTTCACCGCGAGGCTCGACCATTCCGCCGTCGCCAGCGCCGAGGATGTCGCCAAGGCTCTCGCCAATGGCACGCAGGTCGTCGATGCCCGCCCGGCCGACCGCTTCCGCGGCGAGGCGCCGGAGCCGCGCGCGGGTGTCCGCTCCGGCCATATGCCGGGTGCGCGCAACGTGCCGGCGACCGCGCTGATCGCCAATGGCAGCCTGAAGGACCCGGCCGCGATCGCGGCCGCCTTTACCGAGGCGGGCGTCGATCTCGACAAGCCGCTGATCACGAGCTGCGGCTCGGGCGTCACCGCCGCGATACTGTCGACGGCGCTGGAAAGCATCGGCAAGCCGGGCCGCGCGCTCTATGACGGGTCCTGGGCCGAATGGGGTGCGAGCGACCGGCCGCTGGCGACCGGGCCGGTGAAGACGGCCTGAATTCGGACGGACAACAGGAGGGCGCCATGAGCGATCATTCGCACGACCACGACCATCCGCACGATCACTCCCATGACGAGCCGCGCTGGAAGCATGACGGCGTGCGCGTCATCACCGGTGACAAGCTCGATCCCAACACGGCCCAGACGCCCGGCATGTTCCGGCAGGCGGCGATCAACCACGCCCGCGTCGGCGCGCAGAAGATCTGGGCCGGGACGGTCGCGATCGAGCCCAACGCCAAGACCGGCGTGCATCATCACGGCGCGCTCGAAAGCGTGATCTATGTGGTGAGCGGCAAGGCCCGGATGCGCTGGGGGGACCGGCTGGAATTCGTCGCCGAGGCCGGGCCGGGCGATTTCATCTATGTCCCGCCCTTCGTGCCGCACCAGGAGATCAACGCCGATCCCAATAACCCGCTGCAATGCGTGCTGGTGCGCTCGGACAACGAGGCGGTGGTGGTCAACATCACCGATGTCGACCCGGTCGAGAAGCCGGAAGAGGTCTATTGGGTCGACCCGATCCACAAGCACCCGCACGGGTGAGCGGGAGGGTTCCCATCGAACCGCGCCGTCATTCCGGACAAGCGGCGAAGCCGCGCCGATCCGGAATCCATCGAAGGGCGCCAACGCTCTAGGATGGATTCCGGGTCAAGCCCGGAATGACGGCTTGGTTCGATTGCGAATTTTCACCCCGTCTCGAAATCGCCCGGCTGCGGCGGGGCGATCGGCTTGAACAGGGTGCGATCCGGCTTGATGTCGAGCAGCGGCGTTTCGTCGAGGCAGTCGAGCCCGCGCACCAGCAGGACCGGGCCTTCGCGCGCGACCAGCGTCGCGATCGAGGTGCCGATCGGATTGGGCCTGACCGGCGTGCGCAAGGCGAACGTTCCGCGGGTCTCGCCATTGTTGGCCGGACTCTGGCGGACGAGATCGCGGCGCGACTGGTGCAGCCAGTACAGCACCTCCAGCCGCTCGAAGCGCTCGATGCCGTCGAGCGCCTGATCCCAGGGCGCGAAGAGTTCGATGCGGCAGATCGGTCCATCCGCCCTGCCCTGGCGTGGGCACGCCAATCGCGAGGTCCATGGCGTGCAGATCGTTCCGATGAAAGCGAGGCCGGCATCGGTCGCCTGCGGCGGCGCGACGGCGACCTCTTTGTCGCGGATCTCGTTCTCGCGGACCATCGAAATCAGTCGATCGCGATCATCACGTCGGACGCTTTCACCACGGCATAGGCTTCCTTGCCGACGGTGAGGCCGAGATCGTCGACGGCCGCATTGGTGATCGAGGCGGTGACGACCGCGCCGCCGATGTCGATGCGGACATGGGCGGTGGTGGCGCCCTTGGTGATCTCGACGATTCGGCCCTTGAGCTGGTTGCGTGCGCTGATCTTCATCGTCGCTCTCTCTTTGGTGATGTGTCGGTCACGCGGTCGCAGCCGGGCGTCCTTGACTTGGCCGAGGGCGCACGGCAACCATCGCTATATCCAACGATATACAACGATAAGCGCAGCGAGGGACAGCATGATCGACCGCCGGACGATGCTCGGGATGGGCCTGGCTCTTGCGATGGGCCTCGCCCCGAGCTTCAACGCCGCCCAGGCGCAGACGAAGGATCTCGTGATCTTCGCTGCGGCGAGCATGAAGAACGCGCTCGACGAGGCCGCCGCCAACTGGGTCAAGGAAACCGGCAAGCCGGCGCCGAAGATCTCCTATGCCGCCAGCAACGTGCTCGCCAAGCAGATCGAGAGCGGTGCGCCGGCCGACCTCTTCGTCTCGGCCGATCTCGACTGGATGGACTATGCGGCGAGCAAGAACCTGATCAAGCCGGATACCCGCGTCAGCCTGCTCGGCAACAAGATCGTCCTGGTCGGCGCCAAGGATACGACCCTCAAGGTCGAGCTGGCGCCGGGCGTCGATCTGAGCGGCGCGCTGGGTTCGAGCCGCCTCGCCATGGGCAATGTCGATTCCGTGCCGGCCGGCAAATACGGCAAGGCCGCGCTCGAGAAGCTCGGCGGCTGGGACAAGGTGAAGGACAAGATCGCGCAGGCCGACAATGTTCGCGCCGCCCTGCTCCTCGTCTCGCGCGGCGAGGCGCCGCTCGGCATCGTCTACGCCACCGACGCTGCCGCCGACCCGCAGGTCAAGGTCGTCGCGACCTTCCCCGAGGGCTCGCACCCGCCGATCGTCTATCCGGTCGCCGTGACCAGGGATTCGGCCAATCCCGACGCGCAGGCTTTCCTGACCTATCTGCGCGGGCCCGCGGCCAAGCCGGTCTTCGAGAAGCAGGGCTTCACCGTCCTCAACAAGCCCGCCTCGTCGTCGTGAGCCTGTCGGCTTGAGCCACTGGCTGACTCCCGAGGAATGGACGGCGGTCAGGCTGAGCCTGATCGTCGCCACGACCGCCACGCTCGCGAGCCTGCCGCTCGGGCTCGTGGTCGCGCTCCTGCTGGCGCGCGGACGCTTCTGGGGCAAGTCGCTGCTCGATGCGGCGGTGCATCTGCCGCTGATCATGCCACCCGTCGTCACCGGCTATCTGCTGCTGATCGGCTTCGGCCGGCGCGGGCCGATCGGCCAGTTCCTCTATGACTGGTTCGGGATCGTTCTCTCCTTCCGCTGGACCGGCGCGGCGCTGGCCTGCGGCGTGATGGGCTTTCCCTTGATGGTGCGGGCGATCCGGCTCTCGATCGAGGCCGTCGACCGCAAGCTGGAGGCGGCCGCCGGCACGCTCGGCGCCAATCCGCTCTGGGTCTTCCTCGTCGTGACGCTGCCGCTCTGCGTGCCAGGCATCCTCGCCGGCATGATCCTGTGCTTCGCCAAGGCGATGGGCGAATTCGGCGCGACCATCACCTTCGTCTCGAACATTCCGGGCGAGACGCAGACCCTGCCCTCCGCCATCTATACCTTCACCCAGGTTCCCGGCGGCGAGACCGGCGCGATGCGATTGACGATCATCTCCATCGCGATCTCGGTCGCCGCCCTCTTCCTCTCCGAATGGATGGCGCGTCTGGTCGGCCGGCGGATCGCCGTCGAATGACGACGCCCGTCCTCGACATCGCCGTCCGGCACCGGCTGGGCGACTTCCAGCTCGATGCGGCCTTCCAGTCGCAAGGGCGATTGACGGCGCTGTTCGGCACGTCGGGCTCGGGCAAGACCTCGCTGGTGAACGTGATCGGCGGGTTGATCCGCCCGCGGGCGGGCCATGTGCGGGTCGAGGGCGAGGCGTTGCTCGATACAGCGCGCGGCGTCTTCCTGCCCAAGCATCGCCGGCGGATCGGTTACGTCTTCCAGGAGGCACGGCTGTTTCCGCATCTCACCGTGCGGCAGAACCTGCTCTTCGGGCATTGGTTCGTGCCGCATGCGGTGCGCAAGCCGGCCGAGCTCGACAAGGTGCTGGAGCTGCTCGGCATCGGCCATCTGCTGAAGCGGCGGCCCGGAGCCCTCTCCGGCGGCGAGAAGCAGCGCGTCGCCATTGGACGTGCCCTGCTGGCGCAGCCGCGCCTGCTCTTGATGGACGAGCCGCTCGCCGCGCTCGACGAGGCCCGCAAGGCCGAGATCCTGCCGCATATCGAGCGGCTGCGCGACGAGGTCGGCATCCCCATCGTCTATGTCTCGCATTCGCTCGCCGAGGTGGCGCGGCTGGCGACCACCGTCGCCATCGTCGATGCCGGGCGGATCGCCGCCTGCGGGCCGACGGCCGAGATCCTCGCGCGCGTCGACCTCGCCTCGCGGCCCGGTGCGCCGGAGGCGAGTGCGGTGCTCTCCGCTGCGGTGACGGGCTTCGACGAAGCCTTCGGCCTCGCCCGGCTGGCGACGCCGGCGGGCGAACTCGCCATTGCCCGCGGCGCGCTCAGGCTGGGGCAGAAGCTGCGCGTGCGGATCATGGCGAGCGACGTCATGCTCAGCCTCGCGCCGCCTGAAGGGACCAGCGCGCTCAACGCCCTGCCCGGGAGGGTCGCGGAGATCGGCGAGCGGACGGGCGAAGGCGGCAGCACCGTGCACCTGCGGCTCGATTGCGGCGATGCGAATCTCATCGTGCGGTTGACGGCGAAATCGGTGGCGAGCCTCTCCCTGTCTGTCGGCAAGCCGGTCTACGCCATCATCAAGAGCGTCTCTGTCGAGACGCCCTGAGGTCATCTGCAAAAAAGGCACAGCCGCGCCCTTGACCTTCCCATCATGGGAAGCCCCATATGAACCGTCATCACGATGAAGGAGACGGCGATGACGGTCATCGACAGGACGAAGGATGGGCTGGCGACGCTCGACATGGCCGTGGAGGGCATGTCCTGTGCGAGCTGCGTCGGCCGGGTCGAGCGCGCCATCGCGGCGGTGCCGGGCGTCGATTCGGTCGCGGTCAATCTCGCGACCGAGCGCGCCCATGTGACCTTCGCCAAAGGCGGCGACGTGTTGAGGCAGGTCGAGGAGGCAGTGCGCCAAGCAGGCTACCAGCCGATGGAGCAGACGATCGACCTGTCGGTCAGCGGCATGACCTGCGCGTCCTGCGTTGGCCATGTCGAGAAGGCTTTGCGCGGCGTGCCCGGCGTCGTCGGGGCCACCGTGAACCTCGCCACCGAACGCGCCAGCGTGAAGGCTGTGGCCGGCGGCGATCTTGGCCCCGAGCTGATCAAGGCGGTCGAGAAGGCCGGCTACGAGGCGAGCCCGGTGACGCCCGATGACGGCCATGCAGCCGGCCAGCACGACCATATGCAGATGCTGAAGGAGGAAGAACAGGCGCGGTTGCTGCGCTCGGTCATCCTCGCCGGCGTACTGACGATCCCGCTGCTGGTGATCGAGATGGGCAGCCACATGGTCCCGGCCCTGCACCACTGGCTTGCAGGCAATTTCGGCGAGGGAAATCTGCGCATCTTCTCCTTCGTGCTCGCCACGATCGTGCTGTTCGGGCCGGGGTTGGTCTTCCTGCGCAAGGGCTTCCCCGCCCTGCTGCGGGCCGCGCCCGACATGAATACGCTGGTCATGCTCGGGGCCGGTGCTGCCTGGCTCTATTCGAGCGTCGCGACTTTCCTGCCCGGCCTGCTGCCGGAAGGCACCGCGCTGACCTATTTCGAATCGGGCGCCGTCATCGTGACGCTGATCCTGCTCGGCCGCTGGTTCGAGGCCCGCGCCAAGGGCCGCACCGGCGCGGCGATCCGCAGCCTGATCGCGCTTCAGCCGAAGACGGCGCGCATCCTGCGCCAGGGCAGCGAGACCGATATCCCGGTCGACGAGGTCAAGCCGGGCGACACCGTGATCCTGCGGCCGGGCGAGCGTGTACCGGTCGATGGCGAGGTGCGGGACGGCACCTCCTTCGTCGACGAATCGATGATCACCGGCGAGCCTGCCCCGGTCCGCAAGGAAGCCGGCAGCCTCGTCACCGGCGGCACGGTCAATGGTTCGGGCGCGCTGAGCTTCACCGCCCGCAAGGTCGGCTCCGACACGCTGCTCGCCCAGATCGTGCGCACGGTGCAGGCGGCGCAGGGTGCCAAGCTGCCGATCCAGGCCGCCGTCGACCGCATCACCCTCTGGTTCGTGCCGGCGGTGATGGCGGTGGCGCTCGCGACCTTCCTGGTCTGGCTCGCCTTCTGCCCGAGTCCGGCCCTGTCCTATGCGTTGGTCAACGCGGTCGCGGTGCTCATCATCGCCTGCCCTTGCGCCATGGGGCTGGCGACGCCGACCTCGATCATGGTCGGCACCGGGCGCGGCGCCGAGCTCGGCATCCTGTTCCGCCAGGGCGATGCGCTGCAGGCGTTGCGGGATGTGCAGGTCGTCGCCCTCGACAAGACGGGAACGCTGACCAAGGGCAAGCCCGAGCTGACCGATATCGAGCCGACTGAGACCTTCGAGGCCAACGAGATCCTGCGCCTGATCGCCTCGACCGAGAACCGTTCCGAACACCCGCTGGCGCTGGCCATCGTCGCGGCGGCGAAGGCGCGTGGCCTTGCGCTGGCCGAGCCGGCCGATTTCGTCAGCGATGCCGGCCGTGGCGTCACGGCGACCGTCGAGGGCCGGCGCGTCGCCATCGGTGGCCACAGGCTGATGGAGCAGGCAGGAATCGACGTCTCGGCCTTCGCGGGCCGGGCCCAGGCACTGGCGGAAGCTGGCAAGACCCCGCTCTATGCCGCCATCGATGGCAAGCTCGCCGCCGTCATCGCCGTCGCCGACGCAATCAAGGAGACGACGCCGGCAGCCATCGCGGCATTGCACCAGCTCGGCCTCAAGGTCGCGATGGTGACCGGCGACGACAGCCGCACCGCCGCCGCCGTGGCCCGGCAGCTCGGCATCGATGAAATCCGCGCCGAGGTGCTGCCGACCGACAAGGCCGAGGTGGTGAAGGCCTTGCAGAAGGATGGCCGCAAGGTCGCCTTCGTCGGGGACGGCATCAACGATGCGCCTGCCCTCGCCCAGGCCGATGTCGGCATCGCCATCGGCACTGGCACCGACATCGCCATCGAAAGCGCCGATGTCGTGCTGATGTCGGGCGATGTCATGGGCGTGCCGCGCGCGATTGCGCTGTCCAAGGCGACGATCACGAATATCCGCCAGAATCTCGCCTGGGCCTTCGGCTACAACGCCATCCTGATTCCGGTGGCGGCCGGCCTGCTCTATCCGCTCTGGGGCGTCCTGCTCTCGCCGGTCTTCGCCGGGCTTGCCATGGCGCTGTCGAGCGTGAGCGTGCTGGCCAACGCACTCCGGCTCAGGCGCTTCAAGGTGGAGGCATAGGATGAATATCGGCGAAGCCTCGGCCCGCTCCGGCGTCAGCGCCAAGATGATCCGCTATTACGAGAGCATCGGGCTGATCGAGGCGCCCTCGCGGACGGCGGCGCAGTACCGGGTCTATGCCGATGACGACGTGCATACGCTGCGCTTCGTCCGGCGGGCGCGCGATCTCGGCTTCTCGCTGGAGGAAACGCGCGAATTGCTGGCGCTCTGGCATGACCGCAGCCGCGCCAGCGCCGATGTGAAGAAGCTCGCCATGGCCCATATCCGCGACCTCGAGGCCAAGGCCGCCGAACTCCAGGCCATGGCCGACACGCTTCGGCATCTGGCGGCGCATTGCCATGGCGACCACCGGCCCGATTGCCCGATCCTGAGCGATTTCGCCGCGCAGCCTCTTCTCACCGAAAAGGCCTGAGACGCCGCTCCGCCATGCGCCGCGCTTCTGGACGCGGGCCGAGAGGCTTGCTCATATGCGGCCGCGAGGCATCGGGTCGGCGATCACAGCCGGTCTCCGACGGATCGATGCCTCCCAAGGGGATAGATCGCCATGGTGCGCCGCTGCGGCGCGCCGCGATCCGACAAGGCAATAGATCATGGACAATCGAAACGATCTCTGGCGTCACGTCGATGCGAACAAGGAGCGATTGATCGCTCTCTCCGACCGGGTCTGGGGCATGCCGGAGGTGTGCTACACCGAGAAGCGCTCCGTCGCCGAGCATGTCGCCGAGCTGAAGCATCAAGGCTTCCGCATCACCGAGAATGTCGCCGACATTCCGACCGCCGTGATCGGCGAGGCGGGCGAAGGCGGCCCGGTCATCGCCTTCCTCGGCGAATACGACGCCCTGCCCGGCCTGTCGCAGGAGGCTGGCGTCGCCGAACACAAGGAGATTGAGACCGGCGGCCACGGCCATGGCTGCGGCCACAACCTGCTCGGCTCCGCCGCCATGCTCGCCGCCGTGGCCATGAAGGACTGGCTGGCCGAGAACAAGATTCCCGGCCGCGTTCGCTATTATGGCTGCCCGGCCGAGGAAGGCGGCGCGGCCAAGGCCTTCATGGTCCGCGCTGGCGCCTTCGACGACGCCGATGTCGCGATCAGCTGGCACCCGTCGAGCTTCTGGGAGGTCGCTCCGGCGCTCGCGCTCGCCAACACCCGCGCCGATTTCGTCTTCACCGGCCGCGCCTCGCATGCCGCCGCCGCGCCCCATCTCGGCCGTTCGGCGCTCGATGCCGTGGAACTCATGAATGTCGGCGTGAACTACATGCGCGAGCACATGCCGAGCGACGCGCGCGTGCATTACGCCCTGCTCGACACTGGCGGCATCGCGCCGAACGTCGTGCAGGCCCATGCCCGCGTGCGCTACTCGATCCGCGCCCGCGATCTCCGCGGCATGCTGGAGCTCGTCCAGCGCGTGAAGAAGATCGCCGAAGGCGCCGCGCTGATGACGGAAACCAAGATGGAGATGCGCATCGTCAGTGCCGTCTCCGACCTCGTCGCCAACACGCCGCTCGAAGAAGCCATGCACAAGGTGATGGAGGATCTCGGCCCGCCGCATTTCGACGATGCCGACAAGGCCTTCGCCGAGGAGATCCGCAAGACGCTCTCGCCGCAGGACATCGCCGCGATCTGGCGCACGGTCGGAATGCAGGACAGCGGCGCCCCGCTGGCCGACTTCCTCGTGCCGCGCAGCGCCAAGCGCAATCCGGCGATCGGCTCGACCGATATCGGCGATGTGAGCTGGGCCGTGCCGACCGTGCAGGCGCATGCGCCGACCGTCGCGATGGGCACGCCCTTCCACACCTGGCAGGTCGTGGCGCAGGGCAAGGCGCCGGCGGCGCACAAGGCCATGGTGCATGTCGCCAAGGCGATGGCGGCGACCGGCGCTGCCGTGCTGAGCGACCCGGCCCTGATGGAAGCGGCCAAGGCCGACCACAAGGCCCGGCTCGGCAAGGAAGGCTACACCTCGCCGCTGCCGCCCGAGGTCAAGCCGCCGCTGACGATGTCGCTGGGCTGACCCTTCCGCCTCGATAGGCCCGGCCATGGCGCGATGCCGCGGCCGGGCTGCTCGATCGGGCTTGCGCTTCCCTGGGCGTTTCGCCTCGCAGATGCCGCATCGAGAGGCTCCTGAGCCGGTGCCGGCAAAATTGCCCACGAAACGGGCAATGCATTCGAGAAACCCGCTCAATACCCTGATTTCGCGGTGATATTTCTCAGGCGCAATTTAAGTCAGCTTTGCTTCCCTTTTACCCTTGCAGGCAAACGATTGCCGTCCTATCTAAGGTGCAGCGCAGCAGAGATGTTGCGTCGCCCTCCTTGGGCGTTTCCTCCCTAGACTTGGGCTGCGCTCACGCGCGGCCCTTTTTTCTTGCGGCCGATCCTCACGCCGGAATTGCTGGAACCGGCGAGGGCTACCAGCGCCGCCAGTAATAGGGCGGGCCGCCGAAGCCTGAATCGAAGCGGTCGAACTGGTAACGGCGCTCTGCCGAGCGATCGAGATCGATCTGCAGCAGGCAGTTCGAGAAGCCTTCGCTGCCGGGTTTGAAGCCGTAGGAACGGCAACGCGCCTCGTCGGCCGCCCGCCGCTCCTCGAGCGTGACGCAGCCGCTGCAGGCCAGCGCCAGCAGAAGCCCGGCTGCGAGTTTCGGTGCGATCATGACCCATCTCCTGTCCGCGCCCGCGACGACCGATTAACCGCCGGAATCTCCGGCAGTTCAATCGCTGCAACGATCTATCGCGAAAACCTGATCGGCACGGACAGGGAAACCGAGCCGCCGCCGAGCCCGTCCGGCGGTGCCGGGACGGGGCTCGCCCGCCGGATCATCGCGACGGCCTCCTCGTCGAGCGCGGAATCGCCGGAGCCGCGCACGAGCTGCGCCGACAGCACCCGCCCGCCGCGGTCGATGCTGAAGGCGACCTGCGCGGTGCCGGGATTCGCCCCGTTCGGGAACCGCTTGAAGCGGTTGAGATGGGCGATCAGCGTGCCGCGCCAGCTTGCCGTCGCCGCCGGCGAGGCGGAGGACGCGCCCGATGCGGGGGCGGCAGTGCGCTGGGCAATCTGCGCCTGCGCGGTCGGGGCCGAGCTTTGCTCGGAGCGCGGCTTGTCCGGGCTCACCGGCTTGCGTCGCTGCACGACCTTGGGCTTCGGCGGCGGCTGCTTCTTCACCTCCTTCGGCGGAGGCGGCGGCTCCTGCTTCGGCGGCGGCGACAGCACGGCGGCGGCGTCCGGCAAGGGCGGAAGCTCGGGGATCTTGATGTCCGGTTCAGGCACCGCGACGGGCGCCGGCTCCGGCGGCGGCTCGGGTTCCCTAGGTCGCTCGACCACAGGCTCGGGCGGCGGCGGTTCGGGCTCGGATTCGACCATCTCGGGTCCGGGCGCGATATCCTGCTGCGGCGTTTCCGGCGCAACCGCGAGCGGCGCGAGCTCGATCATCACGGCGGCGGGCTGAGCGCCGGCCGCGGCCTCGGCGGGCTGCCAGGTCGCGATCATCCAGCCGGCCGTGCCATGGGCGCCGGCGATGACCAGCGCCGCGACGCCCCAGCGCAGCGCGGCGGGCCAGAAACGTGTCTGCGGCGAGCGCCCGATGCTCATGGCTTGGCCGCCGCCGCGCCCTGCCCGGTATCCTCGAGGCCGACGAGCGCGATCTTCAGATAGCCCGCCTTGCGCAGGAGGTTCATCACCTCCATCAGCTCGCGATAGGCGACGGCACCGTCGGCGCGCAGGAAGACGCGCTGCTCGCGGTCATTCCCGGTGCGCTGGTCGAGCGTCGCCTGCAGCGCCTCGCGCGGCAGGGCGTCGTTGCCGAGCGCGAGCGACAGATCGCCCTTCACCGTCAGGAAGACCGGCGTGTCCGGCCGGGGCTGCGGCTGCGCGTTCGAGACCGGCAGGTCGACCGCGACATCGACCGTCGAAAGCGGCGCCGCCACCATGAAGATGATCAGCAGCACCAGAATGACATCGATGAAGGGCGTGACGTTGATGTCCGCGACTTCGCCGAGATCGCCGTCCTGCGGGTCCTTGAGCGAGACGGCCATGGCTCACTCCGCCCGGACACGCGGCATCGCGGCGGCGGCCGGCGGCACCGCCTGCAGGACCGAACGCGCCGGCGCGCTCGCAACCAGGCGCTGGCGCCGCTCGAGATCGCGCGAGAGATGGCGCAAGATCTCGCCCGAGGCGTCCGACAGCGTCGCGCGATAGCCGGTGATGGCGCGGGCGAAGACGTTGTAGATGATGACGGCCGGGATCGCCGCGACCAAGCCGATCGCGGTCGCCAGCAGCGCCTCGGCGATGCCCGGCGCGACCACGGCGAGATTGGTCGTCTTCGCCTGGCTGATGCCGATGAAGGAATTCATGATGCCCCAGACCGTGCCGAACAGGCCGACAAAGGGCGCCGTGGAGCCGATCGTCGCCAGGAGCCCGGTGCCGCGCGCCATGTTCCGGCCAGCGCGAGCCTCGATCCGCGACAGTGCGATGGCCGCCCGCTCCTTGATGCCGTCCTCGCCGAGATCGACCGAGCGGCGGGTCTCCTCCAGCGCAGCGGACAGCAGCGCCCCGACCGCGCCGCGCAGCTTGCCGTCCTTGCCCGAGACGGTTTCGGCCGCATCGCCGAGGCTGTCGGCGGCCTCGATCCGGCGGAGCGAACGCAGCGCGCCGGTCTTGGCGGCGGCGAGTTCCATCACCTTGGCGAGCCAGATCGTCCAGGTCACCAGCGAGGCGAAGGCGAGGCCGATCATCACCGCCTTCACGACGATGTCGGCCGCCATGAACATGCCCCAGGGCGACAGGTCGTGCGGCAGCGTCGCGGCAGCCTGAGGCGCCGGAGCGACGGGGAGGCTGGCGGGCGTATCGCCCGGTTGCAGCGGCGGATGCGCGGCGCTCGGCGGAGCGATCCCCATCTGCGAGGCCGCCGGTGGCAAGGGATTCGCCGGCGCTGCGAGCGGGGGAGCCGGCTGCATGGCCGGCGGAGAGGCCGGCTGCGCCGGAACCTGCGGAGCGCCCTGAATCTGGGCCAGCGCGGCAGAAGCGGGCAGCAACAGGCTCAGCGCCAGAAAAGCCGAACGAAGCAGTCTCGTCATGACCAGTCCTACATCCGCCGCGTGATCGCCACCCGGCCCCGCTCTCCCCGCCATCGGGGAGCGAGGATCGCTCTCGAACAACCCCGGCGCGTACCGGCCAAGCCAAGCGAAAGCGGCGAACCTCACATTGGAATAAATAAAAAAAGCACGCTTTATCAGCGAGTTGCGAGCAGAACGAGTGTTTGAATCACACCCTCCTGTCAAGGCTTGAACGGGCCGCCAGATGGCCGGGCTGCCTTTTTCGAATGGGTGTCGGGCGGCCGCGACCCGCCCGTCGATGCGGCTCGCTTCAGCCCGTGGCGGACGGGTCGATTTCCGCCTGGATGGCCGCCAGATGCTCGGCTGCGGCTGCGGTCGCGGCCTGCTCCACCGCGCGAAACCGGCTCACCAGCACCTGGCCGAGGCTGGTCAGGCTGGCGCCGCCGCCATTCTTGCCGCCGACCTGGCGCTGCACCACCGGTTGGCCGAAAAGCGTGTTCAATTCCTCGACCAGCTCCCAGGCGCGCCGATAGGACATCGCCATGTCGCGCCCCGCGGCCGAGATCGAGCCCAGCGCCGCGATCTTCTCCAGCAACTCGATCTTGCCCGGGCCGATGCGGCCTTCGGGGTCGAGCTGGATGCGCAGGCTGAGCGAAGGCACGGCCCGGCCCTAGGAGGCCGCGGCCAGCGCGGGAGTCGCGGCCAGCGCGCAAGCCGCCAGATAAATCGCCGCGACGCGCTCGATGCCGGCCTGATCGGCGGCGTCGAAACGGGCCACGGAGGGGCTGTCGAGATCGATGACGCCGATGACACCGTCGGGCCCGATCAGCGGGACGACCAATTCGGAACGCGACGCCGCGTCGCAGGCGATATGCCCCGGAAAGGCATGCACATCCTCGACCAGGACCGAGCTGCGCCGCGCCACGGCTGCGCCGCAGACGCCCGCGCCGACGGCGATGCGCACGCAGGCCGGCTTGCCCTGGAAGGGGCCGAGCACCAGCTCGCCGCCGCGCATCAGGTAGAATCCGGCCCAGTTGAGGCCGGGCATCGTCTGGAACAGCAGGGCGGCGGTGTTGGCGGCGTTGGCGATCGGATCGGGTTCGCCATGCAGCAGGGCTTCGAGCTGCTGGGCCAGTTCGCGGTAGAACGTGGCCTTGTCTTCGGTCTCGATGTCGCGCGCCTCGAACATGACCCTGCGCCTCCGGAATTTTCGCGATTCCCAGATCGCCACGCGTCCTGCGGATGCGGCAGCGGCGATCTATGCATTTGTTATCGCATCGGATTGTCCCGAAAAGTGGCGTCCACTTTTCGCGCGATGCTATAGCACCATCGGCCGGGCTTCGCCATGCGCGGCAAGCGAACCGCCCTCGCCCCGCCTGGCCGCAACCGAGAGTTCACTGCTCGCGATGCCCCACCCCAGCCGCCCCATCCGCATCGCCGCCGCATTGCTGACCGACAGCCGCAATCGCCTCCTGCTGGTCCGCAAGCGCGGCACGGAAAGCTTCATGCAGCCGGGCGGCAAGATCGAGGCGCGGGAGGAGCCGGGAGCCGCGCTGCTGCGCGAGTTGCAGGAGGAATTGGGGCTGACGGAGCGCCGCGAAGCGCTGGCCTTTCTGGGCCGATTTGCGGCGCCCGCGGCCAACGAGCCGGGCTTCACGGTGGAGGCCGAGATCTTCCGGCTCGTTTCCGACGAGACACCACGGCCGGCGGCAGAAATCGCCGAGATCGCCTGGCTGATGCCGGGCGTCGCGGCGACTGTCACATTGGCGCCATTGACGCGCGACCATGTGCTGCCGCTCTGGCTTTCCGGCTCCGGTGATTGAGGTGACGAGATGGATATGAACGCGACCGCTGCGGCGCGCCATGCCGATGGCAGTGCCGGCGATGCCGATTACGGCCGGATCGGACGCGGCTACGCCTCCTATCGCCAGCCCGAGCCCGCCATTGCGGCGCAGATCGAGGCTGCGCTCGGCCCGGCCGGAACCATCCTCAATGTCGGCGCCGGTGCGGGCTCCTATGAACCGCGCGGCCGCGACGTCACCGCCGTCGAGCCTTCCGCCTCGATGAGGGCGCAGCGCCCGGCCGAGATCGCCGTTGCCATCGACGCGACGGCGGAGACCTTGCCCTTCCCCGACCGGTCCTTCGACGCGGCCATGGCGACCTTCACGGTGCATCAATGGCAGGATCTCGATGCGGGCCTGCGCGAAATGCGCCGGGTGACGCGCGGGCCGGTCGTCATCCTGTCCTGCGACCCCGCGCTGGTCGAAGCCTTCTGGCTCGCCGACTACGCGCCGAAGGTACTGGCGACCGAGGCGAGGCGCTATCCCGCGCTCGACCATATCGGCGCAGTGCTCGGCGGCCAGGTCGAGATCGTGCCGGTCGCGATCCCCCTCGCCTGCCGCGACGGCTTCAACGAAGCCTATTACGGGCGGCCGGAATGCTTCCTCGACGAGGGCGCGCGCTCGGCCTGCTCGGCCTGGAGCTTCGTCGATCCAGCGGAAAACGCGGCCTCGGTGGAGCGGCTGCGTCGCGACCTCGAAACCGGCGCCTGGGATGCCCGTTACGGCGCCCTGCGCGGCCAGCCGAGCTTCGACGGCTCGCTGCGGCTGGTGATGTCGCGCCCGGCGTGAGGCGAGCCGATGCTATCGCGCGACGCGATAACATCGGCTCGCAAAGTGGAAGACGGCTTTCGGAATGGCTGCCGGCGAATTGGCAGGGCGAGGCCCGGCTGAAGGGACGGTGGATCTTTCCGGCGCAGAGCGAGACGGCTCCCATTCGGAACCATCTCCAGCCCCCGGGCATTGTCTCGCGACAATCCGTGAGTCCGCGCCCATGGCCGCTTCCCGACATGCCAAGCAACGCCCCGCCGTGAAACGCCTGCGGCGGGTCTCCTCGGACGAACTTGTCATCCGCCGCGTACGGCGCGGCCGCTTCTTCAGCTATCGAGATGCGAACGACAACAGGATCACGGATGAAGAGATCCTGGCTCGCATCCGTTCTCTCGCCATTCCCCCCGCTTACGAGGATGTCCGCATCGCGGACGATCCGGCAGCGCATCTTCAGGCGATCGGGCGTGACGAGGCGGGGCGCATCCAGCATCGCTATCATCCGGACTGGGAGAAGGTGCGAGAGCGTCGCAAGCTCAAGCGGCTGGCGTGCCTGATCGCGGCGCTCCCCAAGCTGCGAGCCCGGATCGCCAAGGATTTGCGCTCACGACAGCTTGGCCATGACAAGGCGTTGGCCTGCGCCGCCGCCATCATGGACCGCTGCCATATCCGTGTGGGCAACGAGGCCTATGCCAAGGCCAATGGAAGCCGTGGCGCGTCGACCTTGCTGAAGCGACATGTCGACATCACCGGCCCACGAATTGCGCTGCACTTCCGCGGCAAGAGCAGCAAGGATATCGCCTGCACCGTCGAGGCTCCAGCTCTCGCGCGTGCCATCGGGCGGATATCCGCCCTCCCAGGCGCGCGCCTGCTGCAATATCTGCGCGAGGACGGCAGCGTCGCGCCGATCAGCGCCGACGAGATCAACGCATATCTCAGGAGGGCTAGCGGGCAGCGGATCAGCAGCAAGGATCTGAGGATGCTCGCGGCCAATGCGGCTGCTGCCGAGCTGCTCCTCGGCGGTGAAGAGGCCGTCAGCGAGATGGGCCGCAAGCGGCAGATCGCCGACATCATGCGCATAATTTCGGAGCGGCTCGTCAACACGCCAGCCGTCGTGCGGAAAAGCTATGTCCACGCCATCGTCATTGACGCCTATGCGAGCGGCCGCCTGCAGAGCAGCTACGCGAAAGTGCGCGCCTCGGCGCGTTGCTCTCGCATCGAGCGGGCCTTGGGCCAGCTCGCGGCCTGATGAAGGCACCCTGACATCTGCGTGCGATATCGCAGCTCTTATGTCTCGTTGTGACGCCCACGAACATCACGGACCGGGTGATGCATGCGCAGAGGCACGAAGGCCGCGCTCGGCAGTCGGATGCGGTTGACATTTCCCAACGTCATCGGGACACTCTGGTTGTGGTGTCCCCTTCTTACCTTCCCCCTGATTCAGGGAGGCCGGTGTCGCCATGAAACCTACGGTAGATGCCTATACGGTCGCCCTCCCCTGGTACGAGCCGGAGGACTTCGCCGCGCTGTTGAAGCTTGCTCAAGATCGGGACGAGATGCCGACCGATTACGAGACGTGGCATCGCCAGGCCGTCGCTGTGATGAATGCGTGGCTGGCCCGAGGGCGAGCGCTCGAAATCGTCACCATTCGACCGCATGAGTTCGTCGCTTGGCTCGAAAGGGAAGGTCTTCCCAACACGGCCGAGACGAGGCGGCGGTATGTCGAGGAACAGGCTCGTCACTGCCACGATGTCGCCTGAAACAATAAAGCCCGGTCTCAAGGATGAGACCGGGCCATCGCCATCGCTCGCTATTCGATCACTTGGATAATTTTCCGCGTTTTCGGCTCAACGATGACGGTACGGTCATTCACGATCGTGTATCGATAGCCTTTGGCGGCCCCATATTCGGGCGGAACTTCCCGATAGGTCACGCCGCGCTCGGGCAGAACAGCCCCGACCCGCACATCCTCGCGGTAGGTGTATGAAGGCACTTCGTGTTCGGTCACGTAGGTCTTGAAGCGGGGCGTGGCGTCGCCCGTGATGCCACCGACCACGGCGCCGCCGACTCCACCGACCACGGCACCGACCGGACCGCCAACAACAGCCCCGCCGACCGCACCAGCCGCGGCGCCGGCCGCGGCACCGCCGCGAGCCCCTTCAGGGTTCTGCGCGAGCGCCGTCAAAGGAGCCAGCGTGACCGCAGCAGCAAGAATGATCTTTCTCATCGATCGATCTCCTGGTTGCCCCCAGTTGAGATCGCAAACCTCCCGGATCGCCGGCGGTTCCGCACGCTGCAAAAATGCCCCGGAAACTGCACATTATGGTCACGACCCCGCACATTGCGGGGGAGCCCAGTGATCCTCAAACCACGCGAACGCGATGCCGGAAGCCGTTGCCGGGGTCAGGACCAAATCGTGCGGAAATGGGCTTCCATGGTGCCGGCAGAGCCTCTTAAGACACGCAGGACATGAACCGCGTCGATCGTCGGATCGAACGCGACGATGCCGGCGCCATCGACGATGCGCGGGACGCGCTCGCCGGACGGAAGCCGGCTCTGCATGACCCGGTAAGGTACAACGTGCTTATACATAGCCCCTTAGGAGCCCTTGGTTGACGAGACCAAAGACCCGCATAGCGCACAAGGGGCGGGTTGCATTTCCCTCAACAAATTGGCCCGATTTCATCAATCGGACCAACTCGTTACGAGGACAGCTTGCAAGCCTGCAAGTACCGCAGTTTAGAACGGGATATCGTCGTCGAGATGGCTCGACGAGGAGCGTCCGCCGCCACCGCCGCCGCTCGACATGGCCGGCTGGCGCGAGCCGCCGCCGCTGCCGCCCATCGCGCTGGAGCGACCGAAGGAGCCGCCGCCACCGGAGCGCTCTTCCCCATAGCCGCCACCGCTGCCGCCTTCGCTATACTCCTCCGAGCCGCCCTGGCGGCTGTCGAGGATGGTGAGCTCGCCGCGGAAACGCTGCAGCACGATCTCGGTGGTGTATTTCTCGACGCCGGACTGGTCCTGCCATTTGCGGGTCTGGAGCTGGCCCTCGATGTAAATCTTCGAGCCCTTCTTCAGGTACTGCTCGGCGATCTTCGCCAGATTCTCGTTGAAGATCACGACCGAGTGCCACTCGGTGCGCTCCTTGCGCTCGCCGGACTGCTTGTCGCGCCAGGTTTCCGAGGTGGCGATCCGCAGATTGACGACAGGCTCGCCGCTGCCGAGGCGACGCACCTCCGGGTCGCGCCCGAGATTGCCGACCAGAATGACCTTGTTGACGCTACCAGCCATGACAGGCTCCATTTCCTGCGCACCAAGCGCCCGTCGAGGCCTTCCGGGTCTCGTCGGGAGCTCCAATCACATCCGGCCGATCGACCGGAGCCGAACCCTATCGGCCTGTTCACCCAATATCAATGATGTTCCTGTTTTGTTCAAGGGGCTCAAGCGAGGTTTTCCCCGGCTGATTCGCCGCTCCGCCGAAGTTCCCGCAGCGGCCGGCCGGGCTCGGTCAGGCAAGCGGACGCCGCGCGCCCAGAACCGCCTGCGCCATCCGGTCGAGCAGGATGGCGAGCACGACGATCGCCATGCCGCCGACGAAGCCGAGGCCGGGATCGGCCCGCTGCAGGCCGAGAAGGACGATCTCGCCCAGCCCCTTCGCGCCGATCATCGAGGCGACCACGACCATGGCGAGCGCCATCATGATCGCCTGGTTGAGCCCCTGCAGGATGGTCGGCCGCGCCAATGGCAATTCGACGAGCCAGAGCGTCTGGCGCGGGCCGAGGCCGAGCGCGCGGGCCGCCTGCACCAGCCCGGCGTCGATGCCGCGCAGGCCAAGCTCGGTCAGTCGCGCGAAGGGCGGCAAGGCGTAGATCAGCGTCGCCACCAGCGCCGGCGCCCGTCCCAGCCCCAGCACCATCGCCACCGGGATCAGGTAGACGAAGCTCGGGATGGTCTGCATCAGGTCGTAGAAGGGCGCGAGCGCCCGCCCCAGCCGCGGCAGCCGCGCGGCGGCGATGCCGAGCGGCAGGCCGAGAATGGCGACCAGCAACACGGCGACGACGACGAGCGCCAGCGACTGCATCGCCTCGTTCCAGACGCCAAGACCGGCGAGGACCAGCGGCAGAAGCGCCATCGCCAGCGCGAAGCCGATCTTGCGCCCCGCGAGCCAGGCGCCGACCGCGATGGCCAAGACGAAGACCGGCACCGGGACGTGAAGGAGAGCCGTCTCGACACCGCGCACCGGGGCCGTCAGCAGCGCGCTGAAACCGTCGAGATCGTCGCCATAGCCGGTGACGACGGCATCGACCGCGCGGTTGACCAGCCTTTGCAGCGCCTTGCCGAATTCCGGCAGCCAGTCCGGAATCACAGGCCGGATGCGACCTTGGCGGCGATATCGGCCGGCAGCCACGCCTTCCAGACATCGGCTTTCGTCTTGAGGAAGACGAGCGCCTGCTGCTCCGGCGTCACGCCCTTCTCGCGCGCCTCGGCCAGCATCTTCGAGGTCAGGTCGCTGGTGGTGGTGTAGTTCTTCAGGAAGCTCGCGAGCTGCGGCGCCTTCTTCGCCAGATCGATATTGGCGCCGATGACGACGCGGCTCGTCGGATAGGCCGTCGCCTGCTTCGGCGCGTCGCTCGTCTTGAGTTCCTCCCAGATCTTGGGATCGAAGGGTGGCTCCTCGAGTTTGACGAGATCATAGGCGCCGAGCAGCCAGCTCGGCCCCCAGTAATAGAACACCACCGGCCGCTTGCGCTTCAGCGAGGCCTCGATCGCGGCGACCAGCGCCTCGCCCGAGCCGCCACGCGTGTTGGTGAAATCCTGCGCCAGCCCGTAGGCCGCGAGCTTCTTGGTGTTGATACCCTCGCAGACCCAGCCGGCGACGCAGTTGTAGAAGCGGCCCTTGCCGGGCTCGTCGGGGTCGGCGAAGAGATCCTTGTAGCGCTTGAGATCCTGGACCGATTTCAGCTCGGGGGCCTTCGCATCCGGGCCGGAGACCAGATAGCGCGGCACGAACCAGCCCTCGCTCGCATCGGGGAAGGTCGTGCCCAGCGGCTCGACCTTGCCGGCCGCGGCCTCCTTCACCCAGGCCTCGACCGGGTTCGCCAGCCAGATCTCCATGACGATATCGACATCGCCGCGCCCCATGCCGTTGACCAGCGGGGCGATGGCGCCCGGCACGCGCTCGACCTTGCAGCCGAAGCCCTTCTCCGCGATGGCGCTGGCGACGGCGGTGTGGAAGGCGGCGGAGTCGTAGTCGAGCCCGGCGATCTTCAGCGGCCGGTCGAGCTCGCAGGCGAGGACGGGAGCGGCCAGGCCGAGGCCGAGCATCAGGGCTGCGCCTCGCAATAGGGCTTTCATCATCGCATTCCCCCGCTGGCTGTGACCCCGATCGTGCACCTGACGATCGGTCATGTCCACGAAGCGCGGAAGTCCGCCAAAAGTTCCACCACAGGGCGAACGGGGACCCGGCTCCGTGCCCTCAGCATCGCGCAGGATGGCGGGCGAAGCCAGTTCCGGTCCTGTCAGCGTCTGTCAGGACCGGAGGAGGCCGTCATTCCGGGGCAAGCCCGGAATGACGGCGCAGTTCTTGTTGAACGAAGCGCTCGCTCAGCCGCGCGGCGCGAAAGCCTTCAGCGTCGCGGCCGCCAGGGCGGATTTCAGGATCGCGCCGAGCAGGAAGGGCGTCGCGCCGACCGCGATGGCCTTCTCCATGCCGATGAAGGTCGCGAGCCAGGCTGTGCCCAGCACGAGGCAGAGCGCGTTGCCGGCGAGCATGGAGAGCGTCGCGAGGCCGATCCGGCGGCCGTTCCAGCCGCGCTGGGCGAGGAAGCCCGTCAAAGCCGCGGCGAAGGGGAAGGCCAGCAGATAGCCGCCGGTCGGGCCGGCGACATAGGCGGCACCGCCGAGCGCGCCCGCGAAGACCGGCAGGCCCGCCACGCCTTCGAGCAGCCAGGCGATCACCGTGACGGCGCCGAGGCGCCAGCCATAGAGCGCGCCGATCAGCGTGACGGCGAAGGTCTGCATCGTCATCGGCACCGGCACCATCGGCACCTTGATCTGCGAGGAGAGCGCCAGCAGCAGCGTGCCGACGAGCACAGCGGCCGTCCGCCAGGCGAGCGAGCGGCTTTCCAGGCGCAGCGGGCTGAACGGGCGAGCGAGAACGAGATCGGTCATGGTTGCTCCGTAAGCATGATCGGCGCCGCGTCGCCGCGACTCCGGTGCCGCCTTGTGAGCGCTTTCCCGCGCCGGATGCAAGGCCCGACCGCGAAAGCCGTGCGCCCCGCATCATGCGCCGCGGGAGGGCGCGCAATGCCGCGCAGCCGCTTGCGCGCGACGCCGATATGTCGGATTGGCTGCGGAAGTCCGCTTTTCCCAGCCCGAGGATCTCCGATGACCCTGGCCAATGGCCGGCCGCTGCTCGCTATGCCCGGCCCGACCAATATCCCCGACCGCGTGCTGCAGGCGATGATGCGCCCGGCCGAGGAACTGAGCTCGGCCAGCATCGTCAGGCTGACGGATTCGGTGCTGGCCGATCTCAAGCGCATCTTCCGCACCGGCGGCGAGACCTTCGTCTATGCCGCCAACGGCCATGGCGGCTGGGAGGCAGCCTTCACCAATGTGCTGTCGCGCGGCGACAAGGTGCTGGTGCTGGAGAGCGGGCGCTTCGCGACCGGCTGGGGCGAGATGGCGCGGTTCATGGGCGCCGATGTCGAGATGCTGGCGGGAAGCTGGCGTCGCGCGGTCGATCCCGCCACCGTCGAGGCCCGGCTGCGCGCCGATACGGCCCACGCGATCAAGGCGGTGATGGTGGTGCAGATCGACACCGCCGCCGGCGTCGTCAACGACATCCCGGCGATCCGCCGGGCGATCGATGCCGCCGGGCACCCTGCCCTGTTCATGGTCGACGGCGTCGCCTCGGTCGGCTGCATGGAATTCGAGATGGACGCCTGGCGGATCGACGTCGCCGTCTCCGCCTCGCAGAAGGGGCTGATGTCCTCGCCCGGCCTGGCCTTCGTCGCGGCCAACGAAAAGGCGCTGGCGGCCCATGCCCGCGCCGACATGCGCAGCGGCTACTGGGACTGGAGCGGCCGCATGAACACGCTGGCCTATATGAAGCATTGCGGCACCGCGCCGGAGCATCTGCTCCTCGGCCAGCGCGCCGCGCTCGACATGATCTTCGAGGAAGGGCTGGAGGCAATCTGGCGTCGCCATGCCGCGCTGGCGAAGGCGACGCATGCGGCGGTCGAAACCTGGGCCAGCGGCCAGGCGCTGGGCTTCGGCGTTGCCGAGCCGCAGGAGCGCGCGCCCTCGGTGACGACGATCCTGACGCCGGGCTTCGATGTCGCCACCATCACCGATTTCACGCGCGACGTCTGCGGCGTCTCGCTCGGGCTCGGCATCGGCGACTATAGCGGCAAGGCCTTCCGTATCGCCCATATGGGCCATTTCAACGCGGCCTCGCTGCTGGGCACGCTCGGCGCCGTCGAGATGGCCTTGCAGGCCAAGGACATCCCGCACGGCTCCGGCGGCGTCGCGGCGGCGGTGGCGAGCCTGGCGGAAGCGGCCTGAGGCGACCGACACCCGCCGAACGCTCCCACGCCCTTCCGCGGCCGTCATGCTCGCCCTTGTGGCGAGCATCCACGTCTTGAACGCGACACTCGACCAGAGAAGACGTGGATGGTCGGGACAAGCCCGACCATGACGCGGCAAGCCTTCCATTCATAGGCCTCAGGTTCGAGCCTGGAGCCTGTCCCGAAATGACCGGCAAATTCATCCCGGTCGAACAATCACAGCAGCTCGCAGTACCCCATGATCCGGCTCGAAAACATCAGCAAGCAGAACGGCAAGCAGATCGTCTTCATCGAGGCCTCCGCGGCCTTGCAGAAGGGCGAGAAGATCGGCCTCGTCGGCCCCAACGGCGCCGGCAAGACCACGCTGTTCCGCCTCATCACCGGCGAGGAAGCGCCCGATGAGGGCCAGGTCTCGATCGATCGCGGCATCACCATCGGCTATTTCAGCCAGGATGTCGGCGAGATGGCCGGCATGAGCGTCGTCTCGGCCGTGATGGACGGCGCCGGCCCGGTTTCGAGCGTCGCGGCCGAGCTCGCCGCGCTGGAAGCCGCCATGGCCGATCCCGACCGCGCCGACGAGATGGAGGAAATCGTCCTGCGTTATGGCGAGGTGCAGGGCCGCTTCGAGGAGCTCGACGGCTATGCGCTCGACGGCCGCGCCCGCGAGGTCCTCGACGGCCTCGGCTTCAGCCCGGCGATGGTCGAGGGCGATGTCGGCGCGCTCTCCGGCGGCTGGAAGATGCGCGTCGCGCTCGCCCGCATCCTGCTGATGGCCCCGGACGCCATGCTGCTCGACGAGCCGTCGAACCATCTCGACATCGAGAGCCTGATCTGGCTGGAGGAGTTCCTCAAGGGCTATGAGGGCGCGCTCCTCATGACCTCGCATGACCGCTCCTTCATGAACCGCATCGTCGGCAAGATCGTCGAGATCGACGGCGGCTCGCTCACCACCTATTCCGGCGATTACGAATTCTATCAGCAGCAGCGCGCGCTCTCGGAGAAGCAGCAGCAGGCGCAGTTCGAGCGCCAGCAGGCGATGCTGGCCAAGGAGATCGCCTTCATCGAGCGCTTCAAGGCCCGCGCCTCCCATGCCGCGCAGGTGCAGAGCCGGGTCAAGAAGCTCGACAAGATCGAGCGCGTCGAGCCGCCGAAGCGCCGCCAGACCGTGAAGTTCGAGTTCCAGCCGGCGCCGCGCTCCGGCGACGATGTCGCGGGCCTGAAGGGCGTCGCCAAGCGCTATGGCGAGAAGGTCATCTATGATGGCTTCGACTTCCAGATCCGCCGGCGCGAGCGCTGGTGCGTCATGGGTGTCAACGGCGCCGGCAAGTCGACGCTGCTGAAGCTCGTCACCGGCACCTCCGAGCCCGATAGCGGGATCGTCACCCTCGGCGCCGGGGTCAAGCTCGGCTATTTCGCCCAGCATTCGATGGAGCTGCTCGATGGCGAGCGCACCGTGTTCGAGACGCTGGAGGATGCCTTCCCGCAGGCCAATCAGGGCTCGCTGCGGGCGCTGGCCGGCTGCTTCGGCTTCTCGGGCGACGATGTCGAAAAGCGCTGCCGCGTGCTCTCCGGCGGCGAGAAGGCGCGCCTCGTCATGGCGCTGATGCTCTACGACCCGCCGAATTTCCTCGTGCTCGACGAGCCCACCAACCATCTCGACATCGCCACCAAGGAGATGCTGATCGAGGCGCTCGCGGCCTTCGAGGGCACGATGCTGTTCGTCAGCCACGACCGGCATTTCCTCGCGGCCCTGTCGAACCGCGTGCTGGAACTGACGCCCGACGGCGTCCACGCCTATGGCGGCGGCTACACCGAATATGTCGCGCGGACCGGACAGGAGGCGCCGGGACTGCGGCACTGAGGTGCTGCTGGCCGCGCTTTACCCTCAGCCCTCATCCTGAGGAGGCCTGAAGGCCCGTCTCGAAGGATGTTCCAGGAGGCGCCTGAGATAACTGGAGCATCCTTCGAGACGCCGCTGACGCGGCTCCTCAGGATGAGGGCTTGTGAAGGTCGTGGCCGAAGAGCTGCGTTCCTGCCATCCCCTGTCAGCATCGCTCTTGGCTGCCTCCCGTCCGGGCCGTCCCGCATGCTAAACATTCCCGCTGCCCGGAGGACCGGGCTGGTATGGCGCGACAATTGCCCTATCTCTAGGCCTTCTCCGAGACGGACGCCCCGATGGCCCGCAAGACCGAAACCGCCGCTGCCCAGGCTGCTGCGCTGGAAGACATGTTCGACCGCAACCGCGCGGCCGATCCGAACAGCCGCGCCATCACGGTGCGCGGGGCGCGCGAGCACAATCTGAAGAATGTCGATCTCGCCATTCCGCGCGACAAGCTCGTGGTGTTCACGGGCCTCTCCGGCTCGGGCAAGTCCTCGCTCGCCTTCGACACGATCTATGCCGAAGGCCAGCGCCGCTATGTCGAGTCGCTCTCGGCCTATGCCCGCCAGTTCCTGGAGATGATGCAGAAGCCCGATGTCGACCAGATCGACGGGCTCTCGCCGGCGATCTCGATCGAGCAGAAGACGACCTCGAAGAATCCGCGCTCGACCGTCGGCACCGTCACCGAGATCCACGACTATATGCGCCTGCTCTGGGCGCGCGCCGGCATTCCCTATTCGCCCGCGACCGGCCTGCCGATCGAGAGCCAGACCGTCCAGCAGATGGTCGACCGCATGACCGAGCTGCCGGAGAAGACGCGCGGCTACCTGCTCGCGCCGGTCGTGCGCGGCCGCAAGGGCGAGTTCCGCAAGGAGATGGCCGAGTGGCTGAAGCGCGGCTTCCAGCGCGTCAAGGTCAATGGCGAGTTCTACGAGATCCCGGACGCGCCGCCGCTCGACAAGAAGTTCAAGCACGACATCGACGTGGTCGTGGATCGGATCGTGATCCGGCCCGATCTCGGCGCGCGCTTGGCGGATTCGCTGGAGCAGGCGCTGGAGCTGACCGACGGCATCGCGGTCTTCGAATATGCCGACGAGAAGGAGGAGAACGGCGAGGCCAAGCGCGTCACCTTCTCCTCGAAATTCGCCTGCCCGGTCTCCGGCTTCACCATTCCCGAGATCGAGCCGCGGCTGTTCTCGTTCAACAACCCGTTCGGCGCCTGCCCGGTCTGCGACGGCCTCGGCCACGAGATGCGGATCGATCCGGACATGATCGTGCCGGACCATTCGCTCACCCTGAAGAAGGGCGCGATCGCGCCCTGGGCCAAGTCGACCTCGCCCTATTACGGCCAGACGCTGGAATCGCTGGCGAAGCATTTCGGCTTCTCGATGACCAAGCCCTGGTCGGAGCTGCCGGAAAGCGCGCGCAAGGCGATCCTGTTCGGCACCGGCACCGAGCCCGTCCGCATGGCCTATAATGACGGCCTGCGCAGCTATGAGGTGAAGAAGCCCTTCGAGGGCGTCATCACCAATATGGAGCGGCGCTGGAAGGAGACGGAGTCGGACTGGGCGCGCGAGGAGATCGGCCGCTTCATGTCCGAGACGCCCTGCGCCGCCTGCAACGGCTATCGCCTGAAGCCCGAGGCGCTGGCGGTGAAGATCGACATGCGCCATATCGGCGAGGTCTCGAAGCTCTCGGTCAAGGACGCTCTGGACTGGGTCACGAACCTCCCTGCCCGGCTCTCGAAGAAGCAGAACGAGATCGCCCCGCGCATCCTCAAGGAAATCCGCGACCGGCTGACCTTCCTGCTCGATGTCGGGCTGGAATACCTGACGCTCGCCCGCGCGTCGGGCACGCTGTCCGGCGGCGAGAGCCAGCGCATCCGGCTGGCGTCACAGATCGGCTCGGGGCTCACCGGCGTGCTCTATGTGCTGGACGAGCCCTCGATCGGCCTGCACCAGCGCGACAATGAGCGCCTGCTCGGCACGCTGCGGCGCCTGCGCGACCTCGGCAACACGGTGATCGTGGTCGAGCATGACGAGGACGCGATCCTGACGGCCGACTATGTCGTCGATGTCGGCCCCGGCGCCGGCATCCATGGCGGCGAGATCGTCGCCAAGGGCACCCCGCAGGACATTCTGGACGATCCCAATTCGCTCACCGGCAAATACCTCACCGGCGAGATGTCGGTCGCGGTGCCGGCCAAGCGTCGCAAGGCCACGAAGGGCCGCAGCCTCAAGATCGTCGGCGCGCGCGGCAACAACCTGCGCAATGTCGATGTCGAGATTCCGCTGGGGATGTTCACCTGCATCACCGGCGTCTCCGGCGGCGGCAAGTCGACGCTGGTGATCGACACGCTCTACAAGGCGGTGGCGCGCAAGCTGAACGGCGCGATCGACCATCCGGCCCCGCATGACCGGATCGAGGGCATCGAGCATCTCGACAAGGTCATCGACATCGACCAGTCGCCGATCGGCCGCACGCCGCGCTCGAACCCGGCGACCTATACCGGTGCCTTCACGCCGATCCGCGAATGGTTCGCCGGCCTGCCGGAGGCGAAGGCGCGCGGCTATCAGGCCGGGCGCTTCTCGTTCAACGTCAAGGGCGGCCGCTGCGAGGCCTGCCAGGGCGACGGCGTCATCAAGATCGAGATGCACTTCCTGCCGGATGTCTACGTCACCTGCGACGTCTGCAAGGGCAAGCGCTACGACCGCGAGACCCTCGAGGTGAAGTATCGCGACAAGTCGATCGCCGACGTGCTCGACATGTCGGTCGAGGAGGCGAAGGGCCTGTTCAAGGCGGTGCCCTCGATCCGCGACAAGATGGAGACGCTGGCGCGCGTCGGCCTCGACTATGTCAAGGTCGGCCAGCAGGCGACGACGCTCTCGGGCGGCGAGGCGCAGCGCGTCAAGCTCTCCAAGGAACTGTCGAAGCGCGCCACCGGCCGCACGCTCTACATCCTCGACGAGCCGACGACGGGCCTGCATTTCCACGACGTCGCCAAGCTCATGGAGGTGCTGCACGAGCTGGTCGACCAGGGCAATTCGGTGGTGGTGATCGAGCACAATCTCGAGGTGGTGAAGACCGCCGACTGGGTGATCGACATGGGCCCCGAAGGCGGCGACGGCGGCGGCCAAGTGGTGGCCGAAGGCACACCGGAGGACATCGTCCGCATCGGCAAGGGCCACACCGCGCGCTTCCTCAAGGACGTGCTGGAGCGCCGGCCGATCAAGAAGGGGAAGACCGTGGCGAGGCAGGCGGCGGAGTAGGCGCGCCAACGGGGAAGAAATATCCCCGCCAATCTCGGATGCATTAGAGAAACTTCTGCGCTCGACTCGTTTTAGCGACCCGTCATATGACGCTTATCGAGACAGAGCACGGGGCAGCCTGACCTGGCAGTCCGGCTACGAAAGCGTTGCAGCGATTGTTGGTTCGCTGCAATAAGCCCTAGCTGGCGTCAGTGTGCGTACAGGATTCCTCGGCTCGCAAGCGTACCATACGTAAATTGGTAACGAATCGTTAGCCATACTGATTGCAGCAAGATCCAAGGCGTGCGAAGACCCTTTCAAATCGTCGTCGAGGGATCGATTCTTAATCAGCCTGGTTCTTTGTCAGCTGGGACAGGGAGAGCCATATGAGCAAGATCGCCGGTCGCATGTCCTCCTCGGAGCTGGGGGAGTTAGCGCTGGATGCAGCCATTCAGGTCGAGGACGTGATCCACGGCCGGGCTATGCGCCTGACTTCCGTAAAAGAGTTGATGGAGGCTCTCCTCAGCTCGCTCCAAAATCCGACAACCTCACAAGCTCCGCTCGATTTGGCGCTTTTGCCGATCTATGAATCGGCATTCGATGTCATGGGGAGCAAGCCAGACAAAGTCGGTGATTTTCGACGCGGCGTTTATGATATCCTCGAGAAGTTCGTCGAAGCCGATCCTTCAAAGGGCTCCGAATTTCTGACGCGGTTAAGAGATTTTTGCGTAGCTATACACGACCAATCGCTGTCTCAACGTATCGATCTTCTCCGAGCATCGGCCTATCATGACGGAATGGCAATTCGAGCCTATTGATCTCTCAACGAATGCTTCTTTAAAACTTGATAGGCTCATCGCTCAGGCTGATGCAATCATCAGCTCTGAACACCCCAATATCGATAGTAAAGCGGCAGCTATTGAATTAAAAGCGCAGGCGGAAACGGCCAAGCGACGGCTCTCGTCTTTCTCTCAATTCCCGGCCAACCTGCAGAATTCTCTATTACGACAGGCAAATTTTACACTTACCCGAATAATGGAGCTCCTGGGCTTCATTGTCCGCTCCACTGCAACGAGAAATCTCTTTGAATTGTACTTTCCGTTCCGAGAAATTTCTCAGCGCTTGGTAGGCCAAGACGTTAGGCTGATCATTTCCTCCGACTGGCGGTATTCTCCTTTTACGTACCCTTTCGGGTTGGAGGAGCTTCCTAAATTTGTACTAATTGGCCTTCCCGCATCAGAATCTGAGAATGCGCTCGTATTTCCTACAGCCGGGCACGAGCTCGGCCATAACATCTGGCGAGCCAAGGACTTCAAAGATAAATTTCAGACTGTTGCGGAAGAAGCAACCTACCAAGCATACGAAAAGCACCGCGCTGATTTCGAGATGATATTTCAAATTAGAGGCGCCGACATTAGAAATGATATGTTCGTTCAGCCAATTATTTACAAGAGTCTTGCCTCAACCATGAGGCAGCTAGAGGAGATTTTCTGCGATGCGGTTGGGGCTATACTATTCGGCGCCTCTTACCTATATGCTTTTGATTATTTAATTGCGCCCACAGTCAGCGGCAGACGCTCAGGAGATTACCCAAACACTAAAACCCGCGTTGAATATATTCAAAAATTTTCTTCAGGCATCAATCTTGTTGTTCCGAATATTTCAGCTCGTTTCACTGACGAGTCGTTTTCAGGCATAGCCACTTCGGATTTCATAATTCGAATGGCAGATGATGCGGTTGGGCAACTCGCTGCTGATGTTTTTGGTGCTGCATACTCGTACGTGGCTAGGCATGCGTCGGTTAATACTGATTTGGCCGGCAGTGAAAAGGCGCTTTCCTGCTTCGAGCATGGGCGCCCTGTTGGCGATCAAACTCAACTGGGCGCTCTTATCAACGCCGCGTGGGCCGTTTACAACGACCCTGTAAAGGCGCAGCGACTAGCTGACCACGGCGTCGACCTGATTCCATTCTTGACCGATTTAGTTATTAAGTCAGCTGAAAATCTAGAGTTTGCGAGCTTCCGAAATGCTTAGCACCCTAGAAGTTAGAAAGCGTATGGTAGACAGCTCGCTCGATACCAACGAGCGCATTGTTTTGGTGCCAGACCCCTTTGAGGTGGATGACGCCCAAATCGGGCGAACGTCGGTCGACCTTCGACTGGGCCGATGGTTTACTTTACTACAGCAGACAAGAACAAGCCTGATCGACTTCGCCAAACCGCGCGATGAAGGACAATTTTCGGCTCGCGAAGGGAAGACTTCCTTCGTCCCATTCGGCCAGAAGTTCGTTCTTCACCCCAACCGCTTCGTATTGGCCAGCACATTCGAGTGGCTAGCGCTCCCGTCGGATGTCGCAGCCTATATTTCAGGAAAATCTGCGCTTGGACGCATGGGTTTAATTATCGAGACCGCAGCAGGTATCCATCCGGGCTTCTCGGGAACAATAACTTTAGAGCTATTCAATTGCGGTGAAGTTCCGGTCGGAATTTATCCCGGCATGCGTATATGCCAACTCTTCTTCCACGAGGTAGCTGGCGAAAAAATTGTGAAGAATACCTCGTTTGGCGGCAGACGGAAACCTGCATTCGGCTCATACACACCCGATAAGATTCTCGAAGCCATGCGGCCCGATGAGGCGAATACCTTGTTTTGAGAGGCTTTCTTCAAAACGCGAACAGCAGCAGCCCAAGCTAATGTGAAAGCGTCACAGCGCCCTCGTCGTCCCGTCCTGATCGCAAACTTATCCCCGCCCCTTCTCACCCGCCCTATCCTGCCCTCGCCTATCACCCAAACGGGGCGGCCGTCCGGAGGTATGCTGGAGGTTGGGTGAGGGTCGGCGCCTGCGGGCGGGGGTTACGCCCTGCTCCCGGGAGGCTTCGGGGCACCGCCCTGGGGACATTACGATCCCTGTGCGAGGAGCTCGCTGGGAACGGCCGGCGGTTGACGACGGGTGCGGCGACGACGCGACAACCCGATGAGGGGAACTGGCGTCGAAACCCGCCATCCTGAACCGTCCAAGCCCGATAAGCGCGGCCCGGAGTCCGAAATCGCCGAAGGCGGAGCGCCACGGGGCGTGCGACGGGTGGCTCAATCCCGCCGCGCCGCAGCCTGGCTCAACGGTTGCGGATTCCCTTGCGCCTCGCGGCGCTCCGCCAGCCCTGCCTAGCCACCCTTGCGACCCCGCTGCGCATCCCCGCGGGCGGACGATCCCGCCTGCCTCACCCGACCGGAGCCCCGCCATGCCGAAACGCCAGAACACCCCAGCCGCCATCCCGCCGATCACCGATTTCGAGAGCTGCCAGAGGGCGCGGCACGCCCTGTTTCGCCGGCTGACCGACCAGCTCGAAATCTTTCGCGTCTGCCCGAACAGAAACTGCAAGCGGATGCACGCCTGCCAGGATGCGCGCGGCGCCTGCTTCCACGCCGTCTTGCAGGCCATGCCGGACGAGGTCCGCAGATCGTTCGCCTATGCGATGCAGAACCGCGCCAATGGGCTCGACCCCGACGAGGCGATCGCGCAGGCCGAGGCCCGCATCGCGGCGGAGCGCGCGCGCCACGGCGGGTAGACGCTCGCCGCATGTTCTTGGAAACGCGGGTCGTCCCGGACGGAGCCTTCGGGTCCAATCCTCGATCGGCCCAGGGATTTGAAAACTCCGCGGAGATCCGGGATCCGGGCCTGAGCCTTGCTCCGATGGGGTCCGGCATGGATCCCGGGTCAAGCCCGGGATGACCGCGGGGTTCCCGGGCACGCCGTCGATCCGGGGCGCCGCAGCCTCGTCGTCGCGGGATCCTCCGGGGCCGCGCATGACGCCGGCGGCGGGAGACGTGACCGCCGGGACGGGGCGGTCGGCGTCATGAGCAGGGAATGACGGGCTCTTAACGAGCCTCTGTCATAGGATGGCGCGTGGGGGCCCTTGCGGGCCGCAGGGCACACGGACCGCCGCGACGCCATGAGCCAGACAGGGAGCATCACGCAGGCCGCCGCAGGCCCGGCCGGGAGCGCATCCGGGGGCGCGCAGGAGGCCCTGCGCCTGCGCCGGCTGGCGACCTTCCTCTCCGGTCTCGCGCTGTTCATCCTGATCCTGACGCTGCAGCCCTTCGCGCCGCCGCCGGACCCGTCGCAGATCGGCGCGCCCAGCAGCGGCAATATCGTCAACCAGATCGGCTATCTCGTGCTGGGCGGGCTCTATCTCGCGGCCATGCTCCGGCTGAAGCCGCGGCCGGTGCTGGCGCGGCTCGGGCTCGGGACCTGGCTCACGGTCTTCGCCATCGCGGCGCTCTCGACCCTCCAGGCGCTCGACCAGGCGGCGGCGCTGCGCGGCCTGCTCCTCGGCGCGATCGCGATGATCCTGGTGGCGGGCGTGCTGGTGCTGCCGGAGGACGAGCCGGGCTTCGCGCTCGCGGCGGCCAATGCCTGCCTCGCCGTGCTCGCCATCGTCTATGGCGTGCTGCTCGTCGCGCCCCATCTCGCCGTGCACAGCGCCGAGGGCGTCGAGGGCGTCCATGCCGGCGACTGGCGCGGGCATCTCTCGCACAAGAACTTCGCCGCGCCGGTCTTCTCGATGATGGCGATGATCGGGATCTATTGCTGGCGCAGCGGGCTGAAATGGCGCGGCGCGATCATCGTGGCGCTGTGCGTGGTCTTCGTGCTCAACAGCGGCTCGAAGACGACGCTCGGCTTCCTGCCGATGGCGATCGGGCTCGTTGTCCTCGGGCGGTTCAGCGGGCGTCCGGGATTGGCCGTCGCCCTGCACATCCTGCTCGTCGCCGTGATCGCCTGCCTCACCGTCGGCACGGTGATGTCGCCGCAGCTCTACAAGCTCGGCGCGGCGCTGATCTCGGACCCGACCTATACCGGCCGTGACGAGATCTGGAAATTCGCCCTCGCCCGCATCGCCGAGAAGCCCTGGCTCGGCTACGGCTATGCCAGCTTCTGGCAGACCCCGGTGGTGACCGGGCTGGAGGAGAATTTCGAGGCGAGCTGGGACGTGCGCGGCATCGGCTCGGGCCATAACAGCTATCTCGACGCGATGCTGATGTTCGGCGTCCCCGGCGCCGTCGTCATGATCTGGCTGCTGATGATCCGCCCGCTGGGGAGCTATCTCGCCGCCGCCCGAACGCCGGACAGGGCCAGGCTCGCCGATCTCTTCGTCATGATGGTCATCTTCATGACCTATGTCGGGATGCTCGAAGCCTTCCTGCTCAACCGCTCGGATCCGCTCTGGACCCTGTTCGCCACGGCGGTGATGGGGCTCGAATTGCTGCGGCGGATGCGGGTGAGGACGGGCTGAGGCCGCCCGTCACCCGGCCGGCAGCACGACCGGGCGGGGCTGGCGGCGCCAGGACTTCTGGCCGAGCACATAGGGCTTCACCGCCAGGAAAGGCTTTTCGATCCAGAGCCAGGAGAACAGCGCGAACAGCACCACGAGCGGCGCGGAAACCGCGAACAGCACGAGCCCGCTGCCGTGAACGACATCGAGCTGACTGACCAGCGCCTGCTGGATCGGGAAGCCATAAAGATAGATGCCATAGGAGACGTCGAGTTTGCGGATGCGCTGCGGCAGCTTGAGCGGCAGCAGGCCGATATAGACGACGCAATAGGTCAGGAAGGGCGGCACCAGGAAGGAGAGCTCGCGCGGCGCCGACATCAGGGCGATCGAGGCTGCGAGCGCCGCGGCGAACAGGCTCCAATGGATCTTCAGCCGGTCGCGCCATTGGAAATAGAGGCAACCGACCAGGAAATAGAACACCACGACGGTCCAGTGGTAATTGCCCTCGGTGACGCCGAATCCGCGCAGATAGGCCCAGGCTGTCGCTGCGATGATGATGCCGATCGTGAGCGCCGCGAAGAGGACGCGTCGGCGCAGCAGGCCGGCGGCGATCATCAAGGCCATCACGATGTAGCAGTAGAATTCGGGCTTCAGCGTCCAGAGGTTCTGGTTGACCGTGTTCGCCACGGGATTGCTCTCGAAGACTCCGGGCAGCTCGAAGCGGATGCGGCCGACGACATTGCCGAAATACTCCCAGAACCGGATGTCGTTGACGTAGTCGCGCAGCGCCCATGTCGTCAGCAGCGGCCCGAGCACCAGCGCCGAGAGGGCGATCTCGACGAAGAGCGCCGGGACGATGCGGATGGCGCGCAGGGTGATGAAGGGGCGCACCGCGCCAGTACGCAACGCACTGCCGGTGACGAGGAAGCCGCTCAGGGCGAAGAACGCCGGGACGAGACTGAGCAGGAAGAGGCCATGCCAGCCGGTCCAGTCTTTGCCGGTATCGGCGCCGGCGACCCAGCCGGAATGGACGGCGAGAATGGTCAGCGACAGGGTGAGACGCAAGGCATTGAAACCGGGCCCCTCGCCGCCATTGCGATCGAGAATGTCGGCCGCGCTCGGCCATGACGCGAAAAAGCCGCCGGAAGCGCCTGCGCGCATCGGCTCAGTGTTCGATTTCAGAACGTTGCGTGTCATCTTCGGCCATTCCACATCCGGGTCTCGCCGCTCCTGCAAGCGAGGCGCCGAGACGGCCTCCGGATAAAATTACTCCAAATGGATGGTAATAGAGAAAATCACGCTATCTGACGTGAATTGAAGCGTGTCGAAGGCTGCTTTATTTTATGCGTTCGGAAAAACGAACGTATCGGACGCGAGCCTTGGCGAGCCTGACCCTCGATCATCGACCGGCTGAAGCCAGCGGCACGGAGTTCGCCTGATGGCTGCGGCAGCCAAGCGCGTTCCGCTGCCGGCGATCCTGCTGGCCAACGATCTGCTCGACGGCGATGTCGTTTTCGCGACGGCCGACGCGGCTGGCACCCTCGTCTGGACTCGCGATCCGGCGCAGGCACTGGTCGCGAACGACGATGCTGCGGCCGATGGGCTCGAAGCCTTCGCCGCGGCCGGGCTGCGCGGCAACACCGTCGTCGACGCCTATCTCGTCGATGTCGCTATCGAGGGCGGCCATCCGGTTCCGCGCCATTTCCGCGAGCGCTTCAAGACGCTCGGTCCCAGCAATCGTCCCGATCTCGGCAAGCAGGCCGGCGAGGGTATCGCGTCCGCGCCGAAGGGTTGATCGATGTACCGTTACGATGAATTCGACGAGCGCTTCGTCCGCGAGCGGGTCGCGCAGTTCACCGATCAGGTCTCGCGGCGGCTGGACGGTTCGCTGACCGAGGACGAGTTCAAGCCGCTGCGGCTCAAGAACGGCGTCTATCTCCAGCTCCACGCCTATATGCTGCGGATCGCCGTTCCCTATGGCACGCTGAATTCCAGGCAGCTTCGTCAGCTCGCGCTGATTGGCGAGAAGTACGATCGCGGCTACGGCCATTTCACCACGCGCCAGAACCTGCAGTTCAACTGGCCGAAGCTGCGCGATATCCCGGAGATCCTCGGCCTGCTCGCCGATGTCGAGATGCACTGCATCCAGACCTCCGGCAACTGCATCCGCAACGTCACGGCCGATCATTTCGCCGGCGTCGCGCAGGACGAGATCGAAGATCCGCGCCCGACGGCGGAGTTGATCCGGCAATGGTCCTCGGCGCATCCCGAGTTCAGCTACCTGCCGCGCAAGTTCAAGATCGCGGTGACGGGCGCCGAAGCCGACCGGGCGGTCATCAAGGCCCACGATATCGGCCTGCGCCTGCGTCGCCATCCTGACACGCATGAGGTCTGCTACGAGGTCAGCGTCGGCGGCGGGCTTGGCCGCACGCCGATGATCGGCAAGGTGGTGCGCGACTACCTGCCCAAGAAGGACCTGCTCGCCTATCTCGAGGCGATCATGCGGGTCTATAATCTCGAGGGCCGGCGCGACAACAAGTACAAGGCCCGCGTCAAGATCCTCGTCCACGAGATCGGCGCCGAGGAATTCACCCGCCGCGTCGAGGCCGAATTCGCGCAGCTCGACGGCCCTTCGATCAATGCCGATCCGGAAGAGGTCGCGCGCATCGCCGCCTATTTCGCGCCGCCGGCCTATGAGACGCTCCCGGCCGTTAGCAACACGCTGGAGGCGGCCAAGGCCAGCAACCCGGCTTTCGCCCGCTGGGTCGATGTCAACACGGCGCCGCACAAGGCGCCGGGCTATACCGCGCTGACGATCTCGCTGAAGCCGATCGGCCAGGCGCCGGGCGATGCGACGTCCGAGCAGATGCGCGTGGTCGCCGATCTGGCGCAGCGCTATTCCTTCGACGAGTTGCGCGTCACCCATGCGCAGAACCTCGTCCTGCCGCATGTGCGCCAGCGCGATCTCTTCGCGATCTGGCAGAAGCTCGGCGAAGCCGGGCTGGCGGAGGCCAATATCGGCCTCGTCACCGACATCATCGCTTGCCCCGGCCTCGATTACTGCGCCTTGGCGACGGCCCGCTCGATCCCGATCGCGCAGGCGATCCAGCAGCGCTTCGCCAATGAGGCCCGCCAGCGCGAGATCGGGCCGCTCGGCATCAAGATTTCCGGCTGCATCAATGCCTGCGGCCATCATCATGTCGGCCATATCGGCATTCTCGGGCTGGAGAAGCGCGGCATCGAATCCTACCAGATCACGCTGGGCGGCGACGCCACCGAGAACGCGGCGATCGGCGAGATCCTCGGCCCCGGCCTCGCCGCGGAAGACGTGCCGGACGCGATCGAGCGCATCATCGCGGTCTATCTCGCCGAGCGGGCGGAGGGCGAGAGCTTCATCGACAATGTCCGCCGGATCGGGCTTGCCCCCTTCAAGGCCGCCTTCCAGGAGACGACCCGTGCCGCTGCTTGACCGAAACGGCGCCCGCGCGGATCGCTGGACCCGCAGCGAAGGGGCGGCGATCGACAATATTCCCGCCGCGATCGTGCCGTGGGAGTTCCTCGCCGAGGCGCTCGAACGGCAGGTGCCCGGGCAGAGCATCGGCGTCCTGATCCCGAACAACCTCCCGACGGCGGAGCTCGCCCCGTTCCTGCCGCGCCTCGCGCTCGTCGCCATCGCCTTCCCCGCCTATTCGGATGGGCGCGGCTTCAGCCAGGCCCGCCAGATCCGGCGCGCGGGCTTCGGCGGGGAGTTGCGCGCCAGCGGGCCGCTCATCGCCGACCAGTTCGCCTATGCCCTCTCCTGCGGCTTCGACACGGTCGAGCTGCCGGAGGCCAGCGCGATGCGGCAGCCTGTCGAACAATGGCTGCGCGCCCGGGATTCGTTCAGCCGGACCTATCAGCGCGGCTATGGCACGCCGGAGCGCAACATCCTGGATCGGCGGCGCGCGGCGCGTACCGACGCGGCGGCCACATCAGCGGCAACGCCATGAGCATCACCACACCGGCCAGCGGGCAAACCGGCGCGAGCCGGCGCATCGCGCCGGTCGCGATCGAGGAGGACAGCATGGCTGGTGAGGTCGAAATGCTCCTGCAGCCCGACCAAACGGCTCGCAGCCGTTGGCTCGATCTGTGCTTTCGTCTTATCATCCTCGCGCTGGCGGCGTTGTGGCTGCTGGTGCCGCCCGCTGGCGGGGCGCCGATGGCGACGGATGGGAAGGCGATAGCGACCACGCGATGAGCGAAAGACGCCCCGAGACGACCGCACGGCGCATCGAGCCGCTGGCGACGCTGCCGCTGTTCCACAAGCTGGCCGGCCGCAAGGCCGTGCTGGCCGGGAGCAGCGAAGGCGCGCTGTGGAAGGCCGAACTGCTCGCGGCCGCGGGAGCGGAGCTGCATATCTTCGCTGGCCGCGATTCGGCATCTTTCGCGGCACTCGCCGAGGATCCCGCCGCGCGCATCCATATCCACGCCCGGCGCTGGTCGCCGGAAGATTTCGATGGGGCCGCGCTTGCCGTCGCCGATCTCGATGAGACGGACGAGATTCGCGCCTTCGTCGCGGCCGCACGCGCTGCCGGCGCCCCGGTCAACATCGTCGACAAGCCGGAATTCTGCGATTTCGCCTTCGGTGCGCTGGTCAACCGCTCGCCGCTCGTCGTCGCCGTCTCGACCGACGGGGCCGCGCCCGTCTTCGGGCAAGCGATCCGGGCCAAGATCGAGGCGCTGCTGCCGGCCGGGCTGAAGGGCTGGGCGCAGGCCGCGACCGATTGGCGCCCGAGCGTTCAGGCGCGCGAACTGCCCTTCGCCCTGCGCCGTGCCTTCTGGGAGCTCTTCGCCGGCAAGGCGATGGCCGAGCCCGAGCGCGAACCGACGCAACAGGACGCGGCCGAGCTTTTCGCGAAGCTCGCACAGCTCGAATCGTCCTTCGACGGCAAGGGCCGGGTCACGCTGGTCGGCGCCGGGCCGGGCGATCCGGAACTGCTGACGCTCAAGGCGATCCGCGCGCTGCAGAGCGCCGACATCATCCTCTATGACGATCTCGTCTCGCCGGGCGTGCTGGAATTCGCCCGGCGCGAGGCCAAGCGCATGCTGGTCGGCAAGACCGGTTACGGGCCCTCGGTGAAACAGGGCGACATCAACGCACTGATCGTCTCGCTGGCCTCGCAGGGCAAGCATGTCGTGCGGCTCAAGGGCGGCGACCCCGGAATCTTCGGCCGAGCCGGCGAGGAGATCGAGGCCTGCCAGGCCGCTGGCATCCCGGTCGCGATCGTGCCCGGCATCTCGGCGGCACAGGGCGCAGCCGCCTCGCTCGGCCTCTCGCTGACCCATCGCGACCATGCAAGGCGGCTGCAATTCGTCACCGGCCATTCGCGCAAGGGCGAATTGCCCGATGATCTCGACTGGCGCGCCATGGCCGACCCGGCTGCTTCGACCGTGATCTACATGGCGCGCGCCACCCTGCCCGGCTTCCGGGAAAAGGCGCTCGCCGCCGGGCTCGATCCACAGACGCCGGCCGTCGCCGTGCTTGCGGCGACACGGCCCGACGAGCTACGGATCGCGGCGACGATCGAAACCCTGCCGGAACGGCTCGCGGAACTTTCCGCGACCGGGCCGGTTCTGGTCCTGCTGGGACGTGCCTTCGGCTCGGCCCTGGCTGAGGCCGAGGCGGCGGCGGATCGCCGCCGCGCCTGAGAGCGGGCGAGGAGAAGCATCCTCGTCTTGGCCCGTAACGATGCGGGGAGATGCGTGTTCTCCCCGGCGTCGAAACTTTGGAACGGGACCGCTGCCCGGCCACATTGTGGCAAGATCGAGATTTCAGTACGTTTCGTTTGTTATTCAGAACGGGCGGAGCTTCCTCAATCGGGCTCCGCCCGGATCGCAACGGAGCCCTGACATGACACGACCCGCGTTTCGCCGCCTGCTTCGGGCCGGACTGGTTCTGGGAGCCTTCACGATCTGCTTCGGCGTGGTCGCGGGAGCCCGCGCCCAGTCCATCGAGCTGCTCAACGTCTCCTACGATCCGACCCGCGAGCTCTACCGCGACATCAACGCCGCCTTTCTGGCGGATTGGAACGCCAAGCATCCGGACAGGAAGATCACGACCATCCGCCAGTCGCATGGCGGCTCGGGCGCGCAGGCGCGCACCGTGATCGACGGGCTCAACGCCGATGTGGTGACGCTGGCGCTGGCCGGCGACATCGACGCCGTCGCCGAGCGCTCGAAGAAGCTGCCGCTCGACTGGCAGAAGCGCCTGCCGGACAACTCCTCTCCCTACACCTCGACCATCGTGTTCCTCGTCCGCAAGGGCAATCCCAAGGCGGTCAAGGACTGGGGCGACCTCGTGAAGCCTGGCATCCAGGTCATCACGCCGAATCCGAAGACCTCGGGCGGCGCGCGCTGGAACTATCTCGCCGCCTGGGCCTATGCCGAAAAAGCCTTCAACAAGGACGACGCCAAGGTCCGCGACTATATTGCCAAGCTGCTCGGCAATGTCCCGGTGCTCGACACCGGCGCGCGCGGCGCGACCACGACCTTCACCCAGCGCGGCATCGGCGACGTGCTGCTCGCCTGGGAGAACGAGGCCTTCCTCGCCCAGGACGAGTTTGGCAAGGACAAGTTCGACATCGTCGTGCCGAGCCTGTCGATCCTGGCCGAGCCGCCGGTCGCCCTGGTCGACGGCAATGTCGACGCCAAGAAGACCCGCGAGGCCGCGCAGGCCTATCTCGAATTCCTCTATACGCCGAAGGCTCAGGCGATCATCGCCAAGAACCACTACCGTCCACGCAACACCGAGGCGGCCGACCCCAAGGACCTCGCTCTGTTCCCGAAGCTCGAGCTCGTCACCATCGACAAGGATTTCGGCGGTTGGGCCAAGGCGCAGCCGACGCATTTCGGCGATGGCGGCACGTTCGACCAACTCTACAAGCCGGCACGGTAAGTCTATGACAACGACGGCGTCCTTCCGCTGGCGAGAGCCCAGTATCCTGCCCGGCTTCGGCCTGGCGATGGGCATCACCGTGACGGCGCTGTCGCTGATCGTGCTGATCCCGCTGGCGGGCCTGTTCGTGAAGGCCGCCAGCGCCGGCCCGGCCGATATCTGGGCGGTGGCGACCTCGCCCCGGACGCTGGCCGCGCTCAGGCTCTCCTTCCTCGGCGCGCTGTTCGCGGCGCTGGTGAACACCGTGTTCGGGCTGATCCTCGCCTGGGTTCTGGTGCGCTACGACTTTCCCGGCCGGCGCCTGATCGACGCGGCGGTCGACCTGCCCTTCGCCCTGCCGACCGCGGTCGCCGGCATCTCGCTCGCCGCCATCTATGCGCCGAACGGCTGGGTCGGCTCGTGGCTGGCGCCGCTGGCCTTCCGGTTCACCATCCCCTTCACCGATATCTCGATCGGCTTCGACGGCAAGGTCGCCTACACGCCGCTCGGCGTCATGGTGGCGCTGATCTTCATCGGCCTGCCCTTCGTGGTCCGCACCGTCCAGCCCGTGCTGGAAGAGCTGCAGAGCGACGTCGAGGAGGCGGCGGCGCTGCTCGGCGCAAACCGTTTGCGCACCGTCTTCCGCGTCATCCTGCCGCCGGTGCTGCCGGCGCTGCTGACCGGCTTCGTGCTGGCCTTCGCGCGGGCCGTCGGCGAATACGGCTCGGTGATCTTCATCGCCGGCAACATCCCGATGGTCTCCGAGATCGCGCCGCTGCTGATCGTGATCCGGCTCGAGCAGTTCGACTATGCGGGCGCCGCCGTGATGGCGACGATGATGCTGCTGATCTCGTTTGCGCTCATCCTGGCGGTCAACCTCGTGCAGGCGCGGGCGCGCCGGAGGTTCGGCGATGTCTGACGCCACCTTGCCTGCCGCGACCGCGCCGGCCCGGCGCGATGGAAGCCGCGCCCGCGGCGAGAGCCGGTTCGTCCAGTTCGTGCTGATCGCGGTTTCGCTCGCCTTCCTGCTGCTCTTCCTGCTGCTGCCGCTGGTCACGGTCTTCGTCGAGGCTGCCGCCAGGGGCTGGGAAGCCTATCGCGCCGCGATCACCGAACCCGACGCGCAAGCGGCGATCCGGCTCACGCTCATCGTCGCGGCCATCGCCGTGCCGTTCAACACCGTCGTCGGGATCGCCGCAGCCTGGGCCATCGCCAAGTTCGAGTTCCGCGGCAAGAACCTGCTGATCAGCCTGCTCGACCTGCCCTTCTCGGTCTCGCCGGTGATCTCCGGCCTGGTCTTCGTGCTGCTCTTCGGCGCGCAGGGCTATTTCGGTCCGTGGCTGCAGGCGCATGGCGTCTCGATCATCTTCGCGCTGCCGGGGCTCATCCTCGCCACGGTCTTCGTCACCTTCCCCTTCGTGGCGCGCGAACTGATTCCGCATATGCAGTCGCTCGGCTCAGCCGACGAGGAAGCGGCGCTGACGCTGGGAGCCTCGCCCTGGCGGGTGTTCTTCACCATCACCCTGCCGAACGTGAAGTGGAGCCTGTTCTACGGCATACTGCTCTGCAATGCCCGGGCGATGGGCGAATTCGGCGCTGTCGCGGTGGTTTCCGGCAAGATCCGGGGCGAGACCAACACCATGCCGCTGCATGTCGAGATCCTCTACAACGAGTACATGGGACCGGCCGCCTTCGCCGTCGCCTCGCTGCTGGCGGGGCTGGCTCTCGTCACCCTCGTGCTCAAGACCCTGCTGGAATGGCATTATGGCGATGCGATCGCCGCCAGCCGCCGGCACTGACCCAAGCCTGGACGAAGGACGAAAACCCATGTCGGTCGCCGTCACCATCGAAGCCATCGAGAAGCGTTTCGAGAATTTCCCGGCGCTGCGCGGCGTCTCGCTCGACATCCAGCCGGGCGAGCTCGTCGCGCTGCTCGGCCCTTCCGGCTCGGGCAAGACCACGCTGCTGCGCCTGATCGCGGGGCTGGAGGAGGCCGACCGGGGCCGGGTCCTGTTCGGCGACATCGACACGCGGGCGCTGTCGCTGCGCGACCGGCGCATCGGCTTCGTCTTCCAGCAATATGCGCTGTTCAAGACGATGAACGTCGCCGACAACATCGCCTTCGGCTTGCGGTCCCGCCCGCGCGAGGAGCGCCCCATCGCGAGCGAAATCAGCAAGCGCGTCAAAGGTCTGCTCGAACTGGTTCAACTGCCGGGTCTGGAAAAGCGCTATCCGAGCCAGCTCTCCGGCGGCCAGCGCCAGCGCGTCGCGCTCGCCCGCGCGCTCGCCATCGAACCGCGCGTGCTGCTGCTCGACGAGCCTTTCGGTGCGCTCGACGCCAAGGTCCGCAAGGATTTGCGCGCCTGGCTGCGCGAATTGCACGGGCGCGTCGGCCACACCACCGTGTTCGTCACCCATGACCAGGAAGAGGCGCTGGAGCTTGCAGACCGCGTCGCCATCCTCAACGCCGGCAAGATCGAGCAGGTCGGCTCGGCCGACGACGTCTACGACCATCCGGCGACGCCCTTCGTCTGCGAATTCCTGGGCGAGGTGAACAAGTTGCCGGTCAAGGTCGTCGGCAGCCAGGCCTTCTTCGGCGACCGGCCGGTGCTGGGCGGATTGTCGCAGAACCAGGGCGGCCCGGCCTCCCTCTATGTCCGGCCGCAGCATCTGCGCATCGTTGACGAGACGCCGCTCGCCCTGCCCGGCACGGTCGAGCATCTGCGCCGCAACGGGCCGCTGCGCCGGGCTGAGGTCGCTGTCGAGGGGCTGAAGAAGCGGCTCGACGTCGATCTCGCCAGCCAGGTCGCTCCCGCGATCGGCGAGCGGGTGCGGCTGCGCATCACGCATGGCAACCTGTTCGCCGCCGCCTGATCCCGCTCTCGGGGCATCCGGTGGTGCCGAAAACCGGTTTCCACTTTTCGGCCCGATGCCCTAGCCTCCGCCCCCGAATCCCGCCGCGACAAGGGCGGCCGGTCCTCGATCCGGACAGGAGATCGCGATGAAAGCACGCGCGAAATGGGTGGAAGGCATGGCCTTCATGGGCGAGGCCGGCAGCGGCCACGCGGTGATGATGGACGGCGCGCCGGATTATGGCGGCCGCAATATCGGCATCCGGCCGATGGAGATGCTGCTGATCGGGCTCGCCGGCTGCACCGGCTTCGATGTCGTCAGCATCCTCAAGAAGGGGCGCGAGGCGGTGACCGGCTGCGAAGTCGAGGTCGAGGCCGAACGCGCGGCCAGCGACCCCAAGGTCTTCACCAGGATCCATCTGCGCTACCGCATCACCGGCAAGGGCCTCGCTTATGCCAAGGCCGAGCGGGCCGTCACATTGTCGAAGGAAAAATACTGTTCGGCTTCGATCATGCTCGGGGCGACCGCCGAGATGAGCTACGAGCTCGATGTGATCGACGAACTGCAGAAGGATGAAGCTGCATGAGCCAGCCCGGATTCGCAGGATTGATCACGCCCGACGCCCTCGCCGCGCGTCTCGGCGACAAGAACCTCGTCATTCTCGACGTGCGCACCGCGGCGGATGGCGGCAAGGAAGCCTTCGAGGCCGGGCATATCCCCGGTGCCGTTCATTCCGACTATGCCGCCGATGGCTGGCGCGCCAAGGTCGGCAACGCGCCCGGCATGCTGCCTGCCGCCGATCACCTTGCCGCGCTGGTCGGCCGCCTCGGCATCAAGCCGCATGACGATGTCGTCATCGTCTCGGCCGGCACGGCGCCGACCGATTTCGCGGCGGCGGCGCGCGTCTACTGGACGCTGAAATTCATCGGCCACGGCCAACAGGCGATCCTGGATGGCGGATTCAGGGGTTGGACGAGCGATCCGAAGCGGCCGGTCGAGAGCGGCCCGTCGCAGCCGAAGAGCACCGAGCCCTATCCGGTCGTCGCCCAGCAGCAATTGCGCAGCACGACGGATGCGACCCTCATCGCCTCCCGCAGCAAGCAGGCGAGCCTCGTCGATGCGCGTGGGCCGAGCTATTTCGAAGGCCGCGAGAAGGCGGCCGAGGCGACGCGCGGCGGCCATATCCCCGGCGCGATCGCGCGCGACTATGCGGGGGCCTTTGAGCCCAGCTCCGGCAAGCTCAAGCCGCGCTCCGAGCTGGAAAAGATCTTTGCCGTGGTGCCGCAGGGGCCGGCGATCTCCTATTGCAACACCGGCCATTCGGCGGCGGCGAACTGGTTCGTGCTCTCCGAACTGCTCGGTCGCGACGAGATCGCGCTCTATGACGGCTCGATGACCGACTGGACGCAGGATCCCGAGCGGCCGGTCGCGACGGGCGCGGCGGCCTGAGCCGCTTTCGATTGCAAATCAGGCTGAAAAGGTTCAAAGGAAGCGCCGATCGCGTGTCACGCGCGCGGCGCTTCCTGACATTCTGGACATAAGCCATCAGCCGATGAACGCCGTCGCGCCGAAAATCTCCTTCGTTTCCTTGGGTTGTCCGAAAGCCCTCGTCGATTCCGAGCGGATCATCACCTCGCTGCGTTCCGAGGGCTATGAGCTCTCGAAGAGCCATGCCGGGGCCGACCTCGTCATCGTCAATACCTGCGGCTTTCTCGACAGCGCCAAGGCGGAGTCGCTCGAGGCGATCGGCTCGGCCATGGCCGAAAACGGCAAGGTCATCGTCACCGGCTGCATGGGCGCCGAGCCCGAGCAGATCCGCGACGCCTTCCCGAACGTGCTCGCGATCACCGGCCCGCAGGCCTATGAGAGCGTGGTCTCGGCGGTGCACCAGGCGGTGCCGCCGAAGCACGACCCGTTCGTCGATCTCGTGCCGGACCAGGGCGTGAAGCTGACGCCGCGGCACTATGCATACTTAAAGATTTCAGAGGGCTGCAACAATCGCTGCACCTTCTGCATCATCCCGAAGCTGCGCGGCGACCTCGTCTCGCGGCCGATCGGCGACGTGCTGCGCGAGGCCGAAAAGCTGGCCAAGGCCGGTGTCAAGGAATTGCTGGTGATCTCGCAGGACACCAGCGCCTACGGCCTCGACATCAAATACGCGCCGTCGATGTTCAAGGATCGCGAGATCCGCACCCGCTTCTTCGAGCTCGCCCGCGAGCTCGGCCAGATGGGGATGTGGGTGCGGTTGCACTATGTCTATCCCTATCCGCATGTCGACGAGGTCATCCCGCTGATGCAGGAGGGGCTGGTGCTGCCCTATCTCGACATTCCGTTCCAGCACGCTTCGCCGAACGTCCTGAAGGCGATGAAGCGCCCGGCCCATCAGGACCGCACGCTCGACCGCATCCGGAAATGGCGCGAGATCTGCCCGGACCTCGCCATCCGCTCGACCTTCATCGTCGGCTTCCCCGGCGAGACCGAGGAGGATGTGCAGTTCCTGCTCGACTGGCTGAAGGAAGCGAAGCTGGAGCGCGTCGGCTGCTTCAAATACGAGCCGGTCAAGGGCGCGCCCGCCAACGACCTCGGCCTCGCCCTCGTCCCCGAGGAGGAGAAAGAGGCGCGCTGGCACCGCTTCATGAAGGCGCAGGCCGAGATTTCCACCCGCATCGTCAAGGCCAGGGTCGGCAAGCGCATTCAAGTCATCATCGACGAGGCCGGGCCGACCGTCGCCAAGGGCCGCTCGAAATGGGACGCCCCCGAGATCGACGGCAATGTCTATGTCGCAAGCCGGCGCCCCTTGCGCCCGGGCGACATCGTCACCGTGAAGATCGAGCGCGCCGACGCCTACGACCTGCACGGCGTCACGGTCTGAGCCGCGCCTTTAGAGCTTGCTGATTTTAGGCGGAAACACAGAGGCATCCCGGGCCTGACCCGGGATCCATGCCAGAGCGTTTCCGACGAAGGTTCGGGCATGGATCCCGGCTCTCCGCTTTGCTCCGGCCGGATGACCCGCGTTTCCTCGGAATGCGCTCCAGCGCGTCCGACTTCCCTCAGTTGAAGGTGCAGAGCCGACGGATGGTGCGGCCGTTGCGGTCGCGCGCCGTGCCGAGGCTGCTGCAGGCATCGGCGACGGGAGCCGCCTCGCCCTGCTCGCTCCGCTTCGGCGGCTCGCTGCAGATGCCGGCGGCACAACCCGTTTCGGCGTAACGCAGGCGCGCTGCGCCGGGAACGCGGAGGCGGCCCTGCTCGGCGCCGTTCAGGATGGCGGCCGGAACGGTGGCCTGCCCGCCTTGGCCCCGGAGCTGCTGCGCCAGCGCAACGCCGGAAAGGCTCAAAATACCCAGAAGAAAAACAGTTGCCTGAAACCTGGTCGACATGACCGTCGTCCCGAAAAGATCGTCAGCATTGCGCTGGCATCCATTCGTCGCGGCGTCGTGCCGGCGGGTTCACGACGCCAACAAAAATGCGCCCGGCAAGACCGGGCGCAGGATGTGACCGTCGTCTGACGTCATGCTCGGGCTCGACCCGAGCATCTCGAAAACCAGCTTCCTCTGGTCATGAGATTCTCGGGTCAAGCCCGAGAATGACGAGCAGGATCAGGGGAGAAGCACCGTCGAGCCGGTCGTGCCGCGCGATTCGAGCGCGCGATGGGCATCCGCCGCGTCCTTCAATGGGAAGGTGGCGTTGACCGGTACCGTGACCTTGCCGGAGAGCACCGCGTCGAACAGGTTCTTCGCCATCGCCACCATGGTTTCGCGCTTCGCGGTGTGGGTGTTCAGCGTCGGGCGGGTGACATAGAGCGAGCCCTTGGCCGAGAGGATGCCGAGATTGAAGGCGTCGACCGGGCCGGAGGCGTTGCCGAAGGAGACCATCAGGCCGAAGGGCTTCAGCGTGTCGAGCGACTTCATGAAGGTGTCCTTGCCGACGCCGTCATAGACCACGTCGCAAAGCGCGCCGCCGGTGATCTCCTTCACCCGCGCCGCGAAATCCTCCTCGCGATAGTTGATGACGTGGTCGGCGCCATGGGCCTTCGCCAGTTCCACCTTCTCCTTCGAACCGGCCGTACCGATCACGGTTGCGCCCAGCGCCTTGCCCCATTGGCAGAGGATCAGGCCGGTCGCCCCGGCCGCCGCATGGACCAGGATGGTGTCGCCCGGCTTCACCTTGTAGGTCCGGTGCAGCAGGTACTCGGCGGTCAGCCCCTTCAGCATCATGCTGGCGGCGGCCTCGTAGGAGATGCCCTCCGGCAGCGCGACGACCGAGGCCGCCGGCACGATGCGCTCCTCGGCATAGGCGCCGTGCGCCGCGACGACCGCGACGCGATCCCCGACCTTGAACTCGGTGACGTTCGGCCCGACCGCCAGCACGTCGCCGGCGCTCTCATTGCCCAGGGTGAAAGGCAGTTGCGGCGCAGGATAGAGCCCCGAGCGGAAATAGGTGTCGATGAAATTGAGGCCGATGGCGCGGTTGCGGATGAGAATCTCGCCCGGCCCGGGCTGCGGCAGCGTGACGTCCTCGAACGCCAGAACGTCCGGGCCGCCGGTTTTATGCACGCGAATGGCTTTGACCATGGAAGACATCTCCCTCGAATGAATGCACCGACCATAGTTCATCGCGCGGGAAAGCAGCATCCTCGGCAAATGCAGACGCACCTTGCGACTTTGCGGCCCGTGGCCAAAACGCCGTGCATCGGATAGCGAGGGATCATGAGCATGCATGCCGAGGCCTCGGTCGATATCGCCATCGTGGGAGCGGGCCCGGTCGGGCTCGCCGCGGCGCTCGCATTGGCGAGCGAGGGCCGCAGCGTCGCGCTGCTCGGCCTGCTGGCGACGCCCCGCGATGGGCGCACCGTCGCGCTGCTCGACAGTTCGTGGCGGCTGCTCGCCGAACTCGGCCTGCAGGATGCGTTGCTGGAGAAGGCGGCGCCGCTTGCCGTGATGCGGCTGGTCGACGACAGCGGCAGCCTGTTCCGGCAGCCGCCGGTGGAGTTCCGCGCTTCGGAGATCGGGCTCGAGGCCTTCGGCTGGAATATCGAGAACGCCGATCTGACCGAGGTGCTGACCGAGACCGCCGGGCAACGCGCCGGCCTGCGGCTGCTGCCGGGCCTTGTCCGCTCGATCGAGCCCGCCGCCGATTCCGTGCGGCTTTCCGGAGACGGCTTTGCGCCGCTCAGCGCGCGTCTGGTCGTCGGTGCGGATGGGCGCAACTCGCAGGTCCGCGCCGTCGCGGGGATTGCAAGCCGCGACTGGCGCTATCCGCAGGTGGCGCTGACCGGCATTTTCACGCATGCCCGTGACCATCGCGAGATCTCGACCGAATTCCATACGCGCCAGGGGCCGTGCACGCTCGTTCCCCTGCCCGGCCGGCGCTCCTCGCTCGTCTGGCTGCTCGATCCCGAGGCGGCGGAGGCCGCCGCCGCCCTCGACGATGCCACCTTCGCCCGGCGGGTCGAGACACAGGTGCAGTCGCTGCTCGGCGCGATGAGCGTCGCGGGGCCGCGCGGACGCATCCCGATGGGGGGGCTCTCGGTGGATCGCTTCGCAGCCGGCCGCATGGCGCTGATCGGCGAGGCCGCGCATGTCTTCCCGCCGATCGGGGCGCAGGGGCTCAATCTCGGCCTGCGCGACGTCGCGGCACTGCGCGATGCGGTCGCAGAGCGTGACGATCCGGGCGCGGAAGGGGCAATGACCGCCTATGACGCGGCGCGGCGCACCGATGTCCGGTTGCGGACGGGCGCCGTCGATGCGCTCAACCGAACCCTCCTGAGCGATCTGCTGCCGGCCGATCTGATGCGTGGCGCGGGCCTGCTGGCGCTGTCGCGGATCGGGCCGTTGCGCCGCTTCGTCATGCGGCAAGGGCTGGCGGGCGGCGCGGCGCGGTAAGATCCAGGCGTCATGCCCGGGCCTGACCCGGGATCCATGCCGGAGCATTGCCGATCAGGGTTCAGGCATGGATCCCGGATCTCCGCTTCGCTCCGTCCGGGATGACGCAGCGCTTCCGTGAAAGCGCAACAGACTCCAGCCCGAACTTCTCGGGTCTGCGCCTCGCTGCGCCCGAGAATGACGGTCCAGAGTTCCGTCACTGTTCTCCCAGCACGATCCTGGTATCGGCGCCGCTTGCCGCGACGCGCCGCATCTCAGCGGCCTTGTCCCGAAACACCGGCGCCAGCGGCAAAGGCGTCGAGACGAGCCGGCGCCCGCCCGGCTCCTGTGCCTGGGCGTCGAGCAGGCCGCGCGCCGTGACATGCGGGTCGGCGACCGCCTCCTCCAGCGTGCGGACCACGGTGCAGCAGCAGTCCAGCGGCTCCAGATGGGTGCGCCAATGCGCGGCGCTCTCGCCGGCGATGATCGCGGCGATGGCGGCGCGCGTCGCTTGCGGGTTGCGGCGGTCGTCGCGCAGGGTCTCGTCGAGGCCGATGCCCTCGCAGAAGCCCTGCCAGAATTTCGGCTCCAGCGCCCCGACGGCGAGGAACCAGCCATCGGCCGTGGCGTAGAGCCCATAGCGTGGGCTTTGTCCGGTCAGCAGCGCCTCGCCGCCATCCGGGAAGGAGCCGGTCGCCTGGCCCTGCGCCAGCCCGTACCAGGCGAAGGTCGGCATGGCGTCGGCCATGGCGATGTCGAGGTGGCAGCCCTGCCCGTTGCGCTCGCGTTGGCGCAGCGCCAGCAGGATGTTGAGCACGGCCGGCATGGTGCCGCCGGCGATGTCGGCGACCAGCGGCGGTGGCAGCGGCGGGGCGGCGCCACGCTGCAGCGACTGGCCGAGCAGGCCGCCGACCGCCTGGTAGTTGATGTCGTGGCCCGCCTCCTGCGCGCGCGGCCCGTCCTGGCCGTAGCCGCTGATCGAACAGTAGATCAGGCGCGGATTGAGCGCGGCCAGCGCTTCGTAGCCGAAGCCGAGGCGCTCCATCACGCCCGGCCGGAACTGCTCGATCAGGATGTCGGCCTGCGCGATCAGCGGCTTCAGCCGCTCCAGCGCATCGGGCGCCTTCAAATCGAGCTCGACGCTCTGCTTGCCGCGATTGAGCACGGCGAAGGGAGCGGACGTCTCGCCGAAGCGCGGCGGAAAGCCGCGCATGTCCTCGCCGCCCGGCCGCTCGATCTTGATCACCCGCGCCCCGGCTTCCGAAAGAAACAGGCTCGCCAGCGGGCCGGGCAACAGGGTCGAGAAATCGAGAACCAGCAGATCGTCCAGCGGCAGCATGGGCGGCTTTCTCAGTGGAAGAGATCGGCCGCTATCCTGCCTGTCTTCACCAGCCACAGGAAGCCCGGCAGCGTGATCATCGAGACGATGGTGCCGACGAGGATGCAGGCCGAGGCGCGCTCGACGCCGACCCTGTACTGCGTCGAGATGACGAAAATGTTCAGCGCCGGCGGCAGCGCCGCCATGATGAGCGCGACATAGATCCAGTTCGCCGGAATGCCGCCGACGGCCGAGAGCAGCAGCCAGACCAGCAGCGGATGCAGCAGGAGCTTGATGACGACGAGACCCGGCACCTCGCCCGGCATCGACTTCATCGGCCTCAGCGCCACCGTGACGCCAAGCAGGAAGAGCGCGCAGGGCGCCGCCGCCTGCGAGAGCCAGAGCGTCATCCGGTCGATCGCAGTGGGGAGCTCGAACTTGAGATAGCTCGCCAGCACGCCGGCCAGTGTCGCGACATTGAAGGGATGGGTCAGCACCCGCCAGACCACCTCGCGCAGCGTGGCGGCGAGGCTGCGTTTCTCGACGCCCGCGAAAGCCATCAGGAGCGGCACGAGCGAAAACAGCAGGACGCTGTCGAAAACGAAGATCAGCACGACCGGGGCGCTGGCCTCCGGCCCGAGCGCAGCCAGGATCAGGGGCGGCCCCATATAGCCGATGTTGGAATAGGCGCCGGCGACGCCCTGCATCACGGCCTGGGGCATGTTGCCATGCGCATGCTTGAGCCCGAGCGCGAAGGAGAGACAGAAGGCGCAGAAGGTCGCCGTGGTGGTGCAGGCGATGAACTTCCAATTGGCGAGTTCGCTCAGCGGCTTGTCGGCGATCAGCCGATAGAACAAGGGCGGCAGCGCGACATAGATCAGGAAGAACTGCAGCCAGGCGAGCCCCTCCTCCGGCAATTGCTTCCAGCGGCCGATGACGAAGCCGAGCAGGATCAGCCCGAAGAAGGGCGCGACCAGATTGAAGATGCTGAGAAGGTCGGCCATCGCGAAACGTTCGGATCCTTGTGGGTGCCGACCGAACGGCCGGGTGATCCGTCGATGGCTGGATCAGGTGGCCAAAAAGCTTCCGGGCCGGCGCGTGCACACGCCCCGAAGTGGATGGCAGCGCCTCGAAACAATCCAAAGGATCGGCCCTGAGCCTAAAACCCGGGCGCGATCAGTTGGCAATCCCCGCCCGCGGCCGCGCCCCATTCGCTGGAAGCAAGGCGCCGGCCGCGGCCAGCCCGGTCAGGGTGGACTTCGTCCAGCTCTGAGCCGGGCGCTCCACAAAACGCCAGATCAGGCAGGACAAAACCAGCAGCACCAGCGTCACCGCCGCAATCAGGGCCGCCGGCGAAAGCGCATCGCCCAGCCGGTTGAACGCGACATAGCCGATGTGCTGATGCAGCAGGTAGAACGGATAGGTCAGCCCGCCAATGGCCAGCATCACCCCCGACGGCAGCGGCAGGCGTGGAAACCTGATCGCAGCCGCCACGATCGCGACGATCGCCACGCAGGAAGCGGCGACGGCGAAGTCGTCATAGGCAGCGTGGTAGTTCGCCCTGTACCACTGCGTCAGTTCGAGAGCTTGATAGATGGCCACGGCCGTGGTGAGCGTGAGAAGGGCGAGGTTGCGCCGCGCATGTCCGTCCCGGAAGGTGGCATAGAGCAGGAGCCCAGCGCAGAAGAACGCGCTCTGATCGGTCAGGAGGAGATAGCGCAGGATTTTGCTGGACAGGAAGGCGCGATCGAGAACGGAAACCAGAAGCCAGACGAGAACGATGAGCGGATAGCGATCGCGCCGAAAAGCTCCCAGCGCCATCAGCAGGAGAACCCAGCCGTAGAAGATCACTTCGTAGAAGATCGACCAGTAGGAGCCATCCATGGCCTGATAGCCGAGCAGCTCGGGCTTGATGACCAGATTCGCGGCCCATTGCGCAGCGCTGGCCTGCAGGAACGGCGCGCCCAAGGCGAGCACCACCAGAAAGGTGAGCGTCATGCAGAGCAGGAAAGTGGGATAGATCCGGGCGAAGCGGGCAATGGCGAACTGAAGCGGCGTCCGCCCCTCGGCGGAATAGGCGATCACGAAGCCACTGATCACGAAGAAAAGCGGCACGCCAAGATAGCCGTATTTCAGCACGCTCTCGCCGGCTGGCAGCGACATCTGCGTAAAGCCGATCGCCAGACCGCAGAACCCGAAATGGAACAATGCGACCGACAACGCCGCGAGAAGGCGCAGGCCGTCGAGCGTTTCGAGGCGAAGACCGGGCTGGAGGTGGTTCGGCTGACTCATGGCTCACGTCACGTTTCGGCACAGGTTCCGGGCGATGCGGCTCACGCAGCAAGCCGCGCGCCAAACCGTTGGGAGCCTTCATGGTTTCGCCAGACCGCCGCAGATCAAGGATATTGATCCTAGGTATATTTACCTAATTCGCCAATTGAGCTTATTTTCCTAAGGCATGGTCCCTTCGGGACCCCCCTTCCCGCTCGACAAAGGCATGATGGACGGCCTCGCCAAGGCATGCTCACATTCGCTGCATCGCAGCATGGAGCCCCCGATGACGAGCAAGACGCCACGCCAGTTCTTCCGGCCGCTCGCCATCGGCGCTCCCGAGCCCTATCGGGAGCTCCCGCTCAAGCTCGAAAGAATGATCCATTTCGTGCCGCCCCACCTGGAAAAGGTGCGCGCCAAGGTCGGCGAGCTCGCCGGGCAGGTCGATATCGTGCTCGGCAATCTCGAGGATGCGATCCCGGTCGAGGCCAAGCAGGCGGCGCGCGACGGCTTCATCGCCATGGGCAAGGCGGTCGATTTCGGCAAGACCGGGCTGTGGACCCGCGTCAATGCGCTGAACTCGCCCTGGTTCCTCGACGACATCATCGCGATCATGGCCGAGATCGGCGGCAAGCTGGACGTCGTGATGGTGCCGAAGGTCGAAGGGCCGTGGGATATCCACTATGTCGACCAGTTGCTGGCCCAGTTCGAGGCGCGCCATGCGCTGCCCAAGCCGATCCTGATCCACGCCATCCTGGAGACGGCCGAGGGCGTGAAGAATGTCGAGGCGATCGCGACCGCCTCGCCGCGCATGCACGGCATGAGCCTCGGCCCCGCCGACCTCGCCGCCTCGCGCGCGATGAAGACCACCCGCGTCGGCGGCGGGCACCCCGAATACAAGGTGATCGCCGACCCCTCCCCCGATGGCGGGCCGCGCGCCGTCGCCCAGCAGGATCTCTGGCACTACACGCTGGCCAAGATGGTCGATGCCTGCGCGGCGGCGGGCATCAAGCCCTTCTACGGTCCCTTCGGCGATTTCGCCGATGCGGCCGCCTGCGAGGCGCAGTTCCGCAACGCCTTCCTGCTCGGCTGCGCCGGCGCCTGGACGCTGCACCCCTCGCAGATCGAGATCGCCAAGCGGGTGTTCAGCCCGGACCCGGCTGAGGTGATCTTCGCCAAGCGCATTCTCGAAGCGATGCCGGACGGCTCGGGAGCGGTCATGATCGACGGCAGGATGCAGGACGATGCGACCTGGAAGCAGGCGAAAGTGATCGTCGATCTGGCGCGGCAGGTTGCCGCAAGGGATCCGGCATTAGCAGAACGTTACGGATTGTGATGGGACTGCGTCCTGCGCTCGATTGATTTTGACGCATTTACGACGCATTGCTCTCGCAAGGGCGGCGACGACCCCGGCCGGCAAAGGATCGGCGGGGATAGCGTAGGTTTGTCATGGAAGCGCGTTCGGCCAAATTCTGCATCGGGCAAGTGGTCAAACACCGCATCTATCCGTTTCGCGGGGTCATCTTCGACGTCGACCCGGTCTTCTCCAACACCGATGAGTGGTGGGAGGCGATTCCGGAGAACATGCGCCCGTCGAAGGACCAGCCCTTCTACCATCTCTTCGCGGAGAACGAGGAGACGGAATACGTCGCCTATGTCTCCGAGCAGAATCTCGTCGTCGACGATTCCGGCGAGCCGGTCCGCCATCCGCGGGCGCGCGAGTTCTTCCGCCGCGACCGCAAGGGGCGCTACCGGATCGACCGCACCGGATTGAACTGAGGGCGACGCCCCAGCGCCCAAGCCCCTGCGCGCTGACGCTTTTGCTCAAAAGAAAAAGGCCGACCCTTTCGGGCCGGCCTTTTCGATTCTTGACCTGTTGCCCGATCAGGGCTTCGGCGGCGTCGCCGGGACAGTGCCGGGAGCGGGCGCGGCACCGGGAGCTGCGCCCGGGGCGGCATTGGCACCGCCGGCGCCGAGCCGCTGGCGCAGCTCTTCCTGGCGCTTCGCCACCTCGTCCTGAAGCTTCTTCTGCTGCTCCTCGAGCACCTTCGGGTCGATCGGCGCGCCGTCGAAGCCCTTGGCGAAATCGGCGAGCGGGATCTGGAAGGTCACCTCGCGGGCGCCCTGGTTCTGGACGCTGACGTTGAGGTTGGTGCCCTTCTTCATCGAATTGATGAAGTCGTCCTTGATCTGCGCCTCGGCGAAGCAGCCGTTCGGGAAGCAGATCGCATAGCGGCCGCCGACCGGCTGGGCGCTGTCGACACCGAAGCGGATGCCCGGCTGGAGCAGGAGGCCGAGCGGCATCAGGAAGCGCACGATCTTGTTCGGATCGCCCTTCACGTCATAGATCGCGACGGCCAGCACCGGCTGGTCCTGATCCGAGACGAAGTCGCGGGTCGTGTAGCAGATTTCCTTGTTGGCGGCCTGGTCCTTGCCGCAGACCTTGGTCCAGCTGGTCTGCTCCGGATTGGACTTGACCTGCACGACGGTGGGGCCGGCAGGCGCGGCAGCGCCGGGCTGCTGAGCGGGAGCGGCCGGCTGCTGGGCCGGGGCGGCCGGACGCGCGGGCGCCGGCCGCTGGGCCGGGGCCTGAGCGAAGGCCGCGATGGGCGAAAAGCCCACGGCCGCGCTGAGCACGAGCGCCAGGGCAGACGATGACAAGCGAAACGGAGCGGGCATTCCTTGCTTTTCCTCACAGGCGAATTCGGGATCACGACTTCGCAAGCCGCGTGCGTCACCGCCGGCGGCCCAATCGCATGGTTGCGCCGGCCACCGCAAGCCGTGCACATCAAGGGCGATTGAGGCGTTTGAATGACACCCGCCCTCGCCTTTAGCGAGTTCGCCCGCCCAATTCCAGCCCGAATAACTGCCTGACGAGCCCATCCCCATGCTATTCTTCGGCAGGGAATCAGGTCGTGCGATGGATTTGCCTCGATTAATCGTGACGCCGTCGCGTCGCGAATTCAGTTTGCTGCTTGCCTTGGGCTCCTTCGCTTCCGCGTCGGGCAGGCCCGCTCACGCCGATTCGGTTCCCGCAGGCCAAGCCATCGCCAGCCATGCGATCGCTATGCATGGCACGCCGGCCCTGCTGCCCGGCTTCGGCCACCTGCCCTATGCCGATCCGAAAGCCCCGAAGGGCGGGCGCATCGTTTTGGGCATCCAGGGCACCTTCGACAGCCTCAACCCGCTGATCGTGCTCGGCGTCGCGCCCGACGCCGTCCCGAAATACGTCCAGCAGAGCCTGCTCTACCGCTCGGCCGACGAGCCCTTCACCGCCTATGGCCTCCTCGCCTCGCAGGTCGAGCTCGATCCCGACAGGACGATGCTTGCCTTCGAGATCGATCCGCGCGCGACCTTTTCCGACGGCAAGCCGGTCACGGCCGAGGACGTGCTCTTCACCTTCGAGATGCTGAAGACGAAGGGCAAGCCGTATCACCGCGCCAGCCTGTCCGGCGTCACCGGGGCGTCGGCGCCCTCGCCCCGCCGCGTCGTCTTCGCGCTCGGCGACGGCGCCAACCGCGAATTGCCGCTGATGATCGGCGCCATGCCGATCTTCGCAAAGCACGCCACCGACGCCGAGACCTTCGGCGATACCAGCTTCAAGCCGGCTCTCGGCTCGGGTCCCTATGTCGTCAGCGAGGTCAGGCCCGGCGAATCGCTGACGCTGAAGCGGCGCAAGGATTTCTGGGCCGAAGAGCTGCCCGTGATGCGCGGCCTCTTCAACGCGGACGAGATCCGCTACGATTTCTATCGCGATTCCAACGCGCTGTTCGAGGCGTTCAAAGCCGGGCTCTACGATCTCCGGCTCGAAGGCGATCCGACCCGCTGGATGACGGGCTACGACATCCCGGCCGTCCATGACGGGCGCATCCGCCGCGAGACTCTGCATTTCGATACGCCCAAGGGCATGACCGGCCTGGTCTTCAACACGCGCCGGCCGATCTTCGCCGATATCCGGGTGCGCGAGGCGCTCGGGCTGCTGTTCGACTTCGAATGGGTCAACCGCAACCTGTTCCACGGCGCCTATCGCCGGGCGGGCAGCTTCTTCTCCGATTCGGACCTGTCGGCGCTGGGCGTACCCGCCGATGCGCGCGAGACCGCGCTGCTCGCGGCCTTCCCCGGCGCCGTGCGCGAGGACATCCTGACCGGAACCTGGCGGCCCTCCGAGACGGACGGCTCCGGCCGCGATCGCGAGCAGGCGCGCCGGGCGCTCGACCTGCTCAAGGATGCCGGCTTCACGCTGCAGGACGGCGCCCTGCGCAACGGCAAGGGCGAGCCCTTCAGCTTCGAGATCATGGTGACGAGCCGGCCGCAGGAGCGGCTGGCGCTGAACTTCGCGCAGTCGCTCGGCCGGCTCGGCATCGCCGCGCAGGTGCGGCTGATCGACGACGTGCAGTATTGGCGGCGACTGTCCGCCTTCGATTTCGACATGATCCAGTGGACCTGGCCCGCTTCGGCCTCCCCCGGCAACGAGCAGATCGGCCGCTGGGGCTCCGCCAATGCCGCGCGCCGGGGCTCGCTCAACTATGCCGGGGTCAAGTCGCCCGCCATCGACGCCGCGCTGCAAGGCCTGCTGAAGGCACGCGAGCGGGAGGATTTCGTCGCGGCGGCGCGCACGCTCGACCGGCTGCTGATCTCGGGCTTCTACGTGGTGCCGCTCTATTACCTCCCGGACACATGGCTCGCCCTTGCACGCGACGTCGTGCTGAGCGGCCGGCAGCCGGCCTATTTCCTGTCCACCGAAACGCTGGCGCGGCTTCCGGCCGCTCCGCCCGCGGCGAACTGAAGGACCGTCGATGCGGGCTGAACAGGACGAAGCCACCGCCCTGCTCGACGGGCTCGACCTCGACGCGTTGCTTTCGGCGCTGACCCGCGGGCGCGGCTACGAGGCGGCCCTGCGCGATCCGCCCGGCCGGCGCGGCTGGAGCGACGTCAACCCGGCCTCGATCAACTTCCTGCAGCTCGACCAGCGCATCGACCGGCTGGCGAGGCTGCTCTCGATCAACAAGGGGCAGCCCGGCGCGAGTGTCGCGATCCTGGCTCCGCTCGGCCCCGAGGCGATCGTTTCCATTCTGGCCTGCCTGCGCGCCGGTCTTTCGCCCCTGATGCTGCCGCTCCACGGCAACGAGCTCGAATTGCTCCGGCTGATCGAGGCATCGGACGCGGTGATGGCGCTCGGCGTCAGCCGGGTCGGTCCGCTGCGCCCCCTGCTGACGCTGCGGAATCTGGCGATGCGCGCCTTCAGCACCCGCTTCGTCGGCGGCTTCGGCCCCGATATCCCCGACGGCGTCGCACCGCTCGACATGCTGATGGCGAATGCCTCGCTGCATCCGCTGCCGACCATCACCGAGCGGCCGTCGCTCCAGGTCGTGGATGCGGCGACGATGGCCGGGCCGCTCGTCGTGCCCGAGCGCGACGTGCTCGGCAAGGCGCTGGAGCTGTCGCGGCTCTTGAAGCCGGTCACCTCCTCGCGCATCGTCACCACCCTGGTCGGGGGCGACCTCGCGGCGCTGGCCAGCGGGCCGGGCATGGCGATGCTGACGGGGGTCGAGCTTTTACCGCTCGGCCTGTTCAGCCTCGGCGACCTGCAGGCCTGCATCGAGGGCGGCCGCCATGTCCATCTCGTCCTGCCCGGCGAGATGGAGCCGGCGCTGGCGCATTCGCGGCTGGCGAGCCACCATGCGCTGGCCAGCGTCGTCTTCGTGCAACGGACCGGCCAAAGCGCCTATCCGGCGCTCGACAGGCCCGATCTCGCCATCGTCGACATCGATGCCCGCTCGGCGGCGGACATCACGGTTGCGAGACGTTAGAATCAGAGGCGGAACAGCGCCCGTATCTACGCGTTGATCAGGCCGGGCGCGCCAATGGAGAGTTCGCCATGCTCATCGTCAGCCTCGTTTCGCTTTCGCTCTCCTCCGGCCTGATGGTTCCCGTCGCCGATGGGCCGCCGAAGTTCAACATCGAGGCGACCTGTCGCGATGTCGGCAAGTCGAGCAACAGCGTCGGCGGCACGGTCAGCGCCTGCCGCACGGATGAGGAAAAAGCCCGCAACGACCTCACCGCGAAATGGTCGCAATACCCCGTCGCCAAGCGCAACACCTGCGTCGAGGGGGCGAAGCTCGGCGGGCCGCCGAGCTATGTCCAGGTGATCACCTGCTTGGAGATGTAGGCCCGGCCTCCGCGCCCCTGACTGCTTCACGGCCCGGAAGCGCCGCGCGCAGCAGACAATAGAGCACCAGCACGTTCATGAGGTGCCAAAGCCAATGCGTGCCGATCGGCAGCGCCCCGCAGAGCGCGCCATCCGTGCTGCGCAATGTCAGTGAGACGGCGAAGGCGAGGCCGGCCAACGAGACGAGCCGCCGCACCCGGCCCAGTTCCGGCCGGCGCGGCAATGCGGCGGCGATGCCGAACAGCCCGAGCAGGAAGGCGGCATAGCCGGCGGAGCCGGCCATGATCGGCGGCAGCACGGCACGCCCGGCCCAGGACAGGGCCAGCGCAACGCCGAAGAAGGCGAGCGTTCCGGCCGCGGTCGCGGCCGGGGAAGCGCCGAGGAAGCGGCGCAGGGCAAAAGCGAAATAGCCGAAGGCGAAGAGCTGGATCGGCACGACATCGGCCGCCAGCGTCCAGCCATCGGGCATGGTGTGGAACAGGAAGGAGCCGATGCCGATGGTCAGGACGAGCAGGATCAGCGCGAGCGTAGCGGCCTCGCCCCTGCCATGGCGCCGCCAGAGCCACAGAGCGCCGATACCGGCGATGAGAAACGCCGCATTCGTCACGGCGTTGAGCGGCTCGGCCCAGAAGCCATCGTCCAGCCTCTCGCAATAGCCGAATCGCATCCGCAGGGTTCCCGGTTCGAGCCTGTGCCAGCGGAGCCTGTCGCCGTGACACGGTCATGTCGCGGTTTCCCGCTTGTTTCGGGCGCCGGGCTTCTTCACAACGTCGCGAGAACCGGCTGAGGAGGATATCGCCATGCGCCGCTGCATTTCTTCGGGCCTGCCGCTCCGCGGCGCACTGGCCGGATCGGCCGTGGTTGGATCGGTCTTGGCGATCCTGCTGGCCGCCGGCCCGGCCCAGGCCCAGTCGGAACGCTGCGCCGATCTGTGGACTTCGCGCAACGAGATCTACAAGGCGCGAGGCTACTGCTTCCGAACCCAGCGCGCGATCGACGCCTTCGGCAATGCCGGCTGCCAGTACGATGCCATCGAGGACGTGCCGCTCTCCGCCAATGACCGGCGCGCGGTCGCCGACATCGTCCGGCAGGAACGGGAGCTGCGCTGCCCGCGCTGAGCTGACCTCACCCCACCGGCGATTGCCTGTGGAATGCAGCCCTGCCCTGCGCCCGGCGGGGACGAGGCCATGCTAGAAGCGCCGGCCGCGCTTCTGCGCACCATCATTCAAGGCGATTCACGACCGGCATGACGACGGCAATCGAGATGGGAACGACACGGACCGGCGAGCCCGGTCTCATCGATCTCGCCGAATTGCTGGCGACGCGCCTGCTCGTCCAGGGCAATTCCGGTTCGGGCAAGTCGCATCTGCTGCGACGCCTGCTGGAGCAGAGCGCGCCGCTCGTCCAGCAGGCCATCATCGATCCGGAGGGAGACTTCGTCTCGCTCGCCGACCAGTTCGGCCATGTCGTGGTCGATGCCGAATGCGGCGAGGCGGAATTGCAGCGCGTCGCGCTGCGTGTGCGCCAGCACCGCGTCTCGGTGGTGCTGAACCTCGAGAACCTCGAAGCCGACGAGCAGTTGCGCGCCACCGCCGCCTTCCTCGGCGGGCTCTTCGATGTCGACCGCTCGCTCTGGTTCCCGATGCTGATCGTGGTCGACGAAGCCCAGCTCTTCGCACCGGTGATGGCGGGCGAGGCCTCCGACGAGGCGCGCCGGCTCTCACTGGGCGCCATGACCAACCTGATGTGCCGGGGCCGCAAGCGCGGTCTTGCGGGCGTCATCGCGACCCAGCGCCTCGCCAAGCTCGCCAAGAACGTCGCGGCGGAAGCCTCGAACTTCCTGATGGGCCGCACCTTCCTCGACATCGACATGCAGCGCGCCGCCGACCTGCTCGGCATGGACCGGCGCCAGGCCGAGATGTTCCGCGACCTGGAGCGCGGCCAGTTCGTCGCGCTCGGCCCCGCTTTGTCGAAGCGCCCGCTGCCGATCCGGATCGGCGCGGTGAGTTCCGTCGACCGTGGCAGCGCGCCGGGGCTGATGCCCCTGCCCGAGCAGGCGCCGGAGGATGCCGGCAAGCTGATCTTCACGCCCGGCGAGGACGAGCCGCCGCCGATGGCCCGGCCGGTCCGCCCGGCTCCACGCCCGCGCCCGAATCCGAGCGAGGTGCTGCGCCAGATCGAGACCTATCGCCCTGCCCCGCTGCCGGAGCCCGAGCCGGAGATCGAGCTCGAGCCGGCGGAGCGCGAGGCGATCATGGCCGAGATCCTGCGCGAGTTGATGGCCGACCCCGAGGCGCGCTCGCGCCAGGTCGCGGTGCTGTATCAGGACTTCACCGTGCGCTGCCGGATGCGGCGGCTCGGCCGGACCCATCTCAGCCTCGAGGAATTTCGCCGCAAGCTCGCCGTGGCGCGCGCCGGCGTGAACGACAGCATCGCAGCGAGCGAGGGCTGGCAAGCGGCGGTGGAAGCTTCCGGCACCTTGCCGGAGGACCTGCAGGGGCTGTTCCTGTTCATCGCACGCACGGCGATCGAAGGCGGAACCTGCCCGAGCGACGCGGAGCTGGCGCGGGTCTATGGCAGCCATTCGCCGAGCCGGGCGCGGCGGCTGCTCGGCTATATCGAGGAACGCGGCCTGATCGTCTGCCATGTCGATTTCCGCGGCCAGCGCACGCTGGCCCTGCCGACGCTCGGCGTCGAAACCGCGCCGGGACTGGCGCAGCCGCGCACCGCCGGCATGCCGCGCAGCGCGCGCGGCTGAACCACCTTTTCTACAAAACCTCCAGGTCATCCCGGGCTTGACCCGGGATCCATCGTAAGGCGTCCAGCTCGACGATGGATCCCGGATCTCCGCTTCGCTGCGTCCGGGATGACCCGCGCTCCGATGTCCGCCGCGTGGTGCGGGATCGATGACTTCAACTCACGAATGATGTTCCCCTGGACGGGCTAATCGCGCCGGCACGGCGCCTCCATGTTTGCGCCTCACAGGAGATTCTGACCATGGACTATCGGCGTTTGGGCCATTCGGGACTGAAGGTTCCCGCCCTCAGCTTCGGTGCGGGCACCTTCGGCGGACAGGGGCCGCTCTTCAGCGCCTGGGGCAATACCGATGCCCAGGAAGCGCGCCGCCTCGTCGATATCTGCCTCGAAGCCGGGCTCAACCTGTTCGACACCGCGGATGTCTACTCGAACGGTGCCTCCGAAGAGGTGCTCGGCGAGGCCATCAAGGGCCGGCGCGACAAGGTGCTGATCTCGACCAAGACCACGCTGCCGATGGGTGACGGCCCGAACGATTCCGGCTCCTCGCGCAGCCGGCTGATCAAGGCGACCGAGGATGCGCTGCGCCGCCTCGGCACCGATTACATCGACCTGCTGCAATTGCATGCCTTCGATGCCGGCACGCCGGTCGAGGAGGTCCTCTCGACGCTCGACGAACTCGTCCGGGCCGGCAAGCTGCGCTATGTCGGCGTCTCCAATTTCTCCGGCTGGCACGTGATGAAATCGCTCGCTGCGGCCGAGCGTCATGGCTGGCCGCGCTATGTCGCGCATCAGGTCTACTACTCGCTCGTCGGGCGCGACTATGAATGGGAATTGATGCCGCTCGGCCTCGACCAGGGCGTCGGCGCCCTGGTCTGGAGCCCGCTCGGCTGGGGCCGACTCACCGGCAAGATCCGCCGCGGCCAGCCCCTGCCCGCTTCGAGCCGCCTGCATGAGACCGCCGCATTCGGGCCGCAAGTCGAGGACGAGCAACTCTATGCCATCGTCGACGTGCTCGACGCGATCGCGCAGGAAACCGGCAAGAGCGTGCCGCAGATCGCGCTCAACTGGCTGCTGCAACGGCCGACCGTGTCCTCGGTCATCATCGGCGCCCGCAACGAGCAGCAATTGCGCGACAATCTCGGCGCCGTGGGCTGGAACCTGACGCCGGAGCAGGTCGCGAGGCTGGACGCCGTCAGCGAGCGCCCTGCGCCCTATCCCTATTCCCCCTATCGTCGACAGGAAGGTTTCGCGCGCCTCAACCCGCCTGCGGTCTGAGCTGACTTCAAAAAGCCGAGCCCTCATCCTGATGAGCGCCGCGAGACGCCATTCCCAAGGGAATGGCTCCTCAGGATGAGGGCTCGGAAGCTTGCCCGCCGACTTGGAACCTCGTCCGCGCCCCGCGCAAAACTTGACCACCCCGCCCCCGAACGTGCATGACCTCAAGCCGCATTCACAGGTCCGGCCATGCGCGTTCTGTTGATCGACAACTACGACAGCTTCACCTGGAACCTGGTCCACCTGATCGGTGGGCTGGGCGCCGAGGTCGATGTCTGGCGTAACGACGCGCTCACGGTCGAAGAGGCGCTCAATGGCGAGCACGACGCGATCGTGCTCTCGCCTGGCCCCTGCACGCCCAACGAAGCCGGCATCTGCCTCGATCTCGTGCGCGAGGGCGCCGGCGTGAAGCCGATCTTCGGCGTCTGCCTGGGCCTGCAGGCGATGGGACAGGCTTTCGGCGGCGATGTCGTGCGGGCAGCCCTACCCATGCACGGCAAGGTCTCAGCGATCAAGCACCGGTCGCGCGGCCTGTTCCGTGGCATCAACGGCCCGCTGCAGGCGACGCGCTATCACTCGCTGGTCGTCGACCGGGCAACCTGCCCCGCGGTCTTCGACATCGAGGCGGAGACCGATGACGGGCTGATCATGGCGCTGTCGCATCGCGAATTGCCGATCCACGGCGTCCAGTTCCATCCGGAGAGCATCGCCTCCGAGCATGGCGCCACGATCCTGCGGAACTTCCTCGATCTCGCCCAGCGATGGCGCAGCGAGCACGAAGCTGCCGCCCTGTCCCCATCCGCCTGATTTCCGCAGAGTTTCCATGGACGATTTCAAACCCTTCATCGCCAAGGTCGCCACCGGTGCGAGCCTCTCGCGAGAGGAGGCGCGCGACGCCTTCGACACGATTCTTTCAGGCGAAGTGACGAACGCGCAATCCGCCGCCTTCCTGATGGCGCTGCGCGTGCGCGGCGAGACGATCGACGAGATCGCCGGCGCCGTCGGCGCCATGCGCGGCAAGATGATGCCGGTGAAGGCCCCGGCCGATGCCATCGACATCGTCGGCACCGGCGGCGATTCGTCGGGCTCCTACAATGTCTCGACGCTGGCCTCGATCATCACCGCCGCTTGCGGCGTGCCTGTCGCCAAGCACGGCAACCGCGCGGCGTCGTCACGTTCGGGCGCGGCGGACGTGCTGACCGCGCTCGGCGTCAAGGTCGGGCTCGACCCGGCCGGCACGGAACGCTGCATCCGCGAGGCCGGCGTCGGCTTCATGTTCGCGCCGACGCATCACGCCTCGATGCGCCATGTCGCGCCGGTGCGCACCGAGCTCGGCACGCGCACGATCTTCAACCTGCTCGGCCCGCTCTCCAACCCGGCCGGCGTCAAGCGCCAGCTCGTCGGGGCCTTCTCCGAGACCTGGCTGGAACCGATGGTCAAGGTGCTGGCCACGCTCGGCTCGACCCGCGTCTGGGCCGTGCACGGCTCGGATGGGCTCGACGAGATCACCACCACCGGTCCGACCCGCGTCGTTTCGCTGGAGAACGGCAAGATCGAGAGCTTCTCTATCAGCCCGGCCGATATCGGTCTCGCCCTCGCCAAGCCCGAGGATCTGCGCGGCGGCACGCCCGAGCAGAACGCCGCAGCCCTCAATGCCGTGCTTGGCGGCGAGAAGACCGCCTTCCGCGACATCGCGGCCTTCAATGCGGCGGCGGGACTGCTCATCGCCGGCAAGGCGGGGGATCTGAAGGACGGCTTCGCCCAGGCCACGGCCGCGCTCGATTCCGGCAAGGCCAAGGCGACGCTCGCGAAGCTCATCGCCGTCTCGAACGGCTGAGGAGGCTGGCCATGACCGACATCCTCGCGAAGATCGAAGCCTATAAGCGCCAGGAGATCGCCGCCGCCAAGGCTGCGATCCCACAAGCGGAGATCGAGCGCCGCGCGCGCGGCGCCGGCATGCCGCGTGGCTTTGCCGACGCTCTCGCCGCCAAGGTTGCAGCCGGGACGCCGGCGCTCATCGCCGAGATCAAGAAGGCGAGCCCGTCCAAGGGGCTGATCCGCGCCGATTTCGATCCGCCGGCGCTGGCACGCGCCTATGCGGCGGGCGGCGCGGCCTGCATCTCGGTGCTGACCGACGCGCCCTCCTTCCAGGGCCAGCCGGAATTCCTGACGCAAGCGCGCGAGGCCTGCGGCCTGCCGGGGCTGCGCAAGGATTTTCTCTACGACCCCTATCAGGTCTTCGAGGCCCGCGCCTGGGGCGCCGATTGCATCCTGATCATCATGGCCGGCGTCGACGACGCCACCGCCCGGGTGCTCAACGACACGGCGCGCGAGCTCGGCATGGATGCCCTCGTCGAGATCCATGACGATGCCGAGCTCGACCGGGCGCTCAAGCTCGAAAGCCGGCTGCTCGGCATCAACAACCGCGACCTGCGCAGCTTCAACGTCGATCTCGCCGTGACCGAGCGGCTGGCGCCGCGCGTGCCGTCCGACCGCATCGTCATCAGCGAGAGCGGCATCTTCACCCACGCCGACATCCGGCGTCTCGGCAAGGTCGGCGTCGAAACCTTCCTCGTCGGCGAAAGCCTGATGCGGCAGGCCGATGTCGCGGCCGCGACTGCGCTGCTGCTCACCGGCAAGGCGCGCGAGAACGCGGCGTGAGCCGGCTCAGCCATCTCGACGCGCAAGGCGCCGCGCATATGGTCGATGTCGGCGACAAGGCCGAGACCGGGCGCATCGCCATCGCCGAAGGCTGCGTCGTGATGGCGCCTGAAACCATCGCGATCGTGCGCGACGGCAACGCCAAGAAAGGCGATGTGCTCGGCACAGCCCGGCTCGCCGGCATCATGGCGGCCAAGCGCACCCATGAACTGATCCCGCTCTGCCACCCGCTGCTGCTGAGCAAGATCGCTGTCGATCTCGAACTGGACGAGGCCCTGCCCGGCGTGCGCGTCCGCGCCGAGGTCAAGATGAAGGGCCAGACCGGCGTCGAGATGGAGGCGCTGACCGCCGTCTCCGTCGCCTGCCTGACCGTCTACGACATGGTCAAGGCCGTCGACCGGGCGATGCGGATCGAAGGCATCCGCCTGCTGCACAAATCCGGCGGACAATCCGGCGATTACGACGCCAAGGCGCTCTGACATGGCTCTCACCCCGGTTCCCGTCGCGCTCAAGGCCCTGCTCGACAGCGTTCCGGGGCCGACGGGCAGCGAGATGCAGCCCCTGGCGCGCTGCGCCTGGCGCGTGCTCGCGGCCGATGTGAAGGCGCTGCGCACCCAGCCGCCTTTCGCCAACTCCGCCATGGACGGCTATGCCGTCCGCGCCGCCGACATGGAAGCCGGCAAGCAACTCCGCGTCATCGGCGAATCCGCGGCGGGGCGGCGTTTCGATGGCGACGTCCGTCCGGGCGAGGCTGTGCGGATCTTCACCGGCGCGCCGATGCCGGAGGGCGCCGACAGCGTCCTCATGCAGGAGAATGCCGATGGCGTCGGCAGCGAAACCATCACGGTGCGCGTGCCGGCCCATAAGGGCCAGTTCGTCAGGGTGGCCGGGCTCGATTTCCGTGACGGCGACGTGCCGCTGACGGCCGGGCGCATGCTCGACAGCGCCGCGCTCGGGCTCGCCGCCGCGATGGGGCATCCGCAATTGCCGGTACGCTGCAAGCCGCGCGTCGCCATCCTCGCCACCGGCGACGAATTGGTGGCGCCGGGCGAGCCGACCGGGCCGGACCAGATCGTCGCCTCGAACTCCTTCTCGCTGATGGCGCTGGTGGAAAAGGCCGGCGGCGAGGCGCTCGACCTCGGTATCGCCCGCGACGATCACGACGACCTCGCGGCGCGGATCGCCGCCGCCCGTGCCGCGGAGGCCGACGTGCTGATCACCCTCGGCGGCGCCTCGGTCGGCGAGCACGACCTCGTGCAGGAGGCGCTGAAGCGGGCCGGCATGAGCCTCGGCTTCTGGAAGATCGCGATGCGACCGGGCAAGCCGATGATGACCGGCCGGCTTGGCCGCATGGTGGTGCTCGGGCTGCCCGGCAATCCGGTCTCGTCGATCGTCTGCGGCCATCTCTTCCTGCTGCCGCTGATCGAGGCGCTGCTGGGTATGGACGACCCCGATCGCGACCGCAGTATTCTGGCGATTCTCGGAAAAGATATGCCGGCTAATGATGAGCGCGAGGACTATCTTCGCTCCGATCTTGCCCTGACGCCGGCCGGTTGGGTGGCGACGCCCTTCGACAGGCAGGATTCCTCGATGCTGGGCACCCTGGCGCGCGCCAAGGCCCTGACGATCCGACCGGCGCATGCAGAGCCGGCTCACAAAGGCGATATCTGCCGCATTCTGCCGCTGCGGTAGCAGTCGCTTGCGGAACACAAGGCGAACAGTTATAGTGTTCTGGCTTTGTTTCGAATCTGTATCGCGGGGGCACCGGCGGGGATCATGCTGACACGCAAGCAACACGAACTCCTGCGCTTCATCCAGGAACGCTTGCGCGAAAGCGGCGTGCCCCCCTCCTTCGACGAGATGAAGGATGCGCTCGACCTGCGCTCCAAATCGGGCATCCACCGGCTGATCATGGCGCTTGAGGAGCGCGGCTTCATCCGCCGCCTGCCCAATCGGGCGCGGGCCCTCGAAGTCATCAAGATGCCGGACGGGCTCGCTGGCCCGCAGCCGCGCCGCTTCAACCCAGCCGTCGTGCAGGGCGGCCTCGGCTCGCAGCCCTCTCTCGCCAAGCCGCGCCCTGCCCCGGCCGATGACGATGCACGCTCCCCGGTCGCGATTCCCGTGATGGGCCGCATCGCCGCCGGCACGCCGATCTCGGCGATCCAGAGCCGCAGCCATACGGTTTCGCTGCCGCCCGACATGCTGGGTTCGGGCGAGCATTATGCGCTGGAGGTACGCGGCGATTCGATGGTCGAGGCCGGCATCCTCGACGGCGACACCGTCATCATCCGCAAGCAGGACACGGCAAACACCGGCGACATCATCGTCGCGCTGATCGACGAGGAAGAGGCGACGCTGAAGCGTCTGCGCCGGCGTGGCTCCTCGATCGCGCTCGAAGCGGCCAATCCGGCCTATGAGACACGCGTCCTGGGCCCCGACCGCGTCAAGATCCAGGGCCGGCTGGTCAACCTGCTGCGCCGCTACTGAGCGAACTCGGTCTCGTCCGACGCGACCTCCGGAGCAGCAGAGGCCCGTGTCGCAGCGGGGGCCGGCGCGCTGGGCCGAGCTGCGGATTCGGAAGGCTTGCGGCGGCTCCAGGGCCGGTCTGCGACGGCGTTTTCCGAGGAATGGCTGCGCCAGCCGAAGGCGGCGCGGTAGAGCGAGGTCGCGCCGTCCCGCGACAGCGCCATCCGATCGACGAGCCTGGCTTCGCAAGGCGCGCTCCAGGGAATGTTGGTGACGACGAGATCGGCGCGGCGGCAATCCTCGATGATGGCGATCCGATCCCGGGCATAGGAGATGCTGCGCCCGTCGGCGGTTCGGACGATGCAGGCATTGGCGTCGCAGGCGATACCGGCACGCAGGGTCGCGTCGTCCGGCGCGCGGCTGTCGCCATCGGAAGCGAGCCATTGCTGCAGGACGAAGCGGCTCGGCCGGCCGGCGATGGCGAGGCGGCCGTCGCTGCCGCGCACGGCGATGCCGGAGCCGTCACGCTCGATCAGGATCTCGGGCCGCTCCGGCCTCGCGGCGAAGGCGACGCCGAGGATGAGCGGCAGCGCCGCCAGCCAGCGCAGCCCCGTGGTCCAGAGCGTGATCCAGAGCAGCGAGGCGGCAAAGGAGAGCAGCACGGCCGGGCCGAAGGCCACCACCGTCATGGTCGAATGGTCGATGGTGGCGACCCAATGCGCGACTTTCAGCACGATGTCGGAAGCGAGCCCCATCAGCGCCCAGGCCGGCCAGTCCAGACCGAAGGGGTAGGCCAGCACGCCGAACACCGCCGCCGGCATCACGAAGAGCGAGACGAAGGGCAGCGCCATCGCATTGCCGAGCAGGCCGAAGGGATTGAAAGTCTGGAAATGATAGGCGCCGAAGGGCGCCGTCGCGGCCGTGGCGAGGAGCGTCGTCACCACGATGCCGAGCGAGGCCGTCCAGAGCGTGCCCAAGGGCCAGGGCAAGGCCGTCGGCGGCTTAGACCGGTCGCGCTTCTCCCAGCGCTCGGCGAAAGCGACCAGCGCCGCGACCGCACCGAAGGACATCTGGAAGCTCGGTCCGAGCAGGGCCTCGGGCTCGCGCAGCAGCACGATGATCGCGGCGAGCGCGAGATTGCGCATGCTGAGCGCCGCCCGGTCGACGAGGATCGCGCCGAGCATGACCAGCGTCATGATGAGCGAACGTTCCGTCGCGACGTCGCTGCCGGAGAAGATGCAATAGGCGGTGGCGCCGATCATCGCCGCGATCGCCGCGATCTTCTTCACCGGCCAGCCGAGCGCCAGCGTCTGCGACAGCGCCAGCAGAGCCCGCACGAGCCAGAAGATCGTCCCGGCTGCAAGCACCATGTGCAGGCCGGAGATCGAGACGATATGATAGATACCGGCGGCGCGCAGATCGTTGTTCGACGCCTCGGTGATGAGGCCGCGCTTGCCGGTGACGAGCGCGGCCGCGACCGCCCCGCCTTGCCCGCCGCCGACGCTGGCGATGCGCTGCGTCAGGACGTTGCGCGCCTTGTCGATCTCCACGTCGAGCGCGAGGCGCCATGGCAGGGGATGCGGCGCCGGGACGAGTGCGATCTTGCCGGCGATGCTGCCGACGGCGCCGATTCCGCGGAAGAAGGCGTCGCGCCCGAAATCATAGCCTCCGGCGCGGGCCGGCCCCGGTGGTGGCAGGAGCCGCGCGGTGCCGGCGATATGGTCGCCGGGCGCGACCGTGCCGCTGCGAATGTTGACGCGCACGCGCTTCGGCCGGCTCTCGGGCGGCACGCCGGCGATGTCCGTCACCACCAGGACGAGGCGGGCGCCGGCATCGCGCGCCTCGACGCTCTCGACGAAGCCGGTGATCTTGCCGATGCGCGGCCGCTCCAGCATCGGCGCGGCGATATCGGCCGTGCGCCAGACGCCTGCCGCGAAGCCGGCGAAGGCCGCGGCGAAGGCGATGCAGACTGCGGCAGCGGCGGGTCGCAGACGCAGTGCGACAGCGAGGCCGCCGGACAGGACGAAGCCCGCGAGCGGCGCCCAGAGTGCGGGTTCCCGATCGGCGGCGAAATAGAGCAGGATGCCGAAGCCCATCGCCACGGGCAGCCAGAGGAACGGGCGGCGGCGCTCGGCCTCCTGCGCCAGCGACGCAGCCAGCCAGTCCCGCAGCGCCTGGAGGCGCTCGGCCAGCGGCAGGCTTCCCAGTGCGACAGGCGGCAGGCGCGCCGGCAGGATGCCGGCGACGGCCCTCAGCGCGCTCCGGCGCTCCGGCGATGCAGGTTGCCGCGCCATCCCCCTTCCCAGCCCCTGCCTTACGGTTGCGCATTGAACGCTTAACCGCCCGGCGAAGCCATGTTACAGGGCGCGCGCCGGTTGTCATGCACGCTTTGGCGTGAAGGCCGGCGCCACATCCTCAAGTCTTGCCCCGGGCGGTTTCATCGCCCGGTCGGAGCTGCCTTCCATGAGCAACGCCGTCGTCACGCGCTTTGCGCCGTCCCCCACCGGATTCCTGCATATCGGCGGCGCCCGCACCGCGCTGTTCAACTGGCTCTATGCCCGCCGGCATGGCGGCAAGATGCTGCTGCGAATCGAGGATACCGACCGGGAACGCTCGACCGACGCCGCCATCGCCGCGATCCTCGACGGGCTGGAATGGCTCGGCCTCGATTGGGACGGACAGACGGTCTACCAGTTCCAGCGCGCGGCACGGCACCGCGAGGTGGCCGAGCAGATGCTCGCCGCCGGCAAGGCCTATTATTGCTATGCCAGCCAGGCCGAGCTCGAGGAGATGCGCGAGAAGGCGCGCGCCGAAGGCAAGCCGCTGCGCTATGACGGGCGCTGGCGTGACCGCGATCCGGCGACCGCCCCGGAAGGCGTGAAGCCGGTGATCCGGCTCAAGGCGCCGCAGACCGGCGAGACGGTGGTGAACGATGAGGTGCAGGGCCGCGTCGTCTGGCAGAACGAGAATCTCGACGACCTCGTGCTGCTGCGCTCGGACGGGACGCCGACCTATATGCTCGCGGTCGTCGTCGACGATCACGACATGGGCGTGACCCACATCATCCGCGGCGACGACCACCTGACCAACGCAGCTCGCCAGACCCAGATCTACGATGCGCTGGGCTGGGACGTGCCGAGCATGTCGCATATCCCTCTGATCCACGGGCCTGACGGAGCCAAGCTGTCCAAGCGCCACGGCGCGCTCGGCATCGATGCCTATCGCTCGATGGGTTATCTGCCGGCGGCGCTGCGCAACTATCTCGTGCGGCTGGGCTGGAGCCATGGCGATCAGGAGATCTTCTCGACGCAGGAGATGATCGACGCCTTCAACCTCTCCTCGATCGGCCGCTCGCCGGCTCGCTTCGACTACGCCAAGCTGGAGAACCTCAACGGGCTCTATATGCGCCAGTCGAGCGATCGTGATCTGCTTGAGGCCCTCAAGGTCATCCTGCCCGAGATCGGTCCGGCGCGGGGGCTCGGCCCCACGCTCTCGCCCGAGCTGGAGGCGAAGTTCCTGGCCGCCATGCCGGGGCTGAAGGAGCGCGCCAAGACCCTGATCGAACTGCTCGACAGCGCCTTCTATCTCTATGCGCAGCGCCCGCTGCAGCTCGACGACAAGGCCAAGAGCCTGCTCGACGAGGCCGCGCGCGGCCGCCTGCCCGCGATCGCCGGGAAGCTCGCCGCCGTCGGCGACTGGGCGGCGGCGTCGCTGGAAGCCGCCGTGCGCGCCTTTGCCGAGGAGAACGGGCTCAAGCTCGGCCAGGCGGCGCAGCCGCTGCGGGCTGCCCTGACGGGCCGGGCGATGTCGCCGGGATTGTTCGACGTCATGGCGGTTCTGGGCCGCGAGGAGACGCTGGCGCGGCTGGCCGACCAGGGTTGAGGCGGCGCCTGCGCGTGCCTGGCGCGACAGCCGGATCGCTATGCTTGGGAGGCGGCACAAACCGCCTTTCGGCTCGGTTGAATGCATGGGGCAAATGGTCTAGTGACGCGCAAGTGCATTGCGCCGCACAACGGCACAGGGCACGAAAATTGCTTGTAAATCAGTCGCATGGATTGCCTTTGCCCCTTCCGTTGACATGCTCTCGTCACGTCAGGCTATTCGGATGAAGGACCTTCCGCGGAGAACCGCGGACGGGGCGCGCAAAACACGGCCGAACAGCAGCGAGCCTTGAAAGGATCGGTATCGATGAGCGGAAACACCAGCCAGCTGAAGGTCGGCGACAAGACCGTCGACATGGCGATCAAGGAGGGGTCGGTCGGCCCCGCCGTCATCGACATCGCCAAGCTCTACGCCCAGACGGGCATGTTCACCTATGACCCCGGCTTCACCTCCACGGCGAGCTGCGAGTCGCAGATCACCTATATCGACGGCGATGCGGGCGTGCTGCTCTATCGCGGCTATCCGATCGAGCAGCTCGCCGAGCATGGCGACTTCCTTGAGACCTGCTATCTGCTGCTCTACGGGGAACTGCCGACCGCCGCGCAGAAGGCCGATTTCGACTATCGCATCACGCGCCACACCATGGTGCACGAGCAGATGGCCCGCTTCTTCCAGGGCTTCCGCCGCGACGCGCACCCGATGGCCGTCATGGTCGGCTCGATCGGCGCGATGTCGGCCTTCTATCACGACTCGACCGATATTTCGGACCCGCAGCAGCGCATGATCGCCTCGATGCGGATGATCGCGAAGGTGCCGACGCTCGCGGCGATGGCCTATAAGTACACGGTCGGCCAGCCCTTCGTGTATCCGCTGAACTCGCTGGACTACACCTCGAACTTCCTGCGCATGTGCTTCGCCGTCCCGGCCGAGGAGTACAAGGTCAATCCGGTGCTGTCGCGCGCGCTCGACCGCATCTTCATCCTGCACGCCGACCATGAGCAGAACGCCTCGACCTCGACGGTGCGTCTTGCCGGCTCGTCGGGCGCCAACCCCTTCGCCTGCATCGCGGCCGGCACGGCCTGCCTCTGGGGCCCGGCCCATGGCGGCGCCAATGAGGCGGCGCTGAAGATGCTGGAGGAGATCGGGACGGTCGACAACATCCCGAAATTCATCGCCAAGGCGAAGGACAAGAACGATCCGTTCCGCCTGATGGGCTTCGGCCACCGGGTCTACAAGAACTACGATCCGCGCGCCAAGATCATGCAGAAGACCACGCATGAGGTGCTGAACGAGCTCGGCATCAAGGACGATCCGCTGCTCGACGTCGCGATCGAGCTCGAGCGCATCGCGCTTTCGGACGAGTACTTCATCGAGAAGAAGCTCTATCCGAACATCGACTTCTATTCGGGCATCACGCTGAAGGCGATGGGCTTCCCGACCTCGATGTTCACGGTGCTCTTCGCCGTCGCCCGCACGGTCGGCTGGATCGCGCAGTGGAAGGAGATGATCGAGGATCCGTCCCAGAAGATCGGCCGTCCGCGCCAGCTCTACACCGGCTCGCCGAAGCGCGACTACACGCCGATCGGCCGCCGCTGAGAGCAATGCCAGCGTAAGAACGACAGGGCGCGGCCGTCTGGCCGCGCCCTTATTGTTTCGGATAATTGATATCGCCGGCGGCGATGACGCTCCGGACGAGGCCGCTACAGTCGTCTCTCTTTTCGGGAGACGCTTCATGACCAGCCATAGTTTTATCGACCGCCGCTCGTTCCTGGTCGGTGCCGGCGCCGCCGGACTCGCGGCCACCGCGGCCGGCGCGCAGGACAAGTATCCGACCCGCCCGATCACGCTGATCGTGCCCTTCGCCGCAGGCGGCTCGACCGACATCGTCGCCCGGCTGGTCGGGCAGAAGATGAGCGAACTGCTCGGCCAGAACGTCGTGATCGAGAATCGCAGCGGAGCCGGCGGCAATGTCGGCTCCACCGCCGTCGCCCGCGCGGCGCCCGATGGCTATACGCTGCTGCTCGGCACGATCTCAACGCACGCCCTCAACCCGGCGATCCTGAAGACCGTCACCTTCGACGCCGTGAAGGACTTCACCCCGATCTCGCTCCTGGCGATCGTCCCTAATGTGATGGTGGTGAACCCGAGCTTCCCGGCCAAGACGGTCAAGGAGGTGCTGCAGGTGCTGAAGGACAATCCGGGCAAATATTCATACGCCTCCTCCGGCGTCGGCACGCCGCTGCATCTCTCCGGCGAATTGTTCAAGTCGATCGGCAACGTCCAGATGAACCATGTGCCCTATCGCGGCGCCGGCCCGGCGCTGAACGACGTCGTCGCCGGCGCGGTGCCGATCATGTTCGACAACCTGCCCTCCTCCGCCGGATTCATCCGGAACGGGCAGTTGCGGGCGATCGGCGTCACCACCCGGGAACGCGTCGCCTCCTTCCCGGATGTTCCGACCATCGCTGAGGGCGGCCTCACCGGCTATGAGACCTACACTTGGAACGCTCTCTTCGGGCCGGCGAACCTGCCGCGCCCCATCGTCGAGAGGATCAACCAGGCCGCGAACCAGGCGCTCAAGGACGAGACCGTGAAGAAGCGGCTCAACGATGTCAGCGCCGATATCGTCGGCTCGACGCCGGAGCAGCTTGGCGAGCACGTCAAGACCGAGCTCGCCAAATGGGGGCCGATCGCCAAGGCGTCCGGCGCGGTCGTCGAGTAAGCTGGCTTACAGGCTCAAGCTTCGCGGCGCGGCCGCGAGGCGACGAGTGCCAGCGCCGCTTCGACGGCGTTGGCGGCCGGACTCGGGCCGGCCGAGCGCATGATGTTCTCGACCTCGGCGAAGCCGTCGAGCTGCACCTGCCGGTCGGGTCCCTCGATGAGCGCGGCCAGCATATGCCGGCTCAAGGCCTCGGCCGTCGCATCGTCCTGAATGAACTCCGGGACGACATTCCGCCCGAGGATCAGGTTGGGCAGGATCACGCTCGGCAGCTTGACCAGCCGTCGGGCCAGCACGGCCTCCCAACCTGCCCCGCGATAGGCCGCAACCGTCGGGACGCCGGACAGCGCCAGTTCGAGCGTGACCGTACCGGAAGCGGCCAGGGCCGCGCGGGCATTGCGGAACACTGCGAGCTTGCCCGCCTCGCCGATAACGATCTCCGGCGCGACCGGCCAGCGCGCCGCCGCCTCCGCAATCATGGGCTGGAGCCGGGCGACGGCCGGCAGGATAAAGCGCGCGCCGGGAACAGATGCCGCGATCCGGGCAACCGCCTCGCCAAAAACCGGCATCAGATGATGGATTTCGGAACGCCGGCTGCCGGGCAGGACCAGCACCTGCGGCCGCAATGCATCATCCCGCACGGCCTGCTCGACCGGGCCCGGCCGAAATTCGGCGAGACGCTCCATCAAGGGATGGCCGACATAGATCGTTTCAGGACCGTGCAGCCGCGCGAGAGCCGCCGGCTCGAAAGGCAGCAGCGCCAGGATGCGGTCGACATGGGGCGCCATGCGGCGCGCCCTGCCGGAGCGCCAGGCCCAGACGCTGGGACAAACCCAATGCGCAATCGGGATATGAGGAGCGCGCGCGCGAACTTTCTTCGCCACCCGCAAACAGAAATCAGGACTGTCGATGGTCAGCAGCAGATCCGGCTGAAAAGCGGCGATTCCCCGCGCGGCATCCTCCATCCGCCGCAGCAGCAGCGGCAGGCGCGCGATCACCGGGCCAAAGCCCATCACCGCGATATCGGCCTGCGGAAAGAACGGCTGCAGCCCGGCTTGCGGCAGGCCGTGATCGCCCACCCCGCGCAATTCGACGGGGCGATCCCCCAACCGCTCTCGCAGCGCCGCAAGAAAACGCAGGGCGAGCGCGTCGCCGGAGGCCTCGCCCGCGATGATGGCGAGCTTGAAGGGCCGCATCAGGCGCTGCCCTCGATGAACAGGCCGAGCTGATCGGCCTGCCGCCCAAGCGCCGCACGGTCACCGACCAGCACCTCGCCCGCCCTGAGACCGATGCCCGACAGGCCCGCTTCGGCAATGTTGCGAAGCGTGTCCGGGCCGATGGCCGGCATGTCGACGCGAAGATCCTGCCCCTTCTTCGGAGCCTTCACGAGAACACCGTCGCCCTTGCCGATCTTGAGACGTCCCCGCGCGACGAGATCCGCCACGCGCTTGATCATCGCGTCGGTCCCTTCGGCGGCCTCGACCGCGATGATGCGATGGTCGGCGAGGATTGCCGCCTGGCCGATATCGAATGGCGACAGCGCCGCCAGCAACGAGAATCCGTGTTCGAGCAGAGCCTGCTGCTTTGCCGTGGCCGGCTTGCGGCCGAGCGGCCCTCGCGGCGCCGTCAGCTCCGGTGCGATCTCCGCAGGACCGTGGACGCGGAAGCCCTGCTCCTCGAAGAAACGTACGACGCCGCGCAGAAGGTGGTCGTCACCGCCCCGGAAGGCGCGGGCGAAATAGGGCAGATATTGCAAGGTCGAGGCTTCGGGCCGCAGCGCCCCGAAGCTGGGGCGCGGCAGGCTCCCGAGCATGACGATGTCGCTGACGCCGCGTCGACGCAATTCGCCCAGCAAGCTGCCGAGCTGGCCAAGACGGTAGCTCCGCACATCGGCATCGCCGAAAGCAGCCGGGTCGGCCGCGCCCTCCAGCGCCGCAATGAAGGGAGCCTCGCCCTGATCGGAAAGGATTCGCGCCAGCCGAAGCGGGTACTCGCCTGCACCCGCGATCAGGACGAGAGGGCCGCGTGCGGTTCCCGCGGCGCTCACCTGTCCGCGGCGGTGACGTCGCGCGGCACGCACAGCGCCTTGTCGCCGCCCTCCCTGATGAAATCGAGAATCTCGTGGATCAGCGGGTGCGCGGCGAATTCGCTTGCGACATCCTCGACACGCTCCGCGAGCGTGCCTTCATCCGCAAACAGCAGACGATAGGCCCGGCGCAGCTCATGGATCTGCTCCCGTGTGAAGCCGCGGCGCTTCAGGCCGATCAGGTTCAGCCCCGCCAGATGCGCGGGGTTGTCGCGGATGGTGCCGAAGGGAATGACATCGCTCAGCACCCCGGCGCCGCCGCCGATGAAAGCATGGTCGCCAACGCGGATGAACTGCTGCAAGCCCGCGCCGCCACCGACGACGACGAAGTTGCCGATGGTCACGTGCCCCGCGCACATGACATTGTTCGAGAAGATGATGTTGTTGCCGAGCCGGCAATCATGGCCGACATGGGAATTGGCCAGGAAGAAGCAGCGGTCGCCGACGGAGGTGACCATGCCGCCGCCCTCGGTGCCGGGGTTCATCGTGACGCCTTCGCGGATCTGGCAATCCGCGCCGATGGTCAGCGTCGATGGCTCGCCGCGATATTTCACATCCTGCGGCGGGTGGCCGATCGATGCGAAGGGGTAGATGCGCGTGCGCGGGCCGATCGTGGTCCGGCCGGCGACGACGACATGGCTGACCAGCTCGACACCCTCGCCGAGCACGACGTCCGGGCCGACCATGCAGAAGGGGCCGATGCTAACCCCGTCCCCAAGCTGTGCCTTGGGGTCGACGATCGACATGGGGTGGATGGTAACGCTCATCGAAAGCTGCCTGACCTTAGTGGCACGACAATGGGTTCAGGACACCATCGCCGAGATCTCGGCCTCGGCGACGAGCGCGCCGTCGACCTTGGCCTCGCCGCGATAGAACCAGATGTTGCGCTTGCGTGCGATCTTGGTGAGGTGGAAGCGAATCTGATCGCCCGGGATGACCGGCTTGCGGAACTTCGCCTTGTCGATGGTGGTGAAGAGCACCGTGTTGACGTGCTGCTCGCCGTCGGGGCGGGCATTCACGACCAGAACGCCGGCCGTCTGCGCCATGCCTTCGATCATCAGCACGCCCGGGAAGACCGGCCGTCCGGGAAAATGGCCGGTGAACTGGGGCTCATTGGCGGTGACGTTCTTGATGCCGACGCCGGAATCGTCGCCGTTGATCTCGACGACGCGGTCGACCAGCAGGAACGGATAGCGATGCGGGATGCTGGTCATGATCTTCTGGATGTCGATCACATCCAGCGTCGTCTTCGGCTCGCTCATCGCCCTTGTTCTCCACAACTGCGGCGCGCCGCCGAAGCGCTCGCGCCGTTTGATCTATCGTCCTGCTGATGCGGGCTTTTCACGCCGTGCAGGTTTTCGGAAATTCATGCCCCTTTGCCGGAAACCTGACGCCTTCGGCAACAGAAATCTCCCGCCAGCACGCTGGAGATGCGGGTTTCCAGCCGCTCATTCCTGGTTATCGCCCGGCTTGCGGCCGCGTCGCGCCACGGCCGCCTTGAGCCAGGCGCTTTCGCGGGCCCAGCTCAGCGCCGGCTGCGCGGGGTAGCCGCCGTAACGAGCGCCGCGCGGAACATCGCCGGCAACGCCGCTCTGTGCGGCAATCTGGGCGCCGGCGCCGATGGTCAGGTGACCGGCGAGGCCGACCTGGCCGCCAAGGACCGCGAAATCCTCCAGCGTCGAGGACCCGGCCAGGCCCGACTGGGCACAGATCACGCAATGGCGCCCGATGACGCAATTATGGCCGATCTGGACGAGATTATCGATCTTGGTGCCCTCGCCGATCACCGTGTCGCGGCTGGCGCCACGGTCGATCGTGGTGTTGGCGCCGATCTCGACATCGTCCTGGATGATGACGCGGCCGATCTGCGGCACCTTCATGTGGCCCTTCGGGCTCATGGCGAAGCCGAAGCCGTCCTGGCCGATGCGGACACCGGGATGAACGATGACGCGGTTGCCGAGGAGCGCCGCCTGGATCGTGCTGCCGGCGCCGACCGAGCAATTGCGGCCGATCCGGACCTGCGGGCCGATGACGGCATGCGAAGCCACGACCGTTCCCGCGCCGATCTCGGCGCCCGGCCCGATCACGGCGCCCGGATCGACCGTGACGCCCGCCTCGAGCACCGCCGTGGCATGGACGATGGCGCCAGGGGCCACGCCTTGCGAGGCGAAGACCGATTCAGGCCGCAATGCCGTCGGGAAGAAGCGTGCGAGGATGCGCGCGAAGGCGTGATAAGGCGTCGGGGAAATCAGGGCGACGGTGCCGGCCGGCACCCGATCGGCGAAGCGGGCCGAGACGAGGCACAGCCCGGCCTTGGTGGCCGCCAGCGCCTCGACATATTTCGGGTTGTCCATATAGGCGAGATCGGCCGGGCCGGCCGTCTCGAGCGCCGCAGCGCCTTCGACGCGGCGGCCCGCCTCGACGCCCTCCGGCAAGGAGGCGCCGCAAATGCTTGCGACCTCGCCGAAGTCGAGCGAGGTCGCGAACGGAAAGAAAACGGGATCTGCCATCGGATTGATCCGAAGCGGGGCCGAAGCCCCGCCCCGTCAGAAGCGCGTGCCGCCCGAGAAGCGGAAGGCCTGGAGACGGTCGCCGCCATACTTGGCGAAGCCGAGCGGGCCGAGGCCGTACTGGCCGTCATCCTTGCTGAGTGCATAGGCGTAGTCGAAGCGGATCGGTCCCAGAGGCGACTGCCAGAGGATCGAGGCGCCGATCGACGAGCGGAGCACGTTCTTGTCGCGCACGCAGGCGATGCTCGACTGCGCACCACCGGTGACGACGTTGAAGGCTCGCGCCTCGGAGCCGGCGGGGCAGCCACCGAGCGCCGTCTTCGTGCCGCCGTCATAGTTGAACAGCGTACCGGCGTCGGCGAAGATCGCGCCGCGCAGGCCGATGTCGCGCGGCAGGCCCCAGATCGGGAACTGCACTTCGAGCGTGCCACCGAAATAGGTCGTGCCGCCGAGAGCGTTGGCCGTCGGATCGTTCAGCACGTCGCGCGGACCGATGCCCGAGGGCGCGAAACCGCGGACCAGTGTCGGTCCGAGGAAGTAGTGATCGGCCATGCGGAGATTGCCGCTGGTCGCCTGGACGTGGCCGCCCTGAAGCCGGACGAAGCCGACGACGTCGTCGAAGATCTCGCGGTAGTAGCGCGCATCCGCCGCGACACGAAGGAACTTCGAGTCGCCGCCCACACCGGCGAATTCCGGCTTCAGCTCGGCGATGAAGCCGTTGCGCGGGTTCTGGACGCTGTCGAGCGAGTTGTAGTTGAAGTTCAGGCCGACGAGCGAGGTCAGCGTGTCGCCCTGCGCTTCCTTGACCGCGACCGAGGCCTCGCCGTTGGTGACGCAGTTGTAGAGCTGGTCCGAAGCGACAGCGCCAGCCGTACCGGGAGTAATGCCCGGGATCGGGTTGGTACAGTCGTTATACGGCCGGCTGACGTCGTTCGGGATCTTGATGTTCGTCACGTAGAGCGAATAGCGCGGCGTGATCGAGAATTCTTCCGTGATCGGGAAGGTGAAACGCACCTGACCGCCGGTCACGCGGCTCTGGAAGCGGCCAACATTGTAGTTGTCATTGTACTTCGAGAACAGGTCGAAGCCGGCCGCGACGCGGTAGCCGAGGAAATACGGCTCGGTGAACGAGAAGTCGATGCCCTGGGTACGCTGGCCGAGCGTGCCGGCGATGCGGACGAACTGGCCGCGACCGAGGAAGTTCGACTCCGAGAGCGAGACCTCGCCGATCATGCCGTCCGAGGTCGAGTAGCCGCCGGCGATCGAGAAGGAGCCGGTCGCCTTGTCCTCGACGTCGATGTTGACGACGACGCGGTCCGGAGCCGAGCCCGGCTCGTTCGTGACGCGGACCTTGTTGAAGAAGCCGAGATTGTTCAGGCGCCGCTCGGCGCGGTCGATCATGACCTTGTTGTAGGCGTCGCCTTCGCCGAGATCGAGCTCGCGGCGGATGACGTAGTCGCGGGTGCGGGTGTTGCCGCGCACATTGATGCGCTCGACATAGACCCGCGGGCCTTCATCGACGACATAGGTGATGCCGATCAGGTGGCCGGAGGCGTCGCGATCGCCGCGCGGACGAACCTGCGCGAAGGCGTGCCCCTCGCGGTTGACCTCGGTGGTCAGCGCGACGAGCGACTTCTCGACCGCCTCGGCATTGTAGGTGTCACCCGTCGAGGTCGCCAGATAGCGCTGCAGGCGCGCCGCATCGACGCCCGGCACCGAGGAATCGACGGAGACGTTGCCGACCTTGTACTGCGGGCCTTCCTCGACCTGGACATCGACGACCCAGCCGCCGGCAGACTCGTCGAAGCGCGCGGTGTTGTTGACGATCTGGAAGTCGGCATAGCCGTTCTTCAGATAGAAACGGCGGATCAGCTCGAGATCGGAATTGATGCGATCCGGATCGTAGACGTCGGACGTCTTGATCCAGCTCAGGAAGTTCGATTCGGTCGACGTCATCAAGCCGCGCAGGCGACCCGCCGAATAGACGTTGTTGCCCGAGAAGTTGATCGACTTGATGCCGGTCTTGCCGCTCTCGTTGATGGTGAAGACCACGTCCTGCCGGCCATTCGGCAGCGGCGCGATGCGGCCGCTGACCGAGGACAGGCCGTAACCGGCACGGCGATAGGCCTCACGCAGGCGCTCGACGTCGGAATCGATCAGGGCCTGGCTCAGCGGGCCGCCGGCCTTGGACTGCACCAGCGGCGTGAGCTGGTCGCTCTTGAGGCGGCGATTGCCCTCGAAGGCGACGCGGTTGACGGTGCCGTTCTGCTCCTGGACGGAGATCACGGTCTGCGCGCCGCGGCGGCTGACCTGAACGTTGGAGAACAGCCCCGTCGCCAGCAGGCTCTCGCGAATCTCCTGCGGGTTGTCGCGGCCGACCGCGTAGGAGCGGATCGTCTCGGCATCGACTCGCCGGTTGCCGTGGACAACCACGGCCTGAGCGAACGCAACGCCACCACTCACGGCCAAGATCAAGGCCGAAAGTCCGATCGATCGAGAGAGCCGCGTCTTGGTCGTCCGGCTCTTTTGGGTCGACGTCATCGGGTCGCCTATTCCATTTCTCTGGTCACCACCCCAACAGGGGTCCGCCATCCGGGAGATGGCGGCAGGGCGAGATTTGCAGTGCAATCGCTTCTACAAAGTTTCCCGCGGGGTGCAAACCGCCATCGTCGTTAATAAAGTATTTTTAGATGGCTCGTTGCCAGGACGCCACGCGCGCTGCCGTGATTCCGCCGCAAAGCGGCCACGCAGCGAGGCGGTAACCGTCAGAGCAGGCCCTTGACGTGGACGAGGTCGTTCCAGGTCACGAACAGCATCAGCATCAGAACGAGCGCCAATCCGAACCGGAAGCCGATCTCCTGCGCGCGCGGGCTCAAGGGGCGCCCGCGAACCGCCTCATAGAGATAGAAGAGCAGATGCCCGCCATCGAGCATCGGCACGGGCAGCAGATTCATCAACCCGATCGAGACCGAGAGGATGGCCGCGAGGTTGATCAGCCCGAACAGGCCGCCATTCTGGGCGACCGCTCCGGACACCTGCGCGATCCGAATCGGACCCGAGAGCTGGTCGGTCGAGGCGCGCCCCTGCACCAGCTTGGCGACGTAGTCATAAGTCTGCGCGACGATGAACCAGCTTTCGGAGACGCCCTGCTTGACGGAATCGACCAGGCCGAAATGCTGCGTCGTCCAGTCTTCCGGCCGGGGCGAAGCCTTGACGCCGATCACGCCGATGCGCTGCTTGCCGAGCGGGGAATCCATCTCGAGCAGCGCCGGCGTCACCGGCAGGGTGACCGTATCCGTTCCGCGCTCGACGGTGACCGACAGGCGCTCGTCGGGCCGTGTCGAGACGATACGCTGCATGTCGGAGAAGCTGACGATCCGCTGCCCGTCGATGGCGATCACGAGATCGCCCGGCCGCAGGCCCGCGCGCTCGGCCGCGCTGCCGGCCACGATCTCGTCGACTCGCGGCGTCAGCACCTGCTTGCCGAAGATGAAGGCCGAGCCGGCGAAGATCAGGATTGCCAGCACGAAATTGGCGATCGGTCCGGCGGCGACGATGGCGGCCCGCTCTCCGATCGACTGCGCCGGGAAGGAGCGGGCGCGCTCCTGCGCGGTCATCCGGCTCACGGCCTCATCGTCCGGCGCGCTGGAGGCATCCGCGTCACCCGAGAACTTGACGTAGCCGCCAAGCGGAATCAGCGCGAAACGCCAGCGCGTGCCGTGCCGGTCGTTGAACCCGAAGATCTCGCGCCCGAAGCCGATGGAGAAGGTCTTCACATCGACGCCGCACCAGCGGCCCACCAGGAAATGCCCGAGTTCGTGGACGAAGACCACCAGGGTGAGAACGAAAAGGAAAGGCACGAGATAGCCGAGCACGAAATGGCCCGCGCTGCCGATCGACCCCAAGATTTCCATCGAACTCTCCTGCTACGTTCCCCTAGGTGGCAGCGAATGGCGCTCGCGACAAGAGCAAGGCAGCCCGCTGGCGTGCGTCATGGTCAACAGCCAGCGCCTCGGCGACGTCCTGCGGCGCGCGCGCGGCGCCGAAATCCTGCGCGCAGACCGCCTCGACGAGCGCGGCGATCCCCGGGAACCGGATCCGGCCGGCGAGAAAGGCAGCGACCGCCATCTCGTTTACGGCATTGAGAATGACAGGCTTGGCCCCGCCTTCGGCCAGAGCCGCCAGCGCAAGGCCCAGCGCCGGGAAGCGTTGCAAATCGGGCCGTTCGAAGGTCAGCGGCTCGCCGGAGGCGAGATTGAGGAAGCGAGCCGGCGGCGCGTCGAGCCGGCCGTCGATTCCCAGGCAATGAGCGGCCGCGACCCGCATGTCGGGCACCGCCATGCCGGCGCTCACCGAACCGTCCCGGAACGTCACGAGGCCGTGGACGACCTGCTGGGGATGCACGAGGACATCGAGCTGCGCCGGCTCCAGGCCGAAGAGGAAGCGGGCCTCGATCACCTCCAGCCCCTTGTTCATCAGGCTGGCGGAATCGACCGTGATCTTGGCGCCCATGGCATAGTTCGGATGCCGCAGCGCCTGCTCGGGGCCTGCATTCGCGATCGCCTCCGCACTCCAGGTGCGGAACGGGCCACCCGAGGCGGTGAGCGTCATGCTCCGGATCGAATCCAGCGGCTCGTGCCCGAGCACCTGGAACAGGGCGTTGTGCTCGGAGTCGAGCGGCAGCATCCGGGCGCCTGCGGCGGCGGCGCGCGCCATCACCGCCTCGCCGGCGCAGACGAGGCTTTCCTTGTTGGCGAGCGCGATCGTCCGGCCCGGCAGGAGGGCGGCGAAGGTCGCCTCCAGCCCCGCCGCCCCGGAGATCGCGCTGACGACGATATCGGCCGGGCGGGCGACAGCCTCGAGCACGGCCGAACGCCCTGCCCCGCTTTCGATGCCGCTTCCGGCGAGTGCGCGCTTCAGCGCGTCGCCGGCGGTCGCGTCGGCAAGCGCCGCGAAACGCGCTCCCGTCTCGACCGCGACACGGGCCAGCGCCTCGGCATCGCGGCCGCCGACGACCGTTCCGATCGCCAGGCGCTGCGGATTCTCGGCGACGACATCGCGGACGGAACGGCCAACGGAGCCGGTGGCGCCCAGGAGCGTGATGGTGCGAAGCGGCATCGGGTCAAATGTCGATCTGGAACGCGAAGAGCGCGAGCCCGGCCAGGACCAGCACGGCCCAGTAGCCGTCGAGCCTGTCGAGGAAGCCGCCATGGCCCGGAATGAGATGGCTGGAATCCTTGGTATCGAAACGGCGCTTGAGTGCGGATTCGAACAGGTCTCCGGCCTGGCTCGCGACCGAGGCGGCGAGCGAGGCGGCGATCACCCAGCCATTCGCGCCCGGCGCGCCGAGGGTCGCGAAGCTCCAGATCAGCGTGCCCGCGACCGTTCCCGCCAGGGTGCCGCCGATGGCACCGGACCAGGTCTTCTTGGGGCTGACACGCGGCATCAGCTTCGGGCCACCGAGGCTGCGGCCGGTGAAATAGGCGGCGATGTCGGTCAGCCAGACGACGGCAAAGCTCCACAGGATGAGCGCGAGCCCGACCACGGGCCAATCGCGAAGGGCCGGCGTGATCAGGGCGAAGGCGAGCGCATAGGCGACGCCGCATAATTCGAGCGCCAGGCGCGCCCGCACGAAAGGCGCCGCCAGCGCGCCGATGAGAGCGGCGGCGGCCGTCGCGCCCGCGAGGGCGGCGGGAGCGATCGGCAGGAAGGACAGGGCGAGCCCGGCCACGACCACGCCGGCTCCGGCCGCGACCGCGTTGCCCCGGCTGACGATCGAGAGCCATTCATAGGCGACGATACCGGCGACCAGCACCCAGACCAGCCGGAACGGCCAGCCCCCCCACAGCGTCAGGGCCAGGACGACGGCTGCGAGGACGAGCGCCGAGACGACGCGCCGCTTCAGTTCGCCCGAGCCCGATCCGGGCGAGGCGGGAGCAGGTTCATTCACGCGACGTCCACGCTGCGGTCTGGCGGCGCCGCGACGCCGCCGAAGCGGCGCTCGCGCTGCCGATATTGTGCCAGCGCGTCCTCGAAGGCGGCGCGGTCGAAATCCGGCCACATCACCGGCGTGAAGACGAATTCGGCATAGGCCGCCTGCCAGAGCAGGAAATTGGAGATGCGCGTCTCACCCGAGGTGCGGATCACCAGTTCGGGATCAGGCAGGTCATGGGTATCGAGCCGGGCGGTGAGCGCCGCGTCGTCGATGGCGGCCGGATCGATCCGCCCGGCCGCGGCATCGGCCGCGAGTTGGCGCGCTGCGCGGACGATCTCGTCGCGCGAGCCGTAATTGAAGGCGATCGCCAGGATGAGCCCGGTATTGCCGCGCGTGCGCGTCTCGGCATGCTCGACCAGGCGGCGCAGATCCGGCGCCAGATCCAACCGGCTGCCGATGATGCGCACCTGCACATTGGCGGCGGAGAGCTCGGCCAGATCCTTCTCGACGAAGTGCTTGAGCAGCCCCATCAGGAAGCTGACCTCGGCATGGGGCCGCCGCCAGTTCTCGGTCGAGAAGCTGTAGAGCGTCAGCACCGCGATGCCGAGATCGCTGGCGTTGCGCACCGTGCGGCGCAGGGCCTCGAGGCCACGCCGGTGCCCTTCCTGGCGCGGCAGGCCGCGCATCTGCGCCCAGCGGCCGTTTCCATCCATGATGATGGCGACATGGGCCGGGTTGGAAACGCCTGCGTCGCGCTGGCCAGATGACATGCGATTGAGCCTCGTTGGGCCTTGGCAGAAACCGATGCGCGCAGCCCCGGAGGGCTGCGGATCAGACGTGCAGGATTTCCTTTTCCTTCGCCGCCAGCGCCTGATCAATCTCGGCGATATGCTGGTCGGTCGCCTTCTGGACCTGGTCGGTGTGGCGGGTCACGTCATCCTTGGTGATGTGACCGTCCTTCTCCAGCTTCTTGATCACATCGATGCCGTCGCGGCGGACATGGCGGACCGAAACCTTGGAATCCTCGGCATATTTATGCGCGACCTTGACCATCTCCTTGCGGCGCTGCTCGTTCAGCTCGGGGATGCGGATGCGCAGCACCTGACCCTCGGTCTGGGGGTTGAGGCCGAGATCGGATTCGCGGATCGCCTTGTCGACGGCCTGGACCATCGAACGGTCCCAGACCTGGACGGAAAGCAGGCGCGGCTCCGGCACGCTCACCGTCGCGAGCTGGCTGAGCGGCGTGCGCGCGCCGTAGGCCTCGACCTGAATCGGATCGAGCATGTTCGAAGAAGCGCGACCACTACGCAGCGAAGCCAGATCACTCTTGAAGGACTGCACGGCACCCGCCATGCGGCGCTTTATGTCATCGAGGTCGAACGTCGTCTGGGCCATTTCAATCAAGACCTTACGGAACATCAAAAATCGGCGCGACCATGGCGGGACGGCCGCGCAGGGTCAAGAACTACCTGCCGGAACAGCATTTTCCCCGCCGAGGGGCAAGGATAAAGCTGTCGGTGCAGGCAAATCATAGCCGGGCGGCGGGACAGGCCGTTGGCGGACCGCTCGCGGAAACCCATCTGCACCCTACCGCCTCGCCTTGCGGCGAGCCAGTTCCGGCTTGCAGAAACCTTGGGAGAAACAGAGTGCCCCGCCTGAACCGCATCATCGAGACCGCGCTCTATGTCGATGATCTCGAACGCGCCCGCGACTTCTATGAGACGAAGCTCGGCCTCGCGCCGCTGCTCAAGACCGCGACGCTGTTCGCCTATGATGTCGGAGGGCAGAGCGTGCTGCTGCTGTTCCAGCGCGGGGCGTCGCTGCAGACGCAGCGCTCCGACAACGGCAGCATCCCGCCGCATGACGGCAGCGGCCCCCTGCACATCGCCTTCGCCGTCGAGGAGGCGGAGCTGGCCGCCTGGGAAGAGAAGCTGGAACAGCTCGGCATCGCCGTCGAGGGGCGCATGCAGTGGGGCGGCGGCGGCAAGAGCCTCTATTTCCGCGATCCGGACGGGCACATGCTCGAGCTGGTGACGCCCGGCCTCTGGCGTACTTACTGAGAATCCGTCCGCTCTTCCGCAGCCCTCATCCCGAGAAGTGCTCGAAGGATGAGGGCTTGAGCTCTTCAAGCGGGGCCAGTGAAGGTGCGCCCCGCTCAGGGAGTCACATAGGTCGCCCGCCCCTCGCCCCGGAGCACGGCCGCGAGAGCGCCCGACTCGGCGATGGAGAAGACGACGATGGTGAGGCCGGCATCGCGGGCGAGCGCGAAGGCGGCGGTGTCCATCACCTTGAGATCGCGCCGGATCGCGTCCTCATGGGTCAGGGTGTCGTAGCGGGTCGCGGTCGGATCCTTCTTTGGATCGGCGCTGTAGACGCCGTCGACCTGCGTCGCCTTGAGCAGGTGGCTGCAATCGAGCTCGGCGGCGCGCAGGGCCGCGCCGGTGTCGGTGGTGAAATAGGGGTTGCCGGTGCCGCCGCCGAGGATGACGACCTTGCCGTTGCTGAGATGGTCGAGGGCGCGCTTGCGGGCATAGCTCTCGCAGAGCGAGGGCATCGGCACCGCCGACATGGCGCGGGCCGGCGCGCCGGCCGCCTCGATGGCGTGCTCCAGCGCGAGCGCGTTCATCACCGTGCCGAGCATGCCGATCGAATCGGCGGTGGTGCGGTCCAGCCCCTTGTTGAGCCCCTGCACGCCGCGGAAGAAGTTGCCGCCGCCGACGACGATGCCGACCTCGACGCCTTCGCGCGAGGCATGGGCGATGTCGGCCGCCAGCGCCACCAGCGTGCCGCCGTCGAGGCCGTAGCCCTGCGCTCCCGCAAGGGCTTCGCCGGAGAGCTTCACGAGAACGCGTTTGGGTCGCATCGATGATCTCTCCGTCCATTCGGGCCGCCGCCGGGAATCGGCGCGGCCCTTCTTCCTACAAAAAAGGCCGCGCGATGCGCGGCCTTTCTGTCATTCCTGAACAGGCTTGTCAGCCCGTGGTGCCGCCGGCAGCAGCGACTTCGGCAGCGAAGTCCTGCTCTTCCTTCTCGATGCCTTCGCCGAGCGCGTAGCGGACGAAGCCCGTGAGCTTCACCGGAGCGCCGAGCTTGCCTTCGAGCTCCTTGAGCACCTGCGCGACCGACTTCGAGCCGTCATGGATATAGGCCTGCTCGAGCAGGCAGTATTCCTTGGCGTAGCTCTTCAGGCCGCTCTCGGTGATCTTCTCGAGCACATGGGCGGGCTTGCCGGCATTCTTCTCGGCCAGGATCGCCTTCTCGCGCTCCAGCACGTCGGGAGCGACCGAGGCGAGGTCGAGCGCGACCGGGTTGGTCGCGGCGACGTGCATGGCGAGCTGGCGGCCGAGCGCGACGAGCTCGTCGCTCTTGGAGGTCGTCTCCAGCGCGACGATGACGCCGATCTTGCCGAGGCCCTCGGCGATCGCGCCGTGGACATAGGAGCCGATCAGGCCCGAGGAGACCTTGAGCGCGGCGACCCGGCGCAGCGTCATGTTCTCGCCGATGGTGGCGATGGCGTTGGCGATGGCTTCCTGCACCGTGCCGCCACCCGGATAGTGATGGCCGAGCAGCGCCTCGGCGTCGCCGCCGCGCTCCAGCGCGACATCGGCGATGCTCTTGGCGAGCGCCTGGAATTCGGGGTTGCGGGCGACGAAGTCGGTCTCGGAGTTGACCTCGACCACGACACCCTCATGGCCCTGCACGGCGACGGCGACAAGGCCCTCGGCGGCGACGCGGCCGGCCTTCTTGGCGGCCTTGGAGAGGCCCTTGGCGCGCAGCCAGTCGATGGCGGCCTCGAGGTTGCCGTCATTGGCGGAGAGCGCGGCCTTGCAATCCATCATGCCCGCGCCGGTCTTGTCGCGGAGTTCCTTCACGAGTGCGGCGGTGATCGCTGCCATTGTCTCAAATCCTTAGCTGTCGTGCGGCGCGAGCCCGGTAGGCCGGCCGCGGATCTCTCGTTGCGACGCCATCGATGGGGAAACGCCGACGCTCCGTTTCCGGCCGTCGGCGCTGTTTGGCATCACATCAGAAGCCTGATTGCGACGCGCGAATGACGCGTCGCCATCATTCATTCGGCCGATCAGGCGTCGGCGAGCTCACGCGCCTGGGCGACCCAGCCCTCGCGCTCGATCTTGCCACCGAGCTTGAGGTCGTGGTCGATCTTGGTCACGTCGGCCGGCGACATCGCCGCGATCTGCCAGAAGTGGTAGATGCCGCCGTCGTTCAGCTTCTGGACCGCGTCGGGGCCCATGCCGGAGAGCTTGGTGAGATCGTCCGGAGCGCCACGCGGCGTGGTCAGCACCTCGAAGACCTGGCCTTCGGCCGCAACCGGCTCCAGGGCCTCCTCGACGATCGGAGCTTCCGACGCGCCGAGATCGACGCCGTGGTCGCCCGAGGCGCGGCCGATGCCGTCGATCGCCGAACGGGCGATCAGGTCGCAATAGAACTGGATGGCGCGGCCGGCGTCGTCATTGGCCGGGACCGGGAAGGTGATGCCGTCCGGATCCGAGTTCGAATCGACGATGGCGGCGACCGGGATGCCGAGGCGCTGGGCCTCCTTGATCGCGAGCGCTTCCTTGTTGGTGTCGATCACGAAGATCATGTCCGGCGTGCCGCCCATGTCCTTGATGCCGCCGAGCGCCTTCTCGAGCTTGTCGCGCTCACGCGACAGCATCAGACGCTCCTTCTTGGTCAGGCCGGAGCCGCCGCCATTGAGCAGCTCGTCGACCTTGCGCAGGCGCTGGATCGAGGCCGAGATGGTCTTCCAGTTGGTCAGCATGCCGCCGAGCCAGCGGGAGTTGACATAATACTGGGCCGAACGCTTGGCGGCATCGGCGATGGCATCCTGCGCCTGGCGCTTGGTGCCGACGAAGAGGACGCGGCCGCCCTTGGCGACGGTGTCCGACACGGCCTGCAGGGCACGATGCAGCATCGGCACCGACTGCGACAGGTCGAGGATGTGGATGTTGTTGCGGACGCCGAAGATGTACGGGGACATCTTGGGGTTCCAGCGGTGGGCCTGGTGGCCGAAATGGGCGCCGGCCTCAAGGAGCTGGCGCATCGAGAAATCAGGCAGAGCCATGGTATTCGTTATCCTTCCGGTTGAGCCTCTGGAGCGCGAATGAACAGGCATAGGCTGCCGCGTCACCGGAACGCCTCTTAGGACAGAGGCGATGCGCTCCATGTGGGATGGCGTGCGCCATACAAGGGATAGCGCCGCAATGCAAGCCGGCAAGGCATAGAAAAGCCGATGGAGCCGGCAAATACCCGCGCGAGCGGCTCGCGCGGGGTCGTTCCTGACGGAATCGGTGCCCGATCCGCCCCTTACTGCGGCAGCTTGGCGCCCATCTGCTTCACGAGATCGCCGATCTGCTTGCAATAGACGGCCGACGTGCCGTTCTGCGCCTTGGCGATGGCCTCGATGTCCTGCTCCATCCCCATGGCGGAGATCTTGCCCTTGCGGCCGGCAGCCTCGGCGGCATCACCGCCGCTGAGATCGGCCGGGGCCGGGATCAGCGCGACCAGCTTCTTCTGGACCTCGACCGCACCGCCATCGGTGTAGCCCTTGTCGACGCAATAACCGAGAAGGCCGAGCTGATTGCGCGCCGCCTGATAGGCGAGCTTGAGCTGGTCGGCCTGGGTCTGGGCGAAGGACGGCACGGCGGAAGACAGCAGCGTGGCGGCCGCGACGACAACCTTCAATGACATTTTCGAGATCATTTTGGAGTATCCTTCAAGCTTTCAAATCAATCGCATGCGAGACATGCGCTCCCTCCCCCCGCCTCGTGCCTAGCCGCCCCGGCCCATGCCGACAACCCCCGCTGCCGAACGGCACGCATGCCGTTCGTGCCAGGCCGGAAACCGCTGCTGGGCGGCTCCTGAAGGACCGACCACCCAGGCAGGTTCCTGCCAAGCGGTTCTTGCCAGGCAGGTTCCGGGAAACACCTGTCGGACGCTTCAGCCTTCCGCGGGAAACGGCCAGAACACGCGCAGGCGATGACCGTCGGGATCGGACGCCGTGAAGGTGCGGCCGAAGTCGAGATCGGTCGGCTCCTGCAGGATCGCGATGCCACGCCCACGCCACTCCGCGCAGGTCGCATCGACGGCCGCGGCAGACGGCGCCATCATCGCGACCTCGGCCGCTCCGCCCTGCGCGGTCGCGGCAGGCTCGACCGTATGGCGCGACCAGAGCCCGAGCCGGATGCCCGAGGGCAGCACGAACATCGCGAAGGTCGGCGACAGTTCCTTCGGCTCCTGACCGATCAGATCGGCATAGAAGCGCGCACTCGCTGCCGGGCTCTCGACATGCAGCAGGATGAAATGAGCATCGAACATGATTGGCCTCCAGGGCTCGTCTTCGGCGGTTTCGACGATGCAGACCGTAGAATCAGATGCTGCCAATTTCCGGCAGTGTCCGTCATTGCGGCGACGGAATGCCCTCCTTCTCGCGCCAGGCCTTGAGCAGCACTGCGCGCCGCTGCGGATAGCGCGCATCCAGCGGCTCGAACCGGTCGATACGATCGACCCGGAAATGGCGAAAATCCTGCCGCAGTTCGCACCAGGCGACGAGGACGCGGACATGATCGAAGAAGGACAGCGCCAGCGGCCAGACGATGCGCTCGCTCGCCCGCCCCTGCCCGTCGCCGTAGGCCATGCGAGCCCGGCGCTCGGCGCGGATCGTGCGCCGCATGGCGGCGAGATCGATGCCCTCTGCGGCGGCGATCGCCCGACCCGGCCCGAGGATCAGCACCGCATCCTCGACGCGGCGCGTCAGGTCGGGTGGCAGCACGGCGACGATCTTCGCCATGGCATCGCGCGCGGCGAGAGCGAGCGGGCCGTCCGCGCGGTCCGCGACCCAGCGCGAGCCGAGCAGCAGCGCCTCGATCTCGTCCTCGCCGAACATCAGCGGCGGCAGCATGAAGCCCGGTTTCAGCACATAGCCGAGGCCGGGCTCGCCCTCGATCGGGGCGCCCTGCCCCTGCAGCGTGACGATATCGCGATAGAGCGTGCGAATGCTGACGCCGAGTTCATCGGCGAGCCGGCGACCGGAGACCGGACGCCGGTGGCGGCGCAGGAGCTGGATGAGATCGAGCAGGCGCTGGGCGCGCGACACCGACGCGGCTCAGCCCGGCAGGTCGCTCACCCTGACCCGGGTGACGTCGTTCTCGGCCATCTCGGCCCAGGCCTTCTCCAGCGAACCTTCGAGATCGATGGCGCGGCAGGCATCCTCGACGACATAGGTCTCGAAGCCGGCGGCGGATGCATCCTGCGCCGTCCAGCTCACGCAGAAATCGGTGGCGAGCCCGACGATGACGGCGCGCAGGATGCCGCGCTCCCTGAGATAGCCGGTGAGGCCGGTCGGGGTCTTGCGGTCGGCCTCGACGAAGCCGGAATAGCTGTCGACCTCGCGGCGATAGCCCTTGCGGATGATCGCCTGTGCGCTGGAAACGTCGAGATCGGCGCGGAACTCCGCCCCCTTCGAGCCCTGGATGCAGTGATCCGGCCAGAGCACCTGCCGGCCGTAAGGCATCTCGACCGTCTCGAACGGTTTCTTGCCGGGATGGCTGGAGGCGAAGGACGAATGCCCGGCCGGGTGCCAGTCCTGCGTCAGCACGATGTTCGAGAAGCGCTTCGCCAGCGCGTTGATGACCGGGACGACCTCGTCGCCCCTGGGAACGGCAAGGTTGCCGCCGGGGCAGAAATCGTTCTGAACATCGACGACGATGAGAACGGCGCGCTCGTCGATCACGGGTGTCTCCTGTGCCCGGGCGCCATGCGGTACGCCGGCAACGGTCAGCACCGTCGCCCCCGCGATCAGCATGCGCCTGTCGATCTCGAACGGTCCAGCCATGGCCGCCCTCCTTGCGGTCTACAGCGTGCTTCAACCCCATGCCGCGGGCAAGTGCCGGCAAGGCGGGAAACAGGCCGGCCGGCAGGTCTCAACGCAGTTCGACGCTCACAACACCGGGAGCGGCGCGCACCGCATTGGCGACCTGCTGGGTGACCGGGTATTTGCCCGGCAGCTCGATCTCGACCTCCTGCGCACCATCGTCGAGAATCATGACGATCGATACCTTGCCGTCGGAGCGCGAAGCCTCGCCGCGCGGCCGGATGCGCTCGGCGATGGAGGGCACGGCCTTGTCGTCGCGCAGATAGATCAGGAGGTCCTGCTTCTGGCGCGAGGCGAGATCGTCGAGCACCTCGACATCCTCGATGCGCGGACGCACCTCCTCGCCGTCGAGCACGGCGGAAAGCCGCAGCACCAGCGCCCTGCCCGGCTCCAGCAAATCGCGGTAGCGCATCAGCCCTTCCGAGAACAGGACCGCCTCGAACTGGCCGCTCGGATCCGACAGATTGACGATGCCCATCTTGTTGCCGGATTTGGTGCGCCGCTCCGACTTGTCGATGACGGAGACCGCGACCTTGCCGACGCCGGTGCCGTTGGCGCGCACGGTCTGGGCGAAATCGGCATAACGCTGCACGCGCAGGCGCTTCAGCACATGCTCGTAATCGTCGAGCGGATGGCCCGAGAGGAAGAAGCCGACCGCCTCGTGCTCGCGCTTGAGCTTCTCGGCCGGAGCCCAGGGCTCGACCTGCGGGATGCGGAAGGCTTCCTGGACGACGCCGCCGCTCAACAGGTCGAACTGGCCGGCGGCCGCCTCGTCGCGGGTGCGGTTGGAGAGCGCCAGCATGCCATCGATGGCGGCCATGGCGCGGGCCCTGTCCTCCTGCAGCTCGTCGAGCGCGCCGGCGGCGATGAGCGCTTCCAGCGTGCGGCGGTTGACCAGCCTGGTGTCGATGCGGCGCGCGAGATCGGCGAGATCGCGGAAGGGACCGCCGGACTGGCGCGCCGCGACCAGCGCCTCGACCGCCGCCCGGCCGACGCCCTTGATGGCGCCGAGCGCGTAGAAGATCTTGCCCTCGGCGACGTCGAATTCGACGCCGGAATGGTTGATCGCCGGCCGCTCGACCTTGATACCGAGCCGCTCGGCATCGCGGCGGAATTCCGAGAGCTTGTCGGTGTTGCCCATGTCGAGCGTCATCGACGCGGCGAGGAACTCTACGGGAAAGTTCGCCTTGAGATAGGCGGTCTGGAAGGCGACGACCGCATAGGCGGCCGCATGGCTCTTGTTGAAGCCGTAGTCGGCGAACTTCGCCAGGAGGTCGAAGATCTCGGAGGCGATGTCCTTCTTGATGCCGCCCTCGATGGCGCCCTTCACGAAACGGTCGCGCTGGGCGTCCATCTCCGCCTTGATCTTCTTGCCCATGGCGCGGCGCAGCAGGTCGGCTTCGCCGAGCGAATAACCCGAGAGCGCCTGCGCGACCTGCATCACCTGTTCCTGGTAGACGATGATGCCGTGCGTCTCGCGCAGATAGGGCTCCATGCCGGGGTGGAGATAGGTCGGATCCTCCAGCCCGAGCTTGCGGCGGCAATAGGTCGGGATGTTGTCCATCGGGCCGGGACGGTAGAGCGCCACCAGCGCGATCAGATCCTCGATCCGGTCGGCCTTCATCTCGACCAGCGCCTTGCGCATGCCGACCGATTCCACCTGGAACACGCCGACCGTCTCGCCGCGCGCCAGCATGGCGTAGGTCGGCGGGTCGTCGAAGGGCAATTGGGCGAGGTCGATCTGGATGTCGCGCTGGGCGATGAGCTTCACCGCCGTGGTCAGCGTGGTCAGCGTCTTGAGGCCGAGGAAGTCGAACTTCACGAGGCCAGCCTGCTCGACCCATTTCATGTTGAACTGGGTGACGCGCATGCCGGTGCGCGGATCGACCGAGAGCGCGACGAGCTGCTCGAGCGGTCGGTCGCCGATCACCACGCCTGCGGCGTGAGTCGAAGCATGGCGGTGAAGCCCTTCCAGCTTCTGGCCAATTTCGAGCAGCCGCGCGACGATCGGCTCCTCTTCGGCCGCCTGCTGCAGCTTCGGCTCGCCCTCGATGGCATCCTTCAGCGAGATCGGCTTGGCCGGGTTCTGCGGCACCAGCTTGGTCAGCTTGTCGACCTGGCCATAGGGCATTTCCAGCACGCGGCCGACGTCGCGCAGCACGCCGCGGGCGAGCAGCGTGCCGAAGGTGATGATCTGGGCGACGCGCTCCTGCCCGTAATGGTGCTTGACGTAGTCGATCACCTCTTCACGCCGGTTCTGGCAGAAGTCGATGTCGAAGTCCGGCATCGAGACGCGATCCGGGTTGAGGAAGCGCTCGAAGAGCAGGCCGAAGCGCAGCGGATCGACGTCGGTGATGGTCAGCGCATAGGCGACGAGCGAGCCAGCGCCCGAGCCGCGACCCGGGCCAACCGGGATATCCTGGGCCTTGGCCCATTTGATGAAGTCCGAGACGATCAGGAAGTAGCCCGGGAACTTCATCCGGGTGATGATCGAGAGCTCGAAATCGAGCCGCTTCTCGTAATCCTCGACGGAGAAGCCCTCGGCCGGGCCATGCTTGGCGAGCCGCGCGGCAAGACCGGCGCGCGCCTGTTCCTGCAATTCCTCGGCCTCGTCGCGGCCCTCCTCGCCGAAGCGCGGCAGGATCGGCTTGCGCGTGGTGACGCGCCAGTGGCAGCGCATCGCGATCTCGACCGTGCTCGCCAGCGCCTCGGGCAGATCGGCGAAGCGCTTCTTCATCTCGGCGCGCGAAGCGAAATAGTGCTCGGGCGTGACGCGGCGGCGCGTGCCATCCGAGACGAGGCGCCCTTCGGCCACGGCCAGCAGCGCGTCATGGGCGTCGAAATCGGCGGGCTTGGCGTAGAAGGGCTCGTTGGTCGCGACGATCGGCAGATCGGCATCATAGGCGAGGCGCAGGAGATGCGCCTCCAGCGCCGCCTCGTTCTCGCCGCCATGGCGCTGGATCTCGACATAGAGCCGGTCGCCATAGATTTGAGCGAGCGTGGCAAGCCGCGCCGCCGCCACGGGAATCTGGCCATTGCGCAGCGCCGTATCGACCGGCCCTTCGCTGCCGCCCGTCAGCGCGATCAGCCCGTCGTGATAGGTCGCAAGGCGCTCGATCGTGGTCACCGGCTGGCCGGCGCCGCCGGTCGCCAGCGCGGCCTCGCTGACGAGCTTCATCAGATTGCCGTAACCCGCCTCGTCCATGGCGAGCAGGACGATATGCGGCAGGCGCTGCGGCTGCACCGGCCTGCGGCCGCCCTCGCCCTCATCGGCGAAATCGACCGAGAGCTGCACACCGACGATCGGCTGCAAGCCGGAGCCGGACAGCTTCTCGGAGAATTCCAGCGCGCCGAAGAGATTGTCAGTGTCCGTCAGCGCCAGCGCCGGCTGGCCGTCGGCGGCGGCCATCTTGGCGAGCGTCGTGACCGTCATCGCGCCTTCGAGCAAGGAATAGCTCGAATGGACATGGAGATGGACGAAGCCGATGTCCGACAGGATGCGTGTCTCGCCTGCGTCCCGTCCCATGTCCCTCTCCCGCCGCCGCGCCGCGACTCGCTCACCCGTGCCTTTTCTTATGGAACTCCCCGGGGGCGCCCGTCGATAGCCTCTTCGGGCCGGCTGTGGACGGCGCGCCTCCCGCCCCCTCCTGCCATGATCAGACCTGCGGCCCTGAGAGAAGAGCGGCCCAGAGCCAGATCATGCCGAGGAAGACCGCAAGCGAGGCGATCTCGGCCAGGCCGGCGGCGAATTTACGCGCTGCAGTCATAGCGAACCTCCGTTGTTCTCGATAAGTTCATGTTAGTTCATCTTTTGTTCTCGTCAATTGCCGCGGCGAAAGGGACCCGGCCCAGCCTTCTTGAAGAGTCAACGATTGCTTAACGGTTGACGCTTGTGGCGCCTCGCCTGGCGTAAAACCGCGTCATGCTCGGGCTCGACCCGAGCATCTCTGGCAAAATGAACTGCGGAACCACCCCGTCATCCCGGACAAGCGGCGAAGCCGCGTAGATCCGGGATCCATCGTAGAGCGGAGCGCCCTATCATGGATCCCGGCGCTCAGCTTCGCTGCGGCCGGAATGACGGGGTGGTTCCGCAGTTCATCAGGCAGGAGAGCCCCGGGTCGCCGCTCCGCGGCGCCCGGGAATGGCGGCAGGCTCTCAAGCCAGCGGCACGACCAGCCCTTCGCGGATGGTGACCTGGCGGTCCATCTTGCGGGCGAGATCGAGGTTGTGCGTCGCGATCAGCGCCGCGAGCCCGGAGGCGCGGGCGAGCGCGATCAGCGTGCCGAAGACATGCTGCGCGGTTTGCGGATCGAGATTGCCGGTCGGCTCGTCCGCCAGCAGCAGACGCGGACCGTTGGCGACGGCGCGGCCGATGGCGACGCGCTGCTGCTCGCCGCCCGAGAGCTCGCCCGGCAGATGGTCGAGCCGCTGGCCGAGACCAAGGAAGCTCAGGAGTTCCGCCGCCCGTTCCTCCGCGACATCCCGGTCCAGCCCGCGGATGCGCTGCGGCAGCACGACGTTCTCCAGCGCCGTGAATTCCGGCAGGAGATGGTGGAACTGATAGACGAAGCCGATCTCGGTGCGGCGCAGCCGCGTGCGGCCCTTGTCGTCGAGCTTGGTGGTGGCCAGCCCGCCGACGAAGACCTCGCCGCCATCCGGCTTCTCCAGCAGGCCGGCGACATGCAGCAGCGTCGACTTGCCGGTGCCGCTCGGCGCCACCAGCGCGACGACCTCGCCCGGCCAGAGCGCGAAATCGGCCTTGCGCAGCACTTCGAGCGGCGCATCCGCCTGCGGATAGAAACGCTCGACCTGCGACAGGAAGAGCGCGGGCGTTTCCTGCGCCATCAGCCCATCCTCAGCGCTTTGACCGGGTCGAGCCGCGCCGCCTTCCAGGCCGGATAGAGCGTCGCCAGCAGCGACAGCGTCAGCGCCATCAGGACGACATTCACGACGTCGCGCCAGTCGAGGACCGAGGGGATGTCGCTGAGGAAGCGCACCGTCGGGTCCCAGAGATTGGCACCGGTGATCCAGTTCAGCGCGGCCATGATCGACTTGATGTAGTGGGAGAAGAGAACGCCGAGAATCAGCCCGGCAAGCGTGCCGACGACGCCGATGGCCGCGCCGGTGATCAGGAAGACGCGCAGAACCGTGCCGGCCGTCGCGCCCATGGTGCGCATGATCGCGATGTCCTCGGTCTTGTCCTTCACCAGCATGATCAGGCCGGAGACGATGTTGAGCGCCGCCACCAGCACGATCAGCGTCAGGATGATGAACATGACGTTGCGCTCGACTTCCAGCGCATTGAAGAAGCTGCGATTGCGCTGCCGCCAATCGGAGAGGACGAGCGGGCGCGGCGCATCCGCTTCGATGGCGTCGCGGACCTTCTGCGTGTTGTCGGGATTGTCGACGAAGATCTCGATGACGTTCACATCGCCGTCGCGGTTGAAATAGGCCTGGGACTCGGCGAGCGGCATGTAGACGAAGGTGCCGTCGAACTCGGTCATGCCGATCGAGAAGATCGCCTTGACCGGGTAGGCCTTGATGCGCGGCGCCGTGCCGAAGGGCGTCGAGGCGCCCTGCGGCGTCACCAGCGTGATCGTGTCCCCGACCTGGACGCCGAGCGCATTGGCGAGGCGGATGCCGATGGCGACGCCGGGCGGAGCAGCATCGAAGCCATCGAGCGTGCCGGACTTGATGTTGCCGCCGATGAAGGGGATCGCCTTGATGTCGGCCTCGCGCACGCCGCGCACGAGCACGCCGTTATTGCCGGTCTGGGAGGATGCCAGGGCCTGGCCCTCGACCAGCGGGATGGCGAGCTGGATGCCGGTGATCTTGCGCAGCCGCTCGGCCACGCTGTCGTAATCGTCGAGGGGCCGGTCGATCGGGGTCGCGAAGATATGGCCGTTCACGCCGACGATCTTCTCGAGCAGCTCCTTGCGGAAGCCGTTCATCACCGACATCACGATGATCAGCGTCGCGACACCGAGCATGATGCCGAGAAACGAGAAGCCGGCGATGACCGAGACGAAGCCCTCGCGCCGGCGCGTCCGGAGATAGCGCCCGGCGAGCAGCCATTCGAAGCCGGCAAAAGGCTTCGTGCCGGTCGGGATGTCCGAACTTTCGGCGACGGCGCTCATGCCCAATATCCCGCTGCCCGATATCCCGTCACGCCGCCTTGCCCTTGAAGCGATCGAGAGCGGCCTCCAGCGAGACGAGCTCGCGCTCGCCGCCGGCACGGCGCTTGATCTCGACCTTGCCCTCGGCCAGCCCCTTGGGGCCGACGATGATCTGCCAGGGCACGCCGATCAGGTCGGCGGTGGCGAATTTGGCGCCCGGCCGGTCGTCGGTGTCGTCGAGCAGCGCGTCGTAGCCCTTGGCGAGGAGGTCCTTGTAGAGGCGTTCGGCTGCGCCGTCGGTCGCGGCGTCGCCCGCCTTGAGGTTGATGACGGCGATGTCGAAGGGCGCGATCTCCTCGGGCCAGACGATGCCGGCATCGTCATGTCCGGCCTCGATCAGCGCCGCGACGAGGCGACTCGGGCCGATGCCGTAGGAGCCGCCATGCAGCAGCACGGGCTGGCCGTCCGGCCCGGCCACGCTCGCGCCCATGGGCTCGGAATATTTGGTGCCGAAATAGAAGATGTGACCGACCTCGATGCCGCGCGCCGAGACGCGCTTCTCCTCGGGAATCGCTTCGAAAGCGGCCTTGTCGTGCATCTCCTCCGTGGCGGCATAAAGGCTCGTCCACTTGTCGACGACGCCCTGCAGGCCCGGAACGCTGTCGAAGTCGGTGTCGACCGCCGGAGTCTGGAAGTTCAGATAGTCGCTGTGGCAGAACACCTCGCTCTCGCCCGTCGAAGCCAGAACGATGAACTCGTGAGACAGGTCGCCGCCGATCGGGCCGGTATCGGCGCGCATCGGGATCGCCTTCAGGCCGAGCCGCGCGAAGGTGCGCAGATAGGCGGTGAACATGCGGTTATAGGCGTGGCGGGCCGTGTCCTTGTCGAGGTCGAAGGAATAGGCGTCCTTCATCAGGAACTCGCGGCCGCGCATCACGCCGAAGCGCGGGCGCACCTCGTCGCGGAACTTCCACTGGATGTGGTAGAGATTGAGCGGCAGGTCCTTGTAGGACTTGACGTAGGCCCGGACGATCTCGGTGACCATCTCCTCATTGGTCGGGCCGTAGAGCATGTCGCGATCATGCCGGTCCTTGATGCGCAGCATCTCCTTGCCATAGGCGTCGTAGCGCCCGCTCTCGCGCCAGAGATCGGCCGATTGGATGGTCGGCATCAGGATCTCGACGGCGCCCGAGCGGTTCTGCTCCTCGCGCACGACCTTGCAGATCTTGTCGAGCACGCGCAGGCCCAGCGGCAGCCACGCATAAATGCCGGCCGATTCCTGACGGATCATGCCGGCGCGCAGCATCAGCCGGTGCGAGACGATCTCCGCTTCCTTGGGCGTGTCGCGCAGAATGGGCAGGAAATAGCGGGAAAGACGCATCGGAAAACCTGTCGGAGGGCGTCGCGCAGGGCCCTGCGCGACGAGTCGCTTCACCTGAGAGACACCATCGCTCTCGGCAAAATGCAAACCAAAATCGGCAGAAAGCGGCGGAAGATGGCGAAGTTATGTGTCTTGCGCCCCGCCCCGTCGGCCGAGCTGGAACCGGATCCGTCATTCCGGGCCATGATCCGGAATGACGGCCGTTTATGCTTCAGCCTTTGGCGAAGCGCGCCTTCAGCGCCGCCAGCACCGGCGGCGGCACGAAAGCCGAAACATCGCCACCCATCGCCGCGATCTGCCGGACCAGCGTCGCGGTGATGTGGCGCACGCCGGGCGAGGCCGGCAGGAAGACCGTCTGCACATCGGGCCCCATCGTGCCGTTCATGCCGGCCATCTGCATCTCGTAATCGAGATCAGTTCCGTCGCGCAGGCCGCGGATGATGAGCGTAGCGCCCGCGCGACGGGCCGCGTCGACGGCGAGATCGTCGAAGGTCACGACGTCGAGCACGGCCCCCTTCGCCGCCAGCAGCGGGGATGCGACTGCGCGCACCAGATCGGCGCGCTGCTCGACGGGGAGAAGCGGCGCCTTGCCGGGGTGAACGCCGATCGCGACGACCAGCCTGTCGCAAAGCCCTGCCGCGGCGGCGATGACGTCGGCATGGCCGTTGGTCACGGGGTCGAAGGAGCCGGTGTAGAAAGCGGTGCGCGTCATGATCCAGCGTTAGCGGCTGGCATCGCCGGCGACAAGCACCGCCGGCTGCAAAGCCGCGCGCCGCCGCATCGGTTGCCGCAACAGGATCAGGAGAACGGAACGATCGCCGTAAGCGCCGCAACGCTGCCGAGGATGATCGCGACGCAGATCATCAGAGGCGCCAGGAAGGAAACAGGGCGGGACGCGACTTGGAACGGGTAGGCATGCATCGAAGACAGCCTCGCGAATCGAAGAATTACTGCATTTCCGTTGGGTGAAGGCGCCAGCGGGCCGCGCCGCGGCAGGATCGTGACGAAATCGTGACGTTTGCCCCGTTTCGCGCTTTCGATTGGCTTTTCCGGCCGACCGCCCTACATCGCCGGAATGCTGACGATCAACGACATCACCTATCGCCTCGGCGAGCGCCTGCTGCTCGACCACACCGGCGCCGCAATTCCCGATGGCGCGCGCGTCGGTTTCGTCGGTCGCAACGGCACCGGCAAGACGACGCTGTTCAAGATCATCACCGGTGATCTCGGCACCGAGAGCGGCAATATCAGCCTGCCGAAGGGCCGGCGCATCGGCGGCGTCGCGCAGGAAGCGCCAGGCGGGCCGGAATCGCTGATCGAGGTGGTGCTCGCCGCCGACATCGAGCGCACCGCCCTGATGAAGGAGAGCGAGACCGCGACCGATCCGCATCGCATCGCCGAGATCGAGACGCGGCTCGCCGATATCGGCGCCCATTCCGCGCCGGCCCGCGCCGCGATGGTGCTGCACGGGCTCGGCTTCAACGAGGAAGCGCAGCAGCGTCCCTGCTCCGATTTCTCGGGCGGCTGGCGCATGCGCGTCGCGCTGGCGGCGGTGCTGTTCTCGGAGCCCGACCTGCTGCTTCTCGACGAGCCGACCAACTATCTCGATCTCGAAGGCACGCTCTGGCTCTACGATTACCTCGAGCGCTATCCGCATACCGTGATCGTCATCAGCCATGATCGCGAATTGCTGGACACCTCGGTCGACCACATCATGCATCTCGACCAGGGCAAGCTCACGCTCTATCGCGGCGGCTATTCCTCCTTCGAGAAGCAGCGGGCCGAGAAGCAGATGCAGCTCGCCCGCGCCAAGGAGAAACAGGACGCCGAGCGCAAGCATCTCCAGGCCTTCGTCGACCGCTTCAAGGCCAAGGCTTCGAAGGCGCGGCAGGCGCAGTCGCGCGTCAAGCGGCTGGAGAAGATGGAGTCGATTGCGGCGATCGTCGACCGCGACGTCCAGCCCTTCGCCTTCCCGGGCCCCGAGAAGCCGCTCTCGCCGCCGATGATCGTGCTGGAGGATGCGAGCGCCGGCTATGGTGAGCGCAAGGTGCTGTCGCGGCTCAATCTCAGCCTCGCGCCGGACGATCGCATCGCGCTGCTCGGCTCCAACGGCAACGGCAAGTCGACGTTCTGCAAGCTGATCGGCGGCCGGCTCGACGCCATGTCCGGCGAGATGAAGAAGTCGAGCAAGCTGGAGACCGCCTATTTCGCCCAGCACCAGCTCGACGAATTGCGGATCGAGGATACGCCGGTCGGCCATCTACGCGACCTGATGCCGGATGCGCCTGAGGCAAAAGTGCGCTCCAAGGCGGCCCAGATCGGCTTCCCCGCGTCCAAGGCGGATACGCCGGTGAAGCTGCTCTCCGGCGGCGAGAAGGCACGGTTGATGCTCGGGCTCGCGACCTTCCACGGGCCGCATCTGCTGATCCTCGACGAGCCGACCAACCATCTCGACATCGACAGCCGCACGGCGCTGGTCAATGCGATCAACGACTATCCCGGCGCCGTCATGCTCGTCAGCCACGACCGCTTCCTGATCGAGGCCTGCGCCGACAGGCTCTGGCTGGTCGCGGGCGGGACTGTGAAGAATTTCGACGGCGACATGGACGACTACCGCACCTATGTGCTCGGCGCAGCCAAAGCCGAAAGGCGCGGCAAGCCGGCGCCGGAGGCCACTGCGAAGCCGAAAGCGGACGAGCGCAAGGAAGCGGCGACGAAGCGCGTGGCGCAAGGGCCGCTCCGGCAGAAGCTCAACCTCGCCGAGGCACGCATCGCCAAGCTGACGGGCCTCATCGAGAAGGTCGATGCCGCGCTCGCCAACGGCGCCTTTTCGCGCGAGCCCGACAAGGCGCTGCAGCTCTCCCGCCAGCGGGCCGAGCTGGCGGAAGCGCTCGCGGCGGCGGAGGAGGAGTGGCTGGTGCTGGGCGAGGAGCTGGAGAGCGCCTGAAGCACGCGCTTCGGGCCGAACGAACATGGTCCGAGCCAGGCACGCGTTTATCCGAGCAAGCGGCGCATGTCGTGCGCCCGTTCGCGGCGGCGTTTGCCTCTCTGAAACGACTATCGGGGCATGCTCGACGGGTTGCCCGGAGATCCGATGTGGAAACGTCCCTTTATCTACCCGTCAAACGCTTCCTCGAGGGCCTCGGCTATAGCGTCAAGGGCGAAATCGGGCATTGCGATCTCGTCGGGCTGCGGGATGACGATCCGGCCGTGGTGGTCATCGGCGAGCTCAAGCTGACGTTCAATCTGGAGCTCATTCTGCAGGGTGTGGACAGAATGAGCCTCGGCGACGAGATCTGGCTGGCCGCCCAGCTTTCCGCCAAGGGCAAGGGCCGCGAAAGCGATCCGCGATATCGCAATCTCTGCCGACGCCTCGGTTTTGGACTGCTGGGCGTCTCCTCATCCGGCCGCGTCGACGTCCTGGTGTCTCCCACCGCGCCGACGCCCCGGAAGGATCCGCGCCGGCGCTCGAGATTGGTCGAGGAGCATAAACGACGCCAGGGCGACCCCGCCGCCGGCGGAGGCACGCGCAAGCCGATCATGACGGCCTATCGCCAGCAGGCGCTCGCCTGCGCGGCAGCGATGACATCGGCGCCGCAACGGCCGCGCGATCTCAAGCGATCCTTCCCCGATGCCCAGAAGATCTTGCGCCGGAATGTCTATGGCTGGTTCGAGCGCTCCGAGCGCGGCGTCTACGCGCTGACCGAGACAGGCCGCAGCGCGTTGGCGACATGGCTGCCGGAGCCTCCTGCGGGCCAGGATGGCAGCGGAGTGGCTGCCTGAGGTCCGGGCATCCGCCATCGACGGCGCCGCAGCGAGCATCAAATGCCCGCTGCCCGCACCGGAGGCTGTCGCCTAGGCCGGCAGGACGACCACCTTCGTCTTGACCGGCGTGCGGTTGTAGAGGTGGATCATGTCCTGGCTGAGCAGGCCGACACAGCCGCTCGTGACCCCCGAGCCGATCGACTCGGGATCGCTCGACGCATAGATCGTGTAGAGCGTGTAGACGCCGTTCTGATAGAGATGGAGCGTGCGGGCGCCGAGCGGGTTGTCGAGGCCACCCGGCATGCCGCGGGCGTATTTGGCGGCCTCGGGCTGGCGCTTGATCATTTCCTTGGGCGGTGTCCAGGTCGCCCATTCGGACTTGCGCCCGACATAGGCGTCGCCGTTCCAGCGGAACCCGTCGCGGCCGACATTGGCGCCGTAGCGTGTGGCGGCCCCGTCTTCCTCGATGCGGTAAACGTAGTAATTGCCGGGATCGACGATGATCGTGCCGGGCGCTTCCTTGGTTTCGTAGCGCACGGTCTTGCGGAAATATTTCGGATCGACCTTGGTGACGTCGACCGCCGGGATCGGGAATTTCTCCTCAGGCACGGGCCCGTAGACCTTCTCCGCCTCGGCGAGGCTCATGCCGTCGGAGATCGCGCAACCGCCCAGCGTCAGCGCGCCGAGCCCCATGGCGGAGCCGGCCAGAAACGACCGGCGGTTGAGAAGCCCCGCGCGACGCTCCAGCAGAGCAATCTCGTCCATCTTGCCGGAATCGGCATTCCTACCGTCCATGATCATCTCTGGTCGCTTCCCATGTCCTGCTGCCCGACGAGAACATACGCCGGTCTAGTTCCGCTGAACGTCTTGTTGAATTGAGAGTGCCGTCACGGGGCTCCCCTGGCAAGCCCGGGGATGACGGCCGAGCGGACGCCGCTCAGCCCTCCCCGCCCGGCTTCACGATTCGGCCCAACCTGTTGTCGGTGAACAGATAAAGCTCGCGCCCGCCGGGCTCGGCATACAGCACCTGCACCTCGCGTTGGCCCTTGCCGCTCTCGCCGATCAGCACGTCGGTCGGGGCCTTGCCCTTGAGCTTGACCAGCTCGCATTCGGTGATGCCGGGCGCGATCTCCTTGGGAAGCGGCCGTGTCGAGGGGTCGAGCGAGACGCCGACGCTGCACTCGCCTTCCGGCGTCAGCACCGGCTCGCGCGTCGAGATGCCGGCGCTGCCGGTGGTGGTCGTCGTGGTGGTGACGCCACCCTTCGTCTCCGACTGGAAGGCGAAGCCGCCCATGTCGACCGAGCAGCCGCCGAGCGCCGCGGCGCAGAGGAACAGGACAGGCAGTCTCACGCTTTCTTCTCCCAGCGGCCGGCCTCGTCCTGCTGCCAGTAGCTGGCGGCATGTCCGGAAGCCCTCGCCTTCTTCCAATCCTCGCGAGCGGCACTGAGCGCCTCGGGATCGTCACCATCGAATATCAGAACGACGCGCTCGTAGTCTTGCATTGCGTCCGGAATGCGAACGCCATCCGCGCAGATTCTCACCTGCGCGGCATTGGGGTTATGCGCCTGCGTCGTCACCACGATCGGGTTCTTGGCCGCGTCGGCTTCCATCGCCGTGACATGCGGCAGGAAGCTCTCATCGGCATAGGTCCAGAGATGGTCGTCGACGACGCTCATCCGCTCCTGGCTGGAAACCTCGACCACGACCTTCTGACCACGCGCCAGCGCCCGGTCGAGGATGGTCGGCAGGACCTGCTCGAGCGGGCGCGACTGCAGATGGAAGAACAGGATCTCAGCCATAAAAACCCCTGCGACCCAAAACTTTACCGCTACTTCCTGAGAAAGCGAATCACCCTTCGTAATGGTCCTTCACCAGCCGGTCGAGCAGGCGCACCCCCCAGCCCGGTCCCCAGGAACGGTTGATCTCGCTGTCCTTGGCCGCCATGCCCGTGCCGGCGATGTCGAGATGGGCCCAGGGCGTGTCGTTGACGTGGCGCTGCAGGAACTGCGCTGCGGTGATCGAGCCGGCATAGCGGCCGGACGAGTTCTTCATGTCGGCGAATTTCGAATCGATCATCTTGTCGTAGGCCTTGCCGAGCGGCATGCGCCAGACCGTCTCGCCCGTCGCGAGGCCGGCCACCGTCAGGCGCTGCGCCAGCTCGTCGCTATTGGTGAAGAGGCCGGCATTCTCCTGCGCCAGCGCGACCAGGATCGCCCCCGTCAGCGTCGCCAGGTTGATCATGAAGCGCGGCTTGAAGCGGTCTTGCGCGTACCAGAGTACATCGGCCAGGACGAGCCGGCCCTCGGCGTCGGTGTTGATGATCTCAATGGTCTGGCCGGAGAGCGAGGTCACGATGTCGCCGGGGCGCTGGGCATTGCCGTCCGGCATGTTCTCGACGAGGCCGATCACGCCGATGGCGTTGACCTTCGCCTTGCGGGCCGCGAGCGCATGCATGAGACCGACGACGCAGGCCGCGCCTGCCATGTCGCCCTTCATGTCCTCCATGCCGGCGCCGGGCTTCAGCGAGATTCCGCCGGTGTCGAAGGTGACGCCCTTGCCGATGAAGGCGACCGGCTGCTCGTCCTTGCCGGCGCCGTTCCAGCGCATGACGACGACGCGGCTCTCGCGGCGCGAGCCCTGACCGACGCCGAGCAGTGCCCGCATGCCGATCTTCTTCAGATCCTTCTCGTCGAGAATCTCGACCTCGACGCCGAGCTTTTCGAGCTTCTTCGCACGATCGGCGAACTCCTCCGGATAAAGGACGTTCGGCGGCTCGTTGACGAGATCGCGTGCCAGAACGACACCGGCAGCGATGGCATCCGCCGCTTTCAGAGCCTTCTTCGCGGCCGCGGGATCGGCCACCCGGAGCGTGACCGCGATGGAGCCGGTCTCGTCCTTGTCCTTACTCTTCGTCTTGTAGCGGTCGAAGACATAGCTCCGCAGCCTGAGGCCCAGCGCCAGATCGGCGGCCTGTTTCGCCTCCACCATGCCCTCCGGCAGAGCGAGGACGATCTCCGCGCTACGACCGGCGGCAAGCCGGCCTGCGATCACTCCGCCGAGCTTCACGAAATCGAGTTCGCCGCGATCGGCGGCGGATCCGGTGCCGATCGCGATCAGCCGCTCATAGGCGGCGCCTTCGGGCGCAGGCAGCGTCAGCCCGGCATAGGCCTTGCCCTTGAAGCGCTCGGCGGCGGCCGCACGCGCGAGCAAAGCCTGCGCGCCCGGCCCCGCAGCCTCCTGCGCCGCTCCCGAAAGGGTCAGCGCATCGGAAACGAGGACGACGAGATCGTGCCCCTCGACCGTATCCGGGGCTTTGATCTCGAGCTTCAGGCGCTGCGACATGATCCGCTCACAATCTTGCGAAAATAGCTTGGAAGAGACAGTTGGAGGACACGGCGCGGACGATTCCCGTTTGCGCCGCAAATCCGCCTATACCATAGGGTGAGTTCGACGAACCACCTCGGGGCCCTTCGGTTCCCCGCCTGCCGGAAAGCAACGCGTGTTCCTGAACCGCCTCGACCGATACATCCTCAAGACCGCGGCGGGCGCGGCGATCGTGCTGCTGCTCGGCCTCACCGGCGTGATCTGGGTGACACAGGCGCTGCGCGAGGTCGACCTCATCACCGGCAAGGGCCAGACGGTCCTGATCTTCCTGACCGTGACCCTGCTCTCGCTGCCGGCGCTGGTCGCGGGTATCGCGCCGGTCGCGCTGTTCATGTCGACGCTCTACACGCTGAACAAGCTCAACGGCGATTCCGAGCTCATCGTCATGAACGCGGCCGGCATCGCGCCGCACCGCGTCACGCGCCCCTTCCTGGTCCTGACCGTGGCGACGGCCGTCGTCGTCGCCTGGATGACGGTGTCGGTGATGCCGGCAAGCTTCCGGATGCTGCGAGACCTCATCACTCTGATCCGGGCCGATTTCGTCACCAACGTCGTCAAGGAAGGCCAGTTCGTCTCGCTCGATTCCGGCGTGACCTTCCACTACCGCGAAAAGGTGGGCGACTCGCTGGTCGGCATCTTCATGCAGGACCGGCGCGACCCGACGCAGCCCTCGATCTACCTCGCCGAGCGGGGACGCACCGTCGAGGCGGAGGGCCAGAGCTTCCTGATGCTGGAAAAAGGCACGATCCAGCGCGAGGCCAAGAACACCAACACGACCTCGATCATCTCCTTCGAGCGCTACGCCCTCAATCTCTCGGCGCTGACCGGCGATCCGACCGGCGGGGCCGGCGAAGGCGACGGCGACAAGGTGGTCTACAAGCCGCGCGAGCGCTCGACCTGGGAGCTGATCAACCAGAACCCGAACGAGGCCTATTACAAGATCCAGGAAGGCCGGTTCCGGGCCGAGCTGCATAACCGCCTCTCGGCGCCGCTCTACCCCTTCGCCTTCATGCTGATCGCCTTCGCAGCCATCGGCGAGGCGCGCACCACGCGCCAGGGCCGCGCTCTGGCGATCCAGGCGGCGATCATGATCGTCGGCGCGACGCGCATCGCAGCCTATGCCGCCTGGACGGCGAGCGTGCGCTCGCCCGTCGCCGCCGCGATGCTCTATATCCTGCCTCTCCTCGCCATCATCCTGGCGGTAGCCCTCATCTATTACGGCGAGCGGCTGCGGCCCATCCTCGCCCGGCTGACGGCCCCGCTGACATTGCCGCTGGTCAATCTGGCGGCCCGGTTCCGGCGCGCCTGATGCTGCTCTTCACAACCCTCGGCCGTTATCTGACGCTGCGCTTCACCCGCGCGATCATCAGCGTGTTCGGCACCTTCTTTTTCCTGATCGGTACGCTCGACTTCGTCGAGCTGATGCGCCGGGCCGGCGACTCGCCGATCGCCACCACGCCGCGCATCATCATGCTGGCGCTCTATCGCGTTCCGAGCGTCGCCGAGCAGATCTTCCCCTTCGCGGCCTTGTTCGGCGGCATGTTCGCGCTGCTGACGCTGAGCCGGAAGCTCGAACTGGTCGTCGCCCGTTCGGTCGGCGTCTCGGCCTGGCAGTTCCTGCAGCCGGCGGCCGTGGTGGCGGGGGTGATCGGACTGATCTCGATCACGGTCTACAACCCGCTCGCCTCCGAGATGAAGCGCCGCGCCACCGCCCTCGAGACCCGGCTCTTCGTGCGCACCGGCGGACCGGCGGCCGCGAGCGTGCCGGAAATCTGGCTGCGGCAGAGCAGCGTCGACGGCCAGGCGATCATCCGTGCCGCCGGTGCCTTGCCGGACGAGGACGGGCTCTCGCAGGTCGCGATCTTCAACTTCAACCCGGACGGCTCCTTCAGGGACCGAATCGATGCCCGCCAGGCCATCCTGCGACCCGGGCACTGGCAGCTCTCCGATGCGCGTGTGATCTCCGCCTCGGAAGAGCCACAGAATTACAAGAACTACGATCTCGCGACGACGCTGGAGCCGGATCAGATGCGCCAAAGTTTCACACCGCCCGCGGCGGTCGGCTTCTGGTCCATGCCGACGGCCATCGAGCGGACGAAGCGCGCCGGCCTCGACACGACGCCTTATGAGCTGCGATATCAATCGCTTATGGCGCGCCCGCTGCTGCTGATCGCCATGGTGCTGGTGGCAGCATCCGTTTCTTTAAGATTTTTCCGCTTTGGTGGTGTCACGAAACTGGTGATCGCTGGCGTCGCGGCGGGGTTCGTGCTCTATGTGGCGACACAACTGTCGGAGGAACTCGGATCGTCGGGAATCGTCAATCCGGTCGTCGCGGCGTGGCTGCCCGCAGCATTGGGGACGATGCTGGGCGCTCTCGCCCTCCTCCATCAGGAAGACGGGTAAATCTTACTGTGCCTATGGTTAATTTTGCGTTTCACGGATGGGTCAAGGCGTGACGAGCGTGGCACGATTTGCTGCGGCGACGGCGCTTGCCTCCAGCCTCGCCTTCCTGCTGGCCGGCCCGGGCTTCGCCCAGGGCAAGCCCTCGGCAGGGGGCAAGCCGGCGGCGGGAGCCGCAGCGCCTGCCAAGCCGCAGGACCGCATGGTCGTCGATGCGCGTGAACTCGTCTACGACAACGACAAGAAGACCGTCGCCGCCGTCGGCGACGTGCAGATCCTTTATCAGGGCCGCACGATCGAAGCCGACAAGGTCATCTACGACCAGGCGAACAAGCGCGTCACGGCGATCGGCAATGCGCGCATCACCGAATCGAACGGTAGCGTCATCACCGGCGACCGCTTCAACCTGACCGACGATTTCCGTGACGGCTTCATCGATTCGCTCAGGGTGGTGAACCCCGATAAGACCCGCTTCTCGGCGCCCCGCGCCGAGCGGACGGACGGCGAGACCTTCGTCTTCGACAAGGGCATCTACACGGCCTGCGAGCCCTGCAAGGACAACCCGGAGCGGCCGCCGCTCTGGCAGGTCCGTGCGGCGCGCATCATCCACAAGAAGTCCGAGCAGACCATCTATTACGAGGATGCCCGCGTCGAATTCGCCGGCATCCCGATGGCCTATATCCCCTACATGTCGGGGCCGGATTCGACGGTGAAGCGCAAGACCGGCTTCCTGGCGCCAAAATTCATCAATACCGGGGCTCTCGGCTTCGGCGTCGGGCTGCCCTATTTCCTCAATCTCGCGCCGAATTACGACCTCACGCTGACGCCGACCTTCCTCACGCGCCAAGGCGTGCTGGGACAGGTCGAGTGGCGCCACCGGCTGCTGAACGGCTCCTACACGATCCGCGCCTCCGGCATCTTCCAGCAGGACAAGGGAGCCTTCGTCGCAGGCCCGCTCGGTCCCGGCGACGACAGCTTCCGCGGATCGGTCGAGACGACCGGCAAGTTCTACATCAACCCGCGCTGGACCGTCGGCTGGAACGCCGCCATGTCGACGGATCGCTGGTTCTACAAGAACTACCGCATCCTGAACGAGAGCTTCAGCAACACCACCTATCTGCAGGAATCGATCTCGACGGCCTATCTGAACGGCCAGAGCCCGACCGCCTGGTTCGACCTGCGCGGCTACTATTTCCAGCCGCTCAACTATCAGGACTGGCAGAAGCAGCAGCCCGTGGTGCTGCCGGTGCTGGACTACGACAAGCGCATCCACAAGCCGTCCTTCCTGGGCGGCGAGCTGGAGTTCAACGTCAACGTCACCAGCCTGACCCGCGATACGGCCGCCTTCACCCAGCTGCCCGCACAGAAGAACTATCTGATCACCACACCGGGCTATTCGCTCTATGACGGGTGCGCGGTCTACGACAAGAACAACTGCCTCGTGCGCGGGCTGGCAGGCAACGTGTCCCGCGCGACCGCGCAGGTCTCGTGGCGGCGCAACATCATCGATCCGATCGGGCAGATCTGGACGCCCTATGCCTCGCTGCGGGCCGACGTCTTCGCGATCAACCCGGATACCAGCGGCATCATCAATTCGCGCGTCTCGACGATCGCCGACAGCTCGGACGAGGTCTTCGGCCGGGTGATGCCGGCGATCGGCCTGATGTACCGCTACCCCTTCGTCGCCAAGACCGACTGGGGCACGCATATCATCGAGCCGGTGGCGCAGATCGTCGCCCGCCCGAACGAGACGAACAGCCTGCGGATCGCCAACGAGGATTCGCAGAGCCTCGTCTTCGACGCCAACAACCTGTTCGAATGGCAGGGCAAGTTCTCCGGCTACGACCGCGTCGAGGGCGGCACGCGCGCCAATGTCGGCGCGCTCTATACCGGTCGCTTCGGCAAGGAAGCCTATGCCAACCTCCTGGTCGGCCAGTCGTTCCAGCTCGGCGGGCGCAATTCCTACGCGACCGGCGACCTGCTCAATACCGGCCTCGATTCCGGTCTCCAGACGGCGAGCTCCGACATCGTTGCCCGGGCGCAGATCTCTCCGATGAAGGGCTTCTTCCTGACCGGTGCCACGCGCCTGAACTCGACGACCTTCGAGGCGCAGCGCATCGATGCCGCGGCGACCTATTCGACCGGCGTCGTCACGGCCTCGGTCGGCTATGCCCGCTACGAGCCGCAGCCGGATCTCGGCATCCCCCGCCGCCGCGAAGGCCTTTCGCTGAACGGCTCCCTGCTCGTCACCCCGAACTGGCGCGTCAGGGCCGGCGTGCTGTTCGACCTCGACAAGTACAAATACGACCGCGAGCTCTGGCGGAACGCCTATGCCGCCGCCCTGGCGGCGTCGACGGCCATCCCGGCCTATCCGACGACCGGTCCGTTCCAGACCGCCTCGACCTCGCTCGGCATCAACTACACCGACGAATGCACGGTCTTCGACGTCAGCTACTCGCAAAGCTATGCCGACCGGCAGGCCGGCGCGACGAAGGATACGCGCACCGTCATGTTCCGGCTCGAGCTGCGGACTCTGGGCGAGATCAGCTATTCCCAGAACCTCGGCGGAACCTCGACCGGCGACGGCGTGGGCGGCTCGAACTAGAACGCGTGATCCCATCGATATCTGAGAGGCGGATGCACCGATCGGGTTGTTTCGACCTGATCGGATCCGGCTCAAGCAAAGCGACGCGGGCAGCCCTATGGCCCGCGCTTCCGCGACATCGGAGCGTCCCTTGCCGACCCTGCCGCTAGCGCTGACCCAGGGCGACCCCGCCGGCATCGGGCCGGAACTCAGCCTGCGTGCCTGGCAAGAACGCAAAGAGCGCGCGCTGCCGGCCTTCGCCTGCATCGCGAATGCGGAGCAGCTCGCGCGAACCGCCGAGCGGCTTGGATGGCCGATCCCAATCCGGGAATGCTCCTGGGAGGAGGCCCCCGCGGTTTTCCAAGAGGCGTTGCCGGTGATCCCGCTCGCACAGGCGGTCGATGTCCTGCCCGGCAGGCCCGATGCCGTTTCGGCTGCGGCCACGATTGCCTCGATCGACCGGGCCGTGGCGGCGGTCCGGGCCGGACAGGCTGGCGCAGTCGTAACCAATCCAATCGCGAAATCAGTGCTTTACGCGGCCGGCTTCAAGCATCCCGGACATACGGAATATCTCGCTCATCTCGCAGCCGAGGGCGGGGTCGAGCCTCTGCCGGTGATGATGCTGTGGTGCGAGGAGCTCGCCGTCATCCCGGTCACGATCCATGTGCCGCTGCAACGGGTGCCGGAGCTGCTGACGACGAAGCTTATCGTCGACACGGCCCGGATTGTCGCGGCGGGTCTGCGTCAACAATTCGGTATCGCCAGCCCCCGGCTCGCCCTCAGCGGATTGAACCCGCATGCCGGCGAGAACGGAACGATGGGGCGCGAGGACGAGGACATCGTGAAGCCGGCCATCGCGCAGCTCCAGGCCGAGGGTATCGATGCGCGCGGGCCCTATCCGGCCGATACGATGTTCCATGCGCGGGCGCGGGCGGGCTACGACGCGGCGCTGGCGATGTATCACGACCAGGCGCTGATCCCGATCAAGACCATCGCCTTCGACGAGGGCGTCAACGTCACGCTCGGCCTGCCCTTCATCCGGACCTCTCCCGATCACGGCACGGCCTTCGACATCGCCGGGCGCGGCATTGCGAGGCCTGACAGCCTCTGCGCCGCTCTGCGGCTTGCCGCGCGCATGGCCGGACGGCGGGACGCGGCCCATGAGGCGGCGGGCCAGCCATGAGCCAGATCGACGATCTGCCGCCGCTGCGCGAGGTGGTGGAGCGCCACGGGCTGATGGCCCAGAAAGCGCTCGGCCAGAACTTCCTGTTCGATCTCAACCTGACGAGCCGGATCGCCCGCTCCGCCGGCCCGCTCGACGGCGAGACGATCGTCGAGATCGGCCCCGGCCCCGGTGGCCTGACCCGCGCCTTGCTCGCCAACGGGGCGGGCCGGGTCATCGCCATCGAACGCGACCGGCGCTGCCTGCCGGCGCTGGCCGAGATCGCGGCGCGCTATCCGGGGCGGCTGGAGGTCGTCGATGGCGATGCGCTTGCCGTCGATCTCTCGTCCCATCTGAAGGGCGAACGCGCCCGCATCGTCGCAAACCTGCCCTATAATATCGGCACGCCGCTGCTGGTGGGTTGGCTCAGTCTCGAGCCCTGGCCGTCCTGGTGGAGCTCGCTCACGCTGATGTTCCAGCGCGAGGTCGCCGAGCGCATCGTCGCCTCGCCGGAAGAGCGGGCGGATTACGGCCGGCTCGCCGTGCTGGCGAACTGGCGCTGCCGGACGAAGATCCTGTTCGACGTGCCGCGCGACGCCTTCGTGCCGCCGCCGAAGATCACCTCCTCGGTGGTCCAGCTCCTGCCGCGCGAGGAGCCGGAACCGTGCGACCGGCGCCTGCTGGAGCGGGTGACGCTCGCCGCGTTCGGCCAGCGCCGCAAGATGCTGCGACAGAGCCTGAAGGCCGTGCTGCCGGACCCGGCGCCCATCCTCGCGGCGGCCGGCCTCGCCGAGACGGCGCGGGCGGAGGAAGTGCCGGTTTCCGGCTTCGTGCGACTCGCGAACGCGCTCGCCGCAGAGCTTCAGGGCAGCTCCTCGGCCAGAAGCTGATCGACGAAGGCACCGAGCCCCACCGCGCGGCTGCGCTTGAGGCGCTCTGCCGTCAGGATCGCCTTGATCGACTCGTAGGCTGCGTCGAGATCGTCATTGACGATGACGTAGTCGTACTGGCTCCAGCGCGCGATCTCGTCGCGGGCATTGGCCAGCCGCTTGGCGATGACCTCCGGCGCATCCTCGGCCCGGCGCACGAGGCGCGAGCGCAGCTCCGCCATCGACGGCGGCAGGATGAAGATCGTCACCACGTCGGCGCGCGCCTTCTTGACGATCTGCTGCGTGCCTTGCCAATCGATGTCGAACAACACGTCGCGCCCGGCCGCCAGCGAAGCCTCGACCTCCTTGCGCGGCGTGCCGTAGCCGTTGCCGTGGACCTCGGCCCATTCCAGCAGGTCGTTATGCTGGCGCATGGCGTCGAAGGCGTTGCGGTCGATGAAACGGTAATGCACGCCGTCGATCTCGGACGGGCGCCGCGGCCGCGTCGTCACGGAGATCGAGAGGTCGAGATTGTTCTCGCTCTTGAGGTTACGGGTGAGCGTCGTCTTGCCGGCGCCCGAGGGCGAGGACAGGATCAGCATGAGGCCGCGTCGGGCCGGGCGATGGCTCTCGGCCGTCATCTCTCACTCCACATTCTGGACCTGCTCGCGCATCTGGTCGACGACCGTGCGCAAGTCGAGGCCGATCCGCGAGAGGCCGGGGTCGTTCGCCTTGGCGCAGAGCGTCGAGGCCTCACGGCCGAATTCCTGGGAGAGGAAATCGAGCTTGCGGCCGATGGGACCGCCCTTCGCCAGGAGCTCCCGCAACGCCCCGACATGGGCATGGAGGCGGTCGATCTCCTCGCGGATATCGGAGCGAACCGCGACGAGCGCAGCCTCCTGATGCAGGCGTTGCGGATCGAGCCCGTTGGCCGCGCCCAGCAGGGCTTCGACCTGGGCGGCAATCCGGGCACGGATGGCCTCCGGGCTGCGGGCAGGATGTCGCTCGGCTTCCGTCGTCAGGCGCGAGATCGTCTCGACCTGGCCGAGCACGATCGTCTCCAGCGCCCGTCCCTCGGCGGAACGGGCCTCCTTCAGCGCCTCGGCAATCGATTCGAGGCCGGCGAGTGCCGGCTTCTCGATGGCGCCGAGCGCATCCTGAGCCTCATCGGCGTATTCGACCACGCCGCGGATGCCGAGCAGCCCGTCGAAGGTCGGCGGATTGATGCCAGCAGCCGGCGGCAGCTTCTCAATGGCCTCCAGCAGGGCCGCAAGCACCGTCTCGTTGACGCGGGGGCGCGGCGGCCCTGCATCGCTGGTCACGGAGAGGTTGACGTGGAGCGTGCCGCGCGAGAAGGCGCTCGTCAGGCGCTTGCGGGCCGCCTCGGCCAGCACCTCGAAACCGGGCGGAACCCGCACGCGCAGATCAAGTCCCCGGCCGTTGACGCTGCGGATTTCCCAGGCCCAGGCGTGAACGCCGGCTGTCCCCGCCGCGCGGGCAAAGCCCGTCATGCTCTCGATGCCCATTCAATCCCCGCTTTGCGATCCGCTTGCCGCCACCCTGCCGGGCGCAATGCGGCGGGACCGTAGTGGCGCGCCGCAGCCATCGCAAGCATAGCGGCGCGGAAGATGGGGACGGCGAGCCGTCCCGGGAATGTCTCAGGGCATCTTGAGCTGCGGCAACTGCTTGGGCGAGTTGAGATCGAAGGTCTTGTTCAGCAGCGGATCGCGCGGGGTGCCTTCCGAGGCGTCGAAAGCCCGGGCTCGGGTGCCCGCCACGCCGCCGGCCGGCAGGGCGACAGGAGCCGAGCCGTCGCCCGCGGCGACTGGCTGTGCGCTCGCCGGCGCCTCGGTGCGGTTGTCGGGGCCCGCAGGCGGCTCGACCTTGTCGACGCTGTCCGCCGGGGGCTTGCCGGTCTGCTGCTGGCGCGTCGTTTCGATCTGGCGCCAGCGGCCGACATTGCGGTTGTGCTGGTCGAGCGTCTCGGCGAAGACATGGCCGCCCGTGCCGTCGGCGACGAAGAAGAGCTCCTTCGTGCGCGAATGATTGACCACCGCCTCCATCGCGGCGCGGCCAGGATTGGCGATCGGTCCCGGCGGCAGACCGGGGATGACATAGGTGTTGTAAGGCGTCGCCTGTGTGATCTCGTTGCGCTGGATCGGGCGGCCGAGCGTGCCCTTGCCGCCGACGAGGCCGTAGACGATCGTCGGGTCGGACTGCAGCCGCATCTTCTGGTTCAGGCGGTTGATGAAGACCCCGGCGACGCGCGGACGCTCATCGGCGCGGCCGGTCTCCTTCTCCACGATCGAAGCCAGGATGACGAGATCCTGCGGTGTCTTGATCGGCAGGTCGGCGGGGCGACGCTCCCAGATCCGGCTGAGGATCACACGCTGGTCGCGCGCCATGCGGTCGAGGATGGCCTGCCGCGAGAAGCCGCGCGGGAAACGATAGGTGTCGGGCAGGATCGAGCCTTCCTTCGGCACCTGGGTGATGTCGCCGGTCAGGAGATCGTTCTCGCGCAGGCGCTCGACGATCTGCTCGCTGGTCAGCCCCTCGGGAATGGTGACCGAATGCTCGACCACCTTGCCGCTCGAAATGATGCCGAGGATCTCCTGCGGGCTGACGCGCGCCTTGAACAGGTATTCGCCGGCCTGGAGCTTGTGCCAGTCACCGCCGATGATGGCGGCGATGCGGAAGGTGAGCGGATGCTCGATCAGCCCTTCGCGCTGCAGAAGCTCGGCGATCTCAGTGAGCCCACTCTCCTTCGGGATGATCAGCGCGCGGTCGCTTGCCAGCGGACCCGGCGACTTGCTCTGGTTGGAGACGATGGCGATGCCGGCCCCGACCACGCCGGCGCCGACGAGGGCGAGCGTGAACAAGCCGCTCAGCATGGAGAGGAACGGGCTGCGTCGCCGGTGGCGCACCTTCGGCGGCGGCGCCGGTGGCGCTACGGGCTTGAGGGCCTCGCTCGGGCTTTTTGGGGCGACGCGGGGCGTATCGTTCACAGTTTCAGCGCTCGCAGCACGGGATAGACGACCTCGGCACGATGCGTTCTCCGCATCGTGCCGGATGAAGAACCGGGCATATCGGCTCCGGGGCCGCATTAGAGCCGGTTTCGTCGCCGCTGTGAACGCGGAATCACGCCTTCAGCAGCATCAGCCGCGAACTCTACCCAAGATTATGGCGAAACCGCGCTGTCGGGACGGGGCAAGGCCGCGGGCAGCGCATCGCGGCGCCCGAGAATCTCCGGCCGAAAAGGGCGCCTCTAGGCCGCAAGATGCTCGGGGTGAGCCCGAGCTCGGCGCCTCCCGGTCGCGATGGAGCCGGTCGGCGAGAGCTTCAGCCGTCGGCCCGATAGCGCTGCAGCACCAGCGAGGCGTTGGTGCCGCCGAAGCCGAAGGAGTTCGACAAAGCGTACTCGATCTCGCGCTTGCGGGCGACATGCGGCACCAGGTCGATGTCGGTCTCGACGGAGGGATTGTCGAGATTGATCGTCGGCGGCGCGACCTGGTCGCGAATGGCGAGCACGGTGAAGATCGCCTCGATGGCACCCGCCGCACCCAGCAGATGGCCGGTCGCCGATTTCGTCGAGGACATCGACGGGCGCTTCGGCGCGTTCGCCAGCAGCCGCTCGACAGCGCGCAGCTCGATCTCGTCGCCGAGCGGCGTCGAGGTGCCGTGGGCATTGACGTAATCGAGGTCGGAAGCCGCGATACCGGCGCGGTCCAGCGCCATGCTCATGCAGCGATAGGCGCCGTCGCCGTCCTCGGCCGGCGAGGTGATATGGTAGGCGTCGCCCGACATGCCGTAGCCGATAACCTCGGCATAGATGCGCGCGCCGCGGGCCAGGGCATGCTCCAGCTCCTCGAGCACGACGACGCCGGCCCCCTCGCCCATGACGAAGCCGTCACGGTCCTTGTCGTAGGGGCGCGAGGCCTTTTCGGGCGTGTCGTTGAAGCTGGTGGAGAGCGCCCGGCAGGCGCAGAACCCGGCGATGCCGATGCGGTTGATGGCCGATTCGGCGCCGCCAGCCACCATGACGTCGGCATCTCCGAGCGCGATCATGCGCGCGGCGTCGCCGATCGCATGCGCGCCGGTCGAGCAGGCGGTGACGGCCGAATGGTTCGGCCCCTTCAACCCGTGCTCGATCGAGACATAGCCCGCAGCGAGGTTGATGAGGCGGCCGGGAATGAAGAAGGGAGAAAGGCGGCGCGGGCCACGCTCCTTGAGCAGGAGCGAGGCCTCATAGATGCCGCCGAGGCCGCCGATGCCGGAGCCGATGGCGACGCCGGTGCGGGTCTGGTCCTCGTAGCTTTCCGGTTTCCAGCCCGCATCCGCCAGCGCCTGCGTGGCGGCAGCCATGCCGAAGACGATGAAGTCGTCGACCTTGCGCTGTTCCTTCGGTTCCATCCAGTCGTCGGGATTGAAGGTCCCGTCGCTGCCGTCACCCCGCGGGATGTTGCAGGCGATCTGCGCCGGCAGGTCGCTGGCGTCGAAGCTGGTAATGGGGCCGGCGCCGCTGGCGCCGGCAAGGATCCGCGTCCAGGTCGGTTCGACGCCGCAACCGAGCGGCGTCACCATGCCGAGCCCGGTCACGACGACGCGCCGCATCGAAACACTACGAGGAGCCATGAGACTTTCTGTATGAAACGACCCTTGGGTCGATCAGCGCCCGATCAGGCGCCTAATCAGGCACTCTTGGCCGAGAGGAACTTGACCGCGTCGCCGACCGTCACGATCGTCTCGGCAGCATCGTCCGGAATCTCGACGCCGAACTCTTCCTCGAAGGCCATGACCAGCTCGACGGTGTCGAGGCTGTCCGCACCCAAATCCTCGATGAAGTTGGCGCTATCAACGACCTTCTCGGGCTCGACGCCGAGGTGCTCGACCACGATCTTCTTCACGCGCTCGGCGACATCGCTCATGGGTCTCTTCCTTAGAAACTGAAAACGCACCGCAGAGCTGCGACGCGCATATGGATCTTCATTCCGACCCGCCGCGCCATCGTGATGATGCACGCGATCCGGAAAGCTTGAAGCCTGCACAAACGCAACAACCGGGTTTTCGTCAAGTCCCCAGGAGCCGGAAAGGCAGCGCGACGGCGCTAGTTAACACACCCTGTCCACAGTGGCGAGAGCGTCGAACGGCTTCTGGAACGCTTCCAGAATGCGCCGCAACCCGTTCAGATCATGGCCATTCCGCCGTTGACGTGAAGCGTCTGTCCGGTCACGTAGCCGGCTTCCGTGCTGGCGAGATAGGCGACCGCCGCCGCCACATCGGCGCCCGCGCCGAGCCGCCCCATCGGCACGTCCGAGAGAATGCCTTCGCGCTGCTTCTCGTTCAGGGCCTGCGTCATCGGTGACTCGATGAAGCCCGGGGCGACCACATTGACGGTGATGTTGCGACTCGCCACCTCCGCCGCCAGCGCCTTGGACATGCCGATGAGACCGGCCTTGGCGGCGGCGTAGTTGCCCTGCCCGGGATTGCCCATCGTGCCGACGACGGAGCCGATCGAGACGATTCGGCCGTAGCGCCTGCGCATCATCGACTTCACCGCCGCGCGCGACAACCGGAAGGCGGCCGTCAGGTTGATCGCGATGACCGCGTCCCAATCCTCGTCCTTGAGGCGCAGGAACAGGTTGTCCTTCGTGATGCCGGCATTGTTGACGAGAATGTCGAGCCCGCCGAGCTTCTCCTCGGCGCTCGGCAGCAGCGCCTCGACCGAATCCTTGTCCGCGAGGTTGCAGGGCGTGATCACGACCCGCTCGCCGAGCTCGGCCGCCAGGGCCTCCAGCGCTTCAGCCCGGGTGCCGGAGATGGCGATGGTCGCGCCCTGGGCGTGAAGGGTTCTCGCAATGGCTCCGCCGAGGCCGCCGGTCGCGCCGGTGACCAGGGCCTTGCGGCCGGTCAGATCAAACATGTCCACTCCCCGTTTCCGGCGTTCTGCCGTCTTAGCGTCCGGATTTCCTCCGGACCTTTCCGATCAGCCCTTGCGAGCCTTATAGGCGGCGATGTCCTCGGCCGTGCCGACCGAGGCCGTGGCGGTCCCGGCGGCGATGCGCTTCACCAGGCCGGCGAGAACCTTGCCGCTGCCCAGCTCGACGAAATCGTCCACGCCAGCCGCCGCCATCGCCTGCACGCATTCGCGCCAGCGCACGGTTCCCGTCACCTGCGCCACCAGCGAGGCGCGAATCGCCTCCGGGTCGCTCAGCGGCGCGGCGCCGACATTGGCCATCACCGGCACGACCGGCGCCCGCATCGCAATCTTGGACAGGGCCTCTCGCATCGCCTCGGCAGCCGGCTGCATCAGCGCGCAATGGAAGGGCGCGGAAACCGGCAGCAGCATGGCGCGCTTGACGCCCCGCTCGGTGGCGAGCGCGATGGCGCGATCGATCGCCGCCTTCGCGCCGGAGAGCACGACCTGCCCGCCCCCATTGTCGTTGGCCGCCTCGCAGACTTCGCCCTGCGCCGCCGCGGCGGCGATCTCGCGGGCGAGGTCGAGCTCGGCGCCGAGCAGCGCCGCCATGGCACCCTGCCCCGCCGGCACGGCCTTCTGCATGGCATCGCCGCGGATGCGCAGCAGGCGGGCCGCGTCGCTGACCGAGAAGGTCCCGGCCGCAGCCAGCGCGGAATACTCGCCGAGCGAGTGCCCGGCGACGAAGGCGGCATCGCGCCCGAGATCGAGCCCGGCCTCGGCCTCGAGCACCCGGACCACCGCGAGGCTGACCGCCATCAGCGCCGGCTGGGCGTTGGCCGTCAGCGTCAGCTCCTCGGCGGGGCCTTCCCACATCAAGGTAGAGAGCTTCTGCGACAGGGCCGCGTCGACCTCGTCGAACACCGCCTTCGCGACCGGGAAGGCGTCGGCCAGGCTCCTGCCCATGCCGACGGCCTGGGAGCCCTGGCCGGGAAAGATCAACGCTGTCGTCATGTCGGGAACGCCTCGTCCTGCAAAACTTTTGTATTATGACGCGGCTGTCACAACGGTTTCGCCGCCAAGTCAAGCACGGAGCCCAGCTTTTCCGCTCCGTGGGCGGGTTTTACCGTCAGATTCCGGTTGCCATGGCGGTCCGGACACTGTAACGACCGCCTCCTGCTTGTTCGGCCGGAGGCTGAACGGATGGCGCGCGCCTTTTTGGAGGCCGCGCAGACTTCGATGGAGTCGTCATCCTGTGTCTCCGCCTTCGATGAAATCCTGTCGGGCCTTATCCAGGGCTCGGAGGGCTCCGCGCCGGGCGAAGCAGGGTGAAACAGAAAGGCCAAATCTAGATGGCATTGTACGAGCATGTGCTGCTCGCGCGGCAAGATGTCAGCGCGCAGCAGGTCGAAGCTCTTGTCGAGCAGTTCAAGGGCGTGATCGAAGCGAATGGCGGCGCCATCCGCAAGGTCGAGTACTGGGGCGTCAAGTCCCTCGGCTACCGCATCAAGAAGAACCGCAAGGCGCACTACACGCTGCTGAACATCGAGGGCCCCTCCGCCGCCGTGCTGGAGATGGAGCGCCAGATGCGCATCAACGAAGACATCCTGCGCTTCATGACCATCAAGGTCGAAGAGCTGGAGGAAGGTCCGTCGGCCATGCTCCAGAAGCGTGATCGCGACGACCGTCCCGAGCGTGGCGGCGACCGTTTCGAGCGCGGCCCGCGCCGTGACCGTCCGCGTCGTGACGACGAAGTGACCGAAACCGCCGAAGTGGGGGCCTGATCCATGTCGACCGCATCTGCCGGCGCCCGCCGCCCCTTCTTCCGCCGCCGCAAGTCCTGCCCGTTCTCGGGCGAGGGCGCGCCGAAGATCGACTACAAGGACGTCCGTCTGCTCTCGCGCTACATCTCCGAGCGCGGCAAGATCGTGCCGTCCCGCATCACGGCGGTTTCCGCCAAGAAGCAGCGCGAGCTCGCCCAGGCGATCAAGCGCGCCCGCTTCCTCGGCCTGCTGCCCTACGTCATCCGCTGATCCGCTAAGCGGATTTCGGAATTTCCGGAGGCGCCCCGGCGCCTCCGGCTTTCACGTTCAAGATCAACCAGTCGCCCGGCGGTGAGACTCCCCCGGGTTCGTTGAGGCGAGAAGCCTCTCACCCTGCCGGGCCAGAACGGCCAGCGAGCAGCGGGACAGCAGGACGGACCATGATTCCGATTGTCGGCATCGGCGCGGGCCTCGTTGCGGCCCTGCTCTTCTCAGTGGTGATCACCGGATCGCCGCTGTCTGCACTGTTGTACTCGGCCGCTCCTCTCCCGATCTTCATCGCCTCGCTGGGCTGGAACCACCGCTCCGGGCTGTTCGCCACGGCCGCGGGCGCGCTCGCCGTCGCGGTGGCGCTGGCGCCGACGGGCGGCGTCGCCTTCGCCCTGATCATCGGCCTGCCGGCCTGGTGGATCGGCTATCTCGCCTTGCTCGCACGCGGCGATGCGCAGGGCACGACGGAATGGTACCCGCTCGGCAATCTCATGGTCTGGATCGCCGCCACCGCCGCGCTCGCGACCGTCGGCAGCGCGCTGGTGATGACCACCGACTACGAGACTTATCGCTCGGTGATCGCGCGGATGATCGAGAATCTTCTGAACGAGATGGTGCGCGGCCGTCTGATCGCCCTGCCGGCCGGCATCGAGGTCGGCGAGCTGGCGCAGAGCCTCGCGCCCGCCGTGCCGCTCGGCATCGGCGCTTCCTTCGTCACCACGATCACGGCCAATCTCTGGCTCGCCGCCCGCGCGGTGAAGGTCTCCGGCCGGCTGCCGCGGCCCTGGCCCTTCATCCCGGCCACGACGCTGCCGCGCCCCGCGCTGCTGCTGCTGCTCGCCTCTGCCTTCCTTGCCACGCTCGGCAGTTTCGTCGGCGTCGCGGCGATGGCCCTCACAGGCGCCCTGCTCGCCGCCTTCATGTTCTGCGGCTTGAGCCTGCTCCACGACATCTCGCGCGGCCGCCCCTGGCGGGCGCCGATGCTGATCTCGGTCTATGTCGCGCTCGTCGTGATGCAGGCCCTGCTAACGCCGCTGCTCGCGCTCATCGGGCTCGCCGACACGCTGTTCGGCCTGCGCAAGCGTTCAGCGTCGCCGCCTCCGCCTACCCAATCCTGAAAACCAGACCAGACCTGTAAGGAGAAGACAAATGGAAGTGATCCTGCTCGAACGCGTCGCCAAGCTCGGCCAGATGGGCGATGTCGTGCGCGTCCGCGACGGCTTCGGCCGCAACTACCTGCTCGCCCGCGGCAAGGCGCTGCGCGCCACCGAGGACAACAAGAAGCGCTTCGAGAGCCAGAAGCTCGAGCTCGAGACCCGCAACCTCGAGCTGAAGTCGGAGGCCGATGCCGTCGCCGCCCGCCTGAACGGCCAGAGCGTCACCATCCTGCGCCAGTCCGGCGAGTCCGGCGTGCTCTACGGCTCGGTCTCGACCCGCGACATCGCCGAGGCCCTGACCAAGGACGGCTTCAACGTCGCCCGCAGCCAGGTGACGCTGAACACCCCGATCAAGACGCTCGGCCTGCACACCGTCCCGGTCGTGCTGCACCCGGAAGTCGCCGTCACGGTCACTGTCAACGTCGCCCGCTCGGCCGAAGAGGCTCATCGCCAGGCCGCCGGCGAGGACGTCACCGCCCGCGAGGAGTTCGACCTCGACGATCTCGGCCTCGAGGTCGGCGCGGCGCTGGCCGAGGCCGGCGACGACGATCGCTGAGCCGAACCGCTCGGACGACGAGTCAAGGGCGCCGTGGCAACACGGCGCCTTTTTCGTTCCGTGGCCTGTGCAAAGGGGTGGATCACGCATCACGCTGCTGGCAGGAGATGGCGGGGTGGTAATCTAAGAGTCTTCCGAATCAGCCGCCGCGCGTTTCGTATCCAGCGGCCGAATGTCGGCTTGAAGTATCAATCAGCATCGATTTATCGGGACGGCCATGGCCACCGCTACAGCCCTCGTCGCTCGCCTCGACAACCGCGAGGCGGAATACCGCGTCCAGCCTCACAACATCGAGGCCGAGCAGGCGCTGCTGGGCGCGATCCTGGTCAATAACGACGCCTTCTACCGCGTCTCCGACTTCCTGCTGCCGGACCATTTCTTCGAGCCGATCCACCAGCGCGTCTTCGAGCTGAGCTCCAGCCTGATTCGCTCCGGCAAGCTTGCGACGCCGATCACGCTCAAGACCTTCGTCAACGACCTCGATCTCGGCGACATCACGCCGAGCCAGTATCTCGCACGACTGGCCGCCGAGGCGACGACCGTCATCAACGCCGGCGATTACGGCCGTACGATCTACGAACTCGCCGTGCGCCGCCTGCTCATCGGCGTCGGCGAAGACCTCGTCAACGTCGCCTATGACGCCCCCGTCGAGATGGCGCCGCGCGAGCAGATCGAAGAAGCCGAGCGCAAGCTCTACGAACTCGCCGAAAAGGGCCGCTACGAAGGCGGCTTCCAGAAATTCGACGGGGCGCTGCGTCTCGCCATCGACATGGCGGCGAGCGCCTATCAGCGCGCCGGCGGCCTGTCGGGCATCTCGTCAGGCCTGCGCGATCTCGACCAACGCATGGGCGGCCTGCAGCCCTCCGACCTGATCGTGCTCGCCGGCCGCCCGGCCATGGGCAAGACCTCGCTGGCGACCAACATCGCCTTCAACATCGCCAAGGCCTGGCGCGGCGAGCGGCAGGCGGACGGGACGATCAAGACGGTCGATGGCGGCGTCGTGGCCTTCTTTTCGCTCGAAATGTCGTCCGACCAGCTCGCGACCCGTATCGTCGCCGAGCAGTCCGGCATTTCCTCCTACAAGATCAGGCAGGGCCGCATCACCGAGGCCGATTTCGCCCGGCTGACCGATGTCGCCGCGCAGATCGAGCGAATCCCGCTCTATATCGACCAGACCGGCGGCATCTCGATCGCGCAGCTCGTCGCTCGCGCCCGGCGGCTCAAGCGGCAGAAGGGGCTCGATGTCCTCTTCATCGACTACCTCCAGCTTCTGTCCGGCTCCTCCAAGAACAGCCAGAACCGCGTGCAGGAGCTGACCGAGATCACGACCAGCCTGAAGGCGCTGGCGAAGGAGCTCTCGGTTCCGATCATCGCGCTGTCCCAGCTCTCGCGCCAGGTCGAGAGCCGCGACGACAAGCGCCCGCAGCTCTCGGACCTGCGCGAATCCGGCTCGATCGAGCAGGACGCCGACGTGGTCATGTTCGTCTATCGCGACGAATACTACCTCAAGGGCAAGGAGCCGCGCCCCGGCACCGAAGAACACAACAAATGGCAGATCGAGATGGAGGCGGCGCATGGCGTCGCCGAGCTGATCATCGGCAAGCAGCGCCATGGCCCGACCGGGACGATCGCCCTCCAGTTCGACGCCGATGTGACGCGCTTCTCCGACCGCGCCGACGACCTTCGCCTCCCGGACCGTGAATGATGTCTGTCGAAACGCCTGAACCCGGCGCCTATGGCGCGACACTGACCATCGACCTCGATGCGCTGGTCTCGAACTGGCGGCTTCTCGGCAAGCGCGCCGGCACGGAGGCGGGCGCCGTCGTCAAGGCGGACGCCTACGGCATCGGCATCGAGCCGGCCGTAACGGCTCTGAGCCGGGCGGGCTGCCGCAATTTCTTCGTCGCCCATCTCTCCGAAGGCATCCGCGCCCGCAAGGTCGCACCCGGGGCGACGGTCTACATCCTGAACGGCCTGCTGCCCGGAAGCGGCGGGATCTATGCCGAGCATGAATTGTCGCCGGTGCTCGGCTCGCATGAGGAATTGCTGGAATGGGCCTCGTTCCGGCAGACCGGCGCGAAAGTCCGGCCGGCGGCGCTGCACGTCGACACGGCGATGAACCGGCTCGGGCTCTGGCCCGGCGAGGGGCTGAACCTCGCCCGCGAGAAATCGGGCACCCTCGCCGCGGCCGATATCGGCCTGCTGATGAGCCATTTCGCCTCTTCCGAGGACGAAGCCGACCCGGCCAATGCCCGCCAGATCGCCGCCTTCGCCGAGATCGCCGCCGCCTTCCCGGAGCTGCCGGCCTCGCTCCTCAACTCGTCCGGACATTTCCTGAAGGACTGCCCGTCCTACCAGCTCACCCGGCCGGGCTACGCGCTCTATGGCGGCAATCCGACGCCGGGCCGGCCGAACCCGATGCAGCCCGTCATCGGGCTCGAAGCGACGATCATCCAGACCCGCGAGGTCGAGGATGGGACCCAGGTCGGCTATAACGGCCGCTGGACCGCCAAAGGCAAGCGCAAGCTGGCCACGATCTGCCTCGGCTATGCCGACGGCTATCCGCGCAACGGGAGCTGGACCGACACGATCACCGGCGGCTCGGCCCTCGTCGCCGGCGTGGCCTGCCCCTTCGTCGGCTCGGTCTCGATGGACCTGATCATCATCGACGTCACCGATGCGCCCGCGGGCGCCGCCCAGCGCGGCGCAAGCGTCACGCTGATCGGCGGGCCACTCGATCTGGAGTCCGTCGGCGCCGGCGCCAAGACGATCGGCTACGAGATCCTGACCAGCCTGGGTCGGCGCTATCAGCGGCGGTATTTGGGCGGCTGATGGCCAAGCGCGGCCCGACCTATCATTGTCAGGCCTGCGGGGCCGTCTATCACCGCTGGCAGGGCAAGTGCGACGCCTGCGGGACATGGTCCTCGCTCGTCGAGGAAGCGCAAGCGGCGCCGGTTCCGGGCGGCGGGCGCCCCTCGTCCGGCGGGAGGGCGCGGGGCCGCGTCTTCGCGCTGGAGACGCTCAAGGGCGAGACGCAGGACGCGCCGCGCATCGTCTCAGGCATAGGCGAACTGGATCGCGTCACGGGCGGGGGCTTCGTGCCAGGCTCGGTGCTGCTGATCGGCGGCGACCCCGGCATCGGCAAATCGACGCTCCTGATGCAGGCCTGCGCCGCGCTGGCGCTGGGCGGACGGCGCGTCGTCTATGTCTCGGGCGAGGAATCGACCGGGCAGGTCAGGTTGCGTGCCGAGCGCATGGGGCTGGCCGAGGCGCCGGTCGATCTGGCGGCGGAAACCAATGTCGAGGATATCATCGCGACGCTCGGCCAGGGTGAGCGCCCTGCCCTCGTCGTGATCGATTCGATCCAGACCATGTGGTCCGGCGAGGTCGAAAGTGCGCCCGGCACGGTGACGCAGGTGCGCGGCTCGGCCCAGGCGCTGATCCGCTACGCCAAGACCAGCGGCGTCTGCCTGATCCTGGTCGGCCATGTCACCAAGGACGGGCAGATCGCCGGCCCGCGCGTGGTCGAGCACATGGTCGACGCCGTTCTCTCATTCGAAGGAGAAGGGGCGCACTCGTTCCGCATCCTGCGCGGCCAGAAGAACCGCTTCGGCGCGACCGACGAGATCGGCGTCTTCGAGATGACCGGCAAGGGGCTGTCGGAGGTCACCAACCCGTCCGCCCTGTTCCTCGCGGGCCGAGACCAGCCGGCGCCGGGCGCGGCCGTCTTCGCCGGCATCGAGGGCACGCGGCCGGTGCTGGTCGAGATCCAGGCGCTGGTGGCGCCGACCGCGCTTGGCACGCCGCGGCGCGCCGTGGTGGGCTGGGAGAACAGCCGGCTCGCCATGGTGCTCGCGGTGCTCGAAACCCACGGCGGCCTCAGACTCGGCCAGCACGACGTCTATCTGAATGTCGCGGGTGGCTTGCGCGTCAACGAGCCGGCGGCGGATGTCGCGGTGGCGGCGGCGCTGGTCTCCTCGTTGACGGGTGCGATCCTGCCGCAGGAGGCGGTCTATTTCGGCGAGATCGCGCTGTCGGGCGCGGTCAGGCCGGTCTCGGTCGCGGCGGCGCGACTCAGGGAGGCGGCGAAGCTCGGATTCGAGGCGGCGCTCATGCCGGCGGGCGGTGCCGATCATGGCGACGGCAATGGCCTGTCGCTGCGCCGTTTCGGCCATGTGACGGAACTCGTTGCCGATATCGCCGCCCGCGCGCCACGCAAGAGTGTGAAATGACATCGCCGGCAGGGTGACGCAGGGGCGAGGAACGCGTATAGCAAAACCGAAACGGTGGTCCGTCGGCGGGCCGGCCGTCGTGAGTCATCAGCAAAGCGGCCTTCCCAATGCCTGTCACCATTCTCGATCTCGTCGTCATCGGCGTGGTTCTGATCTCGGCTTTGCTGGCCGCGGTCCGCGGCTTTACCCGCGAAGTGCTCGCCATCGTCTCATGGATCGCCGCGGCGGCCGTCGCCTGGGTGTTCCATCCGCAGCTCGTGCCCTTCATCCAGCAATACATTCCGGCAAGCTCGGCGCAGGGCACGATCGCGCTGGTCGCCTCGATCGCGTTGTTGTTCCTCGGCACGCTGATCGTCGTCTCGCTGCTGACGGCGCGCATCTCCGACTTCGTGCTCGACTCGCGCATCGGCGCGCTCGACCGCACCTTGGGCTTCGTCTTCGGCGCGGCGCGCGGGCTGCTGCTGGCCGTGATCGGCTATGTCTTCTTCGCGGCGCTGGTCGGCAACGAGAAGATGCCGGTCTGGGCCAAGGAGGCCAAGGCCAAGCCGATGCTGGAGGAAACCGGACGCTCGCTGATCGCGATGCTGCCGCAGGACGTGAATGCCGACTTCATCAAGAACCTGCTGAAGAAGCCCGGCACCGAGGCTGCGCCCGAAGCGCCCGCAGAGGAGCCCCGCGCTCCGGGCACGCCGGCGCCCGTTGCGCCTGCCCCAACCCGTCCCTAATTAGCGCGTAGAAAGTTCGCCTCTAAACCCCGTGTGGAGCTCGCCATGATCTCGCCGACCGAGACGGAGACCGCCTTCGATCCCAACGCCGACCGGCTGCGGGAGGAATGCGGCGTCTTCGGGATCTACGGCCATGCCGATGCCGCGGCGCTGACGGCGCTGGGCCTGCATGCGCTCCAGCATCGCGGGCAGGAGGCGGCGGGCATCGTCTCTTTCGACGGCACCCGCTTCCACTCGGAACGGCGGCTCGGCCTCGTCGGCGATGCCTTCTCGGAAGCGAGCGTCATCGACAAGCTCAAGGGCAAGCAGGCGATCGGCCATGTCCGCTATTCGACGACGGGCGAGACCATCCTGCGCAACGTCCAGCCTCTCTTCGCCGAGCTGCATGGCGGCGGGTTCGCCCTGGCGCATAACGGAAACCTCACCAACGGGCTGACGCTGCGCCGCAACCTCGTGCGCGACGGCGCGATCTACCAGTCGACCTCCGATACCGAGGTGCTGCTGCATCTGGTGGCGCGCAGCCGCAAGCAGAATTTCGTCGACCGTTTCGTCGAGGGCATCCGCCAGATCGAGGGCGCCTATGCCTTCGTCGGCATGACCAACAAGAAGCTGATCGGTGCGCGCGATCCGCTTGGCATCCGCCCGCTGGTGCTGGGCGAGCTCGACGGCTGTCCGATCCTGACCTCCGAGACCTGCGCGCTCGACATCATCGGCGCCAAGTTCATCCGCGAGGTCGAGAACGGCGAGGTGCTTATCGTCTCCGAGAGCGGCATCGAAAGCCACAAGCCCTTCCCGCCGATCGCGGAACGGCCCTGCATCTTCGAATACATCTACTTCGCCCGGCCCGACTCCATCGTGAAGGGCCGCAGCATCTATGAGCGCCGCAAGGCGATGGGCGCCGTGCTGGCGCAGGAATCCCCCGCCAATGCCGATGTGGTCGTGCCGGTGCCGGATTCGGGCGTGCCGGCCGCGCTGGGCTATGCGCAGGCGAGCGGCATCCCCTTCGAGCTCGGCATCATCCGCAACCACTATGTCGGGCGCACCTTCATCGAACCGACGCAGAAGGTCCGCGAGCTCGGCGTCAAGCTGAAGCACTCGGCCAACCGCTCGGTGGTCGAAGGCAAGAGCATCGTGCTGGTCGACGATTCGATCGTGCGCGGCACGACCTCCTTCAAGATCGTCAAGATGATGCGCGAGGCCGGCGCCCGCGAGGTGCATTTCCGCATCTCCTCGCCGCCGATCACCCATCCCGACTATTACGGCATCGACACGCCCGACCGCGAGAAGCTGCTCGCCGCGACGCATTCGCTCGAGGAGATGCGGCAGTTCGTCGGCGCCGACTCGCTCGCCTTCATCTCGGTCGACGGGCTCTATCGCGCCATGGGCCATGAGCGGCGCGATCCGCTGAGGCCGCAATTCACCGACCACTGCTTCACCGGCGATTACCCGACCTCGCTGACCGACGTGATCGGCGAGAGCGCCAAGCAGCAGATCTCCCTGCTGGCCGAAGCCGGCTGAACCGGCGGCGTCTGATGTCCAAGCCTTTGCAGGGGCGCATCGCGCTCGTCACCGGCGCCTCGCGCGGCATCGGTCGCGCGGCGGCGCTGGCTTTCGCCGCAGCCGGAGCCCATATCGTGGCGCTCGCCCGCACCACCGGCGCGCTCGAGGAACTGGACGACGAGATCAACGCGCTCGGCGGCAGCGCCACGCTGGTGCCGCTCGACCTCGCCGATGCGGGCGGGCTCGAGAAGCTCGGTCCTGCGCTGCTGGAGCGCTGGGGCAAGCTCGACATCCTGCTCGCCAATGCCGGCGTTCTCGGTTCCCTCTCCCCGCTCGGCCACGTGACCGAGAAGGACTGGGCCAAGGTGCTCGACATCAACGTCACGGCCAACTGGCGATTGATCAAGTCGCTCGATCCGGCGCTGCGCGCTTCCGACGCTGGACGCGTCATCCTGCTCTCCTCGGGCGCGGCGCATAAATGCCTGGCCTATTGGGGGCCGTACTCGATCTCCAAGGCGGCTGTGGAGGCTCTGGGGCGCACCTATGCGGCTGAGACGGCGACGACCCCGGTCAAGGTCATGCTGGTCAATCCCGGCCCGCTGCGCACCAAGATGCGTGCCGAGGCGATGCCGGGCGAAGACCCGGCGACGCTGAAGACGCCGGAGGATCTCGCGCCGCATCTCGTCACGCTGGCCTCGCCGGACTGGGCCGACAGCGGCAAGATCTTCGACTTCCCGCAAGGCAAGGTGCTGGCGCCGCAGATGCCGGCCTGAGAGCGTCTCGCCGCTCCCGACCATCGGAGGCAGAATGCTCGCAGGTTTCGTCTGGCGTCCGCTTTCCCTCCCGGCCCTCGGCGCGGCTATGGTCCTGACCACCGGGCATGCTCTTGCCGATGACGGGGCGGCATCTCCTCGCCCGGCCATTTCGGACTTGCGCCAAACCTGTCGCTCCGGCCTCACGGAAGCGGCCCTCGATCCGCTGGAGAGCATCGCCCGCCATGACCGGGCTCTGGCGGCCTGCAATGCCTTGATCGACAAGGGCGGTCTCGCAGGTGACGCGCTCGCCGCGGCCCTGCTCGATCGCGCAGACCTGCTGGCGCCGGGAACGGGCGCAATCTACGCGCGAGCGCTCGCCGATTACGACCGCGCCATCGCGCTTGCGCCGACGCTCGCGGTCGCCTTCTGGAAGCGCGGAAAGGCCCATCTATTCTACATGCGGGATCTTCCGCGGGCCTTGAGCGATCTCGACACCGCCATCCGTCTCGACCCTGCGCAAGCAGAGTTCCTCGTAACGCGCGCCTCGATCCAGGCCTCGCTCGGTGAAGCGGACAAGGCGCTCGCCGATCTCGATCGCGCTGTCGCCCTCGCCCCGGGATTGGAAAAGGCGCGCACGGTCCGCGGCCTGACCTATTTCAACAGAGGCGACACGGCCCGTGCCATCGCCGACTTCAGCGAGGCGATCCGTCTCGCGCCCGAATCGGACGCGAATTACCGGTTCCGCGCCGCGGCCCGGCATGCCGCAAAAGACGAGGACGGGGCTCGGGCAGACGAGGCGAAGGCCGAGGAGCTCTCGGCGCGCGACGCGGGCAAGCCAGCCGGCGTCACTCGGCCCTGAGCCAGCGCAGCAACCCGGCCTGATCGCCGCTCTCGACCGCCGCAGCGACCCGCCTGCCGACGGCGGCGCCGAATTTGTAGCCGTGGCCCGAACAGGCCGAGACGACCGTGACCCGGCCGATCTGCCGCGAGAGGAACTTCTTGTCGGCGGTGAAGGTGTAGGCGGACGCGGTGCTGGTCGCCGGAAGCGGCGTAGTGGTTGGGGATCTGCGGTGCCTGCTCGAACAGCGTCACCGCATGCCCGCGCCGGTTCAACGACCAGGCGGTCGAAAGACCGGCGATGCCGGCGCCCACGACCGCGACACGCATCAGCCCTTGCGTTCCTTGTCGTAAGGATTGTGGCCGCCGCGCGTATGCAGCCGGATCGGCGTGCCCGGCAGCTCGAAGGCCTCGCGCAGATTGTTGACGAGGTAGCGGGTGTAGGACACCGGCAGGTGGTCGAGCTGATTGCCGAACAGAGCGAAGGTCGGCGGCCGGGCCTTGGCCTGCGTCATGTAGCGGATCTTGATGCGGCGCCCGGCCACCGCCGGCGGCGGATGGGCCGAGAGAACGCCTTCGAGCCAGCGGTTGATGCGCGCGGTCGAGACGCGGCGGTTCCACACCTCATAGGCCGAGAACACGCCCTGCATCAGCCGGTCGATGCCCTCGCCGGCGAGGCCCGAGAGCGGGATGATCGGCACGCCGCGCACCTGCGCCAGCAGATGGTTGGCCTTCTCCTTGAGTTCGGCGAGCAGGCCCTGCTTGTCGGCGACAAGGTCCCATTTGTTGAGGCCGATGACGACGGCCCTGCCCTCGCGCTCGGTCAGGTCGACCAGCGTCAGATCCTGCTTCTCGAAAGGAATGGTCGCATCGAGCAGCACGACCACGACCTCGGCGAAGCGGATGGCGCGCAGCGAATCCGCGACGGAGAGCTTCTCCAGCTTCTCCTCGATGCGGGCGCGCTTGCGCATGCCGGCCGTGTCGAAGAGCTTGACCTTGCGGCCGCGCCATTCCCAGTCGACCGAGATGGTGTCGCGGGTGATGCCGGCCTCAGGGCCGGTGAGCAGCCGCTCCTCGCCGATCATGCGGTTGACCAGCGTCGACTTGCCGGCGTTGGGCCGGCCGATGATGGTGACGCGCAGCGGCCGGTCCGGATCGATATCCTCTTCGGTCCCCTCGCCTGCGACGTTCTCCCAGGCGGCCTCGCTCTCTTCCCCATCCTCATCGGGCTCGTCGTCGATGAAGGGGGCGAGCGCTTCCAGCAGATCCGAAGTGCCCTCGCCATGCTCGGCCGAGAACGGCACGGGATCGCCGAGCCCGAGCGAATAGGCGTCGATGATGCCGTCCGCGCCCTTTTTGCCCTCGGCCTTGTTGGCCAGCAGGATCACCGGCTTGCCGGAGCGGCGCACCAATTCGGCGAAGGGCTGGTCCATCGGCGTCAGGCCCAGCCGGGCGTCGATCATGAAGACGACGACATCGGCCTGGGCGATCGCCATCTCGGTCTGGGCGCGCATGCGGCCGAGAAGCGAATCCTTGTCGGCCTCTTCCAGACCGGCGGTGTCGATGACCTTGAAGCGCAGATGGCCGAGCGAGGCGTCGCCCTCGCGGCGGTCGCGCGTCACGCCCGGGCGGTCATCGACCAGCGCGAGCTTCTTGCCGACGAGCCGGTTGAACAGGGTCGACTTGCCGACATTGGGGCGCCCGATGAGGGCAACGATGGCTGTCATTCGCTTCACATCTTCCGTCGTCATCCCAGCCACGCAAAGCGCAGAGCCGAGATCCATTGCCTGAACCTTAGCTGGAAACGCTCAGGCATGGATCCCGGGTCTCCCTGCGGTCGCCGGGATGACGCGCGCGATGATAAGGGTTTTTTCTAGTTCTGCACCGTCACCGGCCCGCCACGGACCAGCGCGAGGTAGAGGTCGGCCCGCTGACGCTCGGCCTGCGGTGTCGCCGGATCGGTGACGATGGCGTCGAACCAGCGCCCGGCATCCTCGAAGAGGTTGTTCTTCAGGGCCGAGACGCCGAGGAATTCGCGCGCGGAATGGCGCCAGATGCCCTGCGGCGTCGCCAGCGGCTCCAGCGCCTGCTTGATCTCGGCATAGGGAACGAGATCGACGCGCAGGATGCCGGCGCGCAGCCGGGCCAGGTCGCGATAGCTCTGGTCGAGCGAGCCGTCATTGGCGAGCGCGTCGAAGGCGGTGGCGCCGGCGGCGGGATCGTTCTTGGCCGTCTCGGCGGCGAGACGGAAGCGGGCGATCTCGCGATAGCCGGCCGGTGCACCCGCGGCGAGCTCCTTCAGGATCGACTCAGCCTGGGTGCTATCGCCGTCGCGCGAGGATTTCAGCGCCGCCTCGAAGCGCGCGCCAACGGCCGCCGCTGCCTGATTCTGCTGGTGCTGCCAGAACTGCCAGCCGGCCATGCCGATGACGGCAAGCACGGCCAGCGCCACAGCGGCCCAGCCGTACTTCTTCCAGAACTGCGCCGCCTTGTCCCGGCGGACTTCCTCATCGATCTCGCGAAAAATATCGGCCATTTGACTGTCAAAATCCCTGTTGGGAGCCCGGTAGCATTTTCACGGCCGGAATGCGAGCCGGTTCAACGACCGTGGCGTCGCAGATTGCAGCATCGACATGGACGGCCCGGCCGCCGCCATGGCAGAACACGGCACGAGGCTTGCTGTGACTCGCTGGAAAGCGGGCAGATCGCCGCTGCGGAGGCCGACATGGCTCAGAACATCATTTCGCGTTACGGCATGGCTGCTCTCGCCCTTGCCACCCTTGCCCTTGGCACCGTCACCTTGCCGGCGAGAGCCGCCTCGGAGCCGGTCAAGGTCAAGGTCTTCGTCGCGGCGATGTTCGAGATCGGCGAGAATACGGGCGATCGCGCCGGCGAATTCCAGCACTGGTACGAGCGCTACTGGATGAAAAGCCCGCCCCATGCCGTCAAAGGCGCGCTGAAGCCGATCTATTGCAACGATGACGGCGTCTGCGGGGCCGTGCTCGGCATGGGCAAAGTCAACTCCTCCTCCTCGATGCAGGCGATCCTGCTCGATCCGGCCTATGACTTCTCGCAGGCCTATTTCATCCTGAGCGGCGTCGCCGGCACGCCGCCCTCGCGCGGCACCATCGGCGACGTCTCCTGGGCGAGCTGGCTCGTCGATTACGATCTCGGCCATCGCTGGGCGCCGGAGGAAGGCAAGCCGGGCGAGCCGGTCTTCATGCCGCGCAAGGGCTATGAGAGCTACCGCGTCTTCCAGCTCAACCCGGCGCTGGTCGGCTGGGCCGTCAAGCTGAGCCAGGGCACCAACCTGCAGGATTCCGATGCGGCGCGGCAATACCGCATGCGCTATCCGGAGAAGCGCGCGCAGGCTGCGCCGGCCGTGACGACCGGCACGCATATGACCGGCGACACCTTCTTCCACGGCCCCGGCCTGTCGAAGGAGGCCCAGTACATCGCCAAGCTCTACGGCGCCGACGACTATGTCATCACCGAGATGGAGGCGGCGGCGATCACGCTGGTGATCAAGCGCCAATTCGGCACCGACCGTGTCCTGAGCCTGCGCGGCGCGGTCAATTTCGACCAGGGCAACCCGAACGAGACGACGTTGCAGCATCTCGACCCGGCGCCGGGTCAGACCGCCGGCGGCTTCGCCGAAACCGTCGCCAATATCGAAGCGGCCGGCTCGCGCGTGGTCGATCACATCGTGACGGACTGGCCGGAATGGCAGAAGGGCGTGCCGCCGCTGCCGGGGAACTGAGACTGGAAGCGTCATTCTCGGGCGAAGCGAAGCGCGGACCCGAGATCTCAAGACGAGAAAGCACTGGTTTCCGTCATGCTCGGGTCAAGCCCGAGCATGACGGCTGCGGTCAGCCCGCCCTGAACAGCAGGCTGCCGTCGCCATAGCTGTAGAAGCGGTATTGCTCAGCGATCGCATGGGCATAGGCGCGTTTCATCACGTCGAGTCCGCAGAAGGCGGAGACGAGCATGAACAGCGTCGAGCGCGGCAGATGGAAATTGGTCATCAGCACGTCGACCGCGCGGAAGCGATAGCCCGGCGTGATGAAGATCGCCGTGTCGCCGGAGAAGGGCCGGATCGCCCCGTCCTCGCCGGTCGCGCTTTCGAGGAGGCGCAGCGAGGTCGTGCCAGCGGCGACGATGCGCCCGCCCCTCGCCTTCACCGCGTTGAGCGCGGCCGCCGTCTCCGCCGAGACCGTGCCCCATTCGGCATGCATGCGGTGTTCGTCGGTGTCATCAGCCTTGACCGGGAGGAAGGTGCCGGCGCCGACGTGCAGCGTGACGAAATGGCGGGAGACGCCGCGTGCTTCGAGACCTGAGAACAGCTCCGGCGTGAAATGTAAGCCAGCCGTCGGCGCCGCGACAGCACCCTCATGACGGGCGTAGGAGGTCTGGTAATCGCTGGCATCGGCGTGGTCGGCGGGCCGCTTGCCGGCGATATAGGGCGGCAGCGGCAATTCGCCGAGCCGCGCGATCGCCTCGTCGAGATAGGCGCCGGTCAGGCTGAAGCGCAACTCGACCTCGCCGCCCTCGCCCTTCTCCAGGACTTCGGCCTGCAGGCGGCCGAGCTCGCAGGCATTGCTGGCGCCGTCCGCGTCGAACATGACGGTCTCGCCCAATGCCAGCTTCTTGGCCGGGCGGGCGAAGGCGCGCCAGCGATCCTCGCTCTCGCGCTTGTGCAGCATGATCTCGACGCGTGCCGAATCCTCGCCGCGATAGCGCCGGCCGCGCAGGCGCGAGGGAATCACACGGGTATCGTTGAGAACGAGCGCGTCGCCCGGCTGCAGCAGGGACGGCAGGTCACGGATGCCGAGATCGGCGAAGGGCTGGGCTGCGTCAGGACGCACCACGAGCAGACGCGCCGCATCGCGCGGGCTTGCCGGCCTCAGCGCGATACGGTCCTCGGGCAGATCGAAATCGAAGAGGCCGACATCCATCGGTCTACATCTCTCTTCAAACGCAAAGAGCCCTCATTCCGGGCGTCGAGCGCGGCTGGCGCCGCATCTCCCGGAACGAGGGCTCGGGTTGAGCGAAGCGATCAGGCCGCGTCGGCCATCACCTTCATCGAGACGATGGAGTCGGGATCGCGCACGGGCTCGCCGCGCTTGATCTTGTCGACATTCTCCATCCCTTCGACGACCTGGCCCCAGACGGTGTACTGCTTGTCGAGGAAGCGGGCATCGTCGAAGACGATGAAGAACTGGCTGTTGGCCGAGTTCGGGTTCTGGGAGCGGGCCATCGAGCAGATGCCGCGGACATGCGGCTCGGCGTTGAATTCCTGCTTCAGGTCAGGATAGTCCGAGCCGCCGGTGCCCGTGCCATGGGGGCAGCCGACCTGCGCCATGAAGCCGTCGATGACGCGGTGGAAGACGATGCCGTCATAGAAGCCCTCGCGAGCGAGCGTCTTGATGCGCTCGACATGGCCCGGAGCGAGGTCGGGGCGCAGCTTGATGACCACCTTGCCCTTGGTCGTCTCCATGACGATGGTGTTTTCTGGATCGAGCGACATCAGCTCTGCCTTTCGTTAAGCGGCACGTGGCCGTGGAAGCGTATGATGAAGGGTCGCCCCGCGATACTCGCTCCGAGGCCCTTCGACAACCTCATCGGCGTGCAGGCATGCACGGCGGCAACGGCGGACTCGCTGAAGCGTCTCTGGAACGCGGGATCGCCGCGCCGGGTTTCCCAGGTCACGCGCGGCTGGCCGAACAGCGTGCCGTCACGCCGCAGGCTGAAGCGGAGCGAGACCATCGCGCCGGTCAGGTCGCCCGGCAGCGGCGGCGGCTGCCAGCAGCGGCGCAGGGCCGGCGCGATATCGGTGAGCTTGTCGACGGCCTCACCCGGCTCGTTCGGCGTCTGGGGCGAGACGTCGCCGATCAGGCCGATCTCGCCCGCGCCGCCCCTGAGGCGAGACGGGCCGATCCGGCGCTGATCGATGCCGGGGATGTCGTTGCCGCTGAACGGCCCGCCAACGCCCGGAGCGTAGCGCTGGCCGCTCTGCGGCGGCAGGATCGGGTTCTGCGAGCCGGAAGGCGGAGGCAGAACCGGATTCTGCGAGCCCGAGGGCGGCGGCCGGCCGAGATCGAGCGTTTCCTGCGCGGCCGCCGGCGCGAGCGCCGCGCCGAGGAGAAAGGCCGTCAAGACGAGAGGGCGCATGGCCTGCTCCTTTGCATCAGCCTGCCCCATCCGCCGGAGACGCTCACGCCTGACTTGGCCGGCTTACTTGGCCCGCTTACTTGGCGTCCGCCTGCATCCGCATGGAGACGATCTTGTCCGGGTTCGTGACCTGACCGCTACCGGGCGCGCCCTTCTTGATCTTGCGCACGGCATCCATGCCGGAGACGACTTCGCCGAAGAGCGTGTAGCTGCCGGTCAGAGAGCCGCAGCCCTCGTAGCAGATGAAGAACTGCGAATTGGCGGAATTCGGCGATTGCGAGCGCGCCATGCCGACGGAACCGACCTTGTAGGGCGTCTGGCTGAACTCGGCCGGGATGTTGGGCAGGTCGGAGCCGCCGGTGCCGGTGCCGGTCGGATCGCCGGTCTGGGCCATGAAGCCGTCGATGACGCGGTGGAAGACGACGCCGTCATAGAAGCCGCGCTTCACCAGCGCCTTGATCTGCGCGACATGCTTCGGCGCCAGATCGGGCCGCAGGCGGATCGTCACCGGGCCGTCCTTGGTGGTCAGCACCACGGTGTTGTCGGGATCGGGCTTCGGCGCGGCAGTCTGTGCCTGGGCAAAGCCGAGCGAGGCGAGAAGGGCAAAAGCGGCGAGCGAGCTGCGCAGCATGAAGATCTCCATGGCCGCAAATGGGGCGGCGACCTTTCGGTCAGTAGCGATATCCTTTGACCGGAACAAGGCATGCGGCGGCCGCGAATCCAGCCTTGTTGCACTGCACAAGTGCAGCCGAGAATGAATTTGCAAAAAGTTGAGGCTGGAGGTGCCTAAACTGATGACAACTCCGTCACAATCGGCTAATCCTTCTTGCGCTGGGCACGCTTTGTTAAGGCAAGGCGCCGCGGACCAGGTCTCGGGAGGAACGAACGCCCGCTAGTATGCAAGTCGTACGCACATAGACGTACGCCGATACTGCGGAAAAAGGCGGACTCACCAAGGCAAGGCTGCGGCCTTGCCTTTTTTCTTTGGGGGCTCCCGTTGAGGCGCCGCATGAGCGACGCCCCAGCCTGAATCGATATGGCGACTGCGAATGGCGGGCTCGAACCGCCCCTTTTTCGCTGCCGCTTCGTCGCCCGAGCCGTTCTTCGATCATGGCGAAGCCGTGGAAGGCATGGGGGCTCGAAAACCGGCCCCCGCGCCAAGAACTAAAGCACGGCTCCCGTTGCCCGAGATCTCCAGAGCCGTTCTCGATCGGGCTCCGGCGACAGATCAAAAATTGCCACGGTCCCGGTTCGGATGTGACGTCGCAGAGCATCGCTGCGCTGCGTATCGATCCGAAGCCTGCCCAGGTCGCGGAGTTCCTGAAGCCGTGTGCGCGATACCGCCAGTTCGGATGCCAGCAGACGATCGAGGCGCGTGCCGACCTGAAGCGGCACCGTCAGCGCGATCTCCAGTTCCGTCCAACAGGGCGCTTCACATACGACATCCTTCAAGATGTCGTACTCGGAGAACTCGTCGATGCGTTGCGACTTGCGCCTCAATGCATCGAGATTGAACGCTTCTACCTGGATCCATTCCGGATCGTTGGACTGAAGCGCCTCCAGAACCGAAGGATCGATGTCGCGAAGGTTGCGTCGCTCGAAGAGCGGACGGTTCCAGGTTTTTTCGCAATCCACGCATTTGTAGATGAGCCAGGCGTCAAGCTTGCGGCCATTGGCGTTGAGCCGGATCTTCCCACTGGATTGGAAGGCTTTCAGCCCGCCGCAACCGCTACAAGCAATCCAAGGTCGGGGGGCGGTTTTGGGCGTGATGGTCCAACGGACCCGAAGTGCTCTGCACATAGTTGTCTTGGTCTTCCGTTCGGAAGTTCACCAAGATGGCGCGTGAGAGACCCTTGCCGGGCGCGGTATGGCGGTGTCGTGATGGTCGAAGAGCAGAAACAGCGGGAGCTGTGCTGGCGCATTTGAACAGTGCCAAACCGGTCTCTCGCCACCACCCGACGAAGCATTCATACGCCGACGGCGTTCCGCCACCGGCTGTACGGGTGAACTAGATTGAGACCGGACTTACTTAGGCAAAGTCTACCTCGAGGCACCAAAGCTCTTCGCCAACAGCGATAGCAGGTGATCGGCGTCAGCGGGAGCCCCGCCCAGCGTCCGACGAGAAGAGCCGCCGGATGAGATAATTCTGCAACGGCGCCCGATGACGACGACCGAGCTGAAAAGCGCGCTTCAGAACGCAGCGGCCGCTTCAGAAGTCGTAATTCGCCCAGACATACCAGACGAAGACAAAGATGACGGCCGCGATGACCGAGGTGATCGCCGCCTTCTTCAGCAGCCCGGGCAGGACCGGCGCGCCGGGCTCGGTGCCGTCGACGACCTCCCCGCTTTCCTGCTGGCTGCGGATGCCGAAGGGCAGCACCGCGAACAGCACCGTCCACCAGATGATGAAATAGACCGCAAGCGCGCTGGCGATGGTCATGGCGTGGTCCCTGTCAGCGCGATGCAGGAAAAGGCGACGCGCGCCTCGGTCGGAACACCGAAACGGGCCGTGTGGCGCGCCGGCAGGCCGTTCGGGAAATGCTTCACATATTCGGCGTTGCAAGCGGCATAATCGGCCGGATCGGTGATCAGCATCGTCATCTGGACGACGCGATCGAGAGCGCTGCCCGCCTCTGCCAGGATCTCGGCGACCCGACCCAGCGCGTTGCGCACCTCCTCGGCCGGCGTCGCGCCGCGATGGATGCCGCGCGCCGGATCATGCGGCGCGGAATGCCCGGAAACGAAGACGAGGCCGCCGGCGACCGTCGCGGCGCTGAAGGGGCGCGGCGAGCCGGGTTCAGGCTGGCCGAGAAAGCTGATGTCCGACATGGCTCAGGCCTGCTCCAGCTCGACCAGCGTGCCGAGGAAATCCTTGGGGTGCAGGAACAGCACCGGCTTGCCATGGGCGCCGATGCGCGGCTCGCCGGAACCGAGCACCCGGGCGCCCTGCTCCTTCAGCCGGTCGCGGGCGGCGAGGATGTCGTCGACCTCGTAGCAGATGTGATGGATGCCGCCGTCCGGGTTGCGCTCGAGGAACTTCGCGATCGGGGAATCGGCGCCGAGCGGCTCGAGCAGCTCGATCTTGGTATTGGGCAGTTCGACGAAGACGACGGTGACGCCGTGCTCCGGCTCGGGCTGCGGCTGCGAGACGCGCGCGCCGAGCGTGTCGCGATAGAGCGCCGTCGAGGCCGCGAGATCCTTCACGGCAATGGCGACGTGGTTGAGGCGTCCGATCATGTCTCTCTTCCCGCTCACACCCATCCTCGGAAACGCTACGTCATCCCGGACAAGCGGCGCAGCCGCGCCGATCCTGGATCCATCGAAGGGCGATGTCTCGCCTTATGATGGATTCCGGATCTCCGCTTCGCTGCGTCCGGAATGACGGTGCGTGACCGTACGAGATCGTACTCTAGACCTCGATCACCAGCGCATGCACCTGGGGCTTCTTGCCCCATTCCTCGTTGACGGCGCTGCGGACGCCGCGCTCCAGCGCATTGCGCAGAGCCTCGGGGTCGCGGCGGCGGGCCTTGGGAATGCCGTCGAGCAGTTCGGCGACGGTGTCGGCGACGTATTCTTCGAAATCCGTGCCGTCCTGCGTGCGTGGCGGCAGGCCGAGGATGGCGATCTCCGGCTCGCCGGCGATGCCGCCCTTCTCGTCGACCGCGACCGCGACCGAGACCATGCCGGCGAAAGAGAGCCTACGGCGCTCGGCAATCGTCTTCTCCAGCGAATTCACCAGCAGGCTGCCATCCTGATAGAGCCGGCCATGCGGCGCCTCGTCGATCTTCCGCGCCCCCTCGGCCGAGATCGCGACGACATCGCCATTGACGGTGCGCAGCACATGCTTGACGCCGAGGCTGCGGGCGAAGCTCTCATGCTCGGCGAGGTGCAGATCCTCGCCATGGGCGGGGATCGCGATCTGCGGCTTCAGCCAGCCATAGAGCCTGGCCATCTCCTCACGGCGCGGATGGCCGGACACGTGCACGAGATGGGTGCGGTCAGTGATGATCTCGATGTTGTCGCGCGCCAGGGCGTTCAGGATGTTGCCGACCGATTTCTCGTTGCCGGGGATGGTGCGCGAGGAAAAGATCACGCGATCGCCGGCCGAAAGCGCGATCTCGGGATGGTCGTCGGCGGCGATTCGCGAGAGCGCGGCGCGCGGCTCGCCCTGGCTGCCGGTGACCAGCGCCACGACCTTGTCGCGCGGCAGGTAGCCATAGGCATCGACCGGGCGGAAGGACGGGATGCCGTCGAGATAGCCGCATTCGCGCGCGACATCGATGACGCGGTCCATGGCGCGTCCGACGACGACGACCTCGCGATCATTCGCCATCGCCGCTTCGGCGACGGCGCGCAGCCTTGCGACATTGGAAGCGAAGGTGGTGACGGCGACACGGCCCGGCGCGGAAGCGACCAATTCCTTCAGCTTGGCGGCGACATCGGCCTCGCTCGGGCTGGTGCCGTCGCGCATCACGTTGGTCGAGTCGCAGATCAGGGCGAGCACGCCCTCCTCGCCGAGCTCGCGCAGGCGCTTCTCATCGGTCGGCAGGCCGACGCGCGGGGTCGGGTCGATCTTCCAGTCGCCGGTATGGACGACGAGGCCGGCCGGGGTGCGGATGGCGAGCGCGTTCGATTCGGGGATGGAGTGCGCGACGGGCACGAACTCGATGTCGAAGGGGCCGAGCGTGATGCGCCCGCCCTGCGGCACGACATTGATCTCGACCTTGGGCGCGCCGGGCTCCGAGAGGCGGCGCGTGCCGAGCAGGCCGGCGGCGAATCGCGTGCAGTAAACCGGGGCGCGCAGGCTCGGCCAGAGCGCCGCGAGCGCGCCGATATGATCCTCATGGGCGTGGGTGATGACGATGCCGATGAGGTTCGCCCGTTCCTCGATAATATAGCGCAGGTCGGGCAGGACGATGTCGACGCCCGGCGCCTCCGGCCCGGCGAAGGACAGGCCGCAATCGACCAGGATCCATTTTCGCCGCCCTTCCGGCCCGAAGCCGTAGAGGGCAGCGTTCATGCCGATCTCGCCGAGGCCGCCAAGGGGAACGAAAACAAGCTGGTCGCTGGAACGGGTCACGGATGATCCTGCAGGCACGGAGAGCCGCCAGCGGCATGCCTCATCGCACGCCGGTCGCAGCTTCCTGGAAGATGTTTCGGAAAACGCAGGTCATCCCGGACGAAGCGAAGCAGAGATCCGGGATCCATGCCGGACCCTTTCCGGTCGGCGTTCCGGCATGGATCCCGGGTCGTCCCTTGGCCGCCCGGGATGGCCGCGTTGAACCGGAAATGTCCTTTAGCACGGTCGTGTCGCGGCAGGCCAGCATTGCCGCCCGCCACCTCAGGGCGCCCCGAAGAACAGATCGCCCGCATCGATCAGGCGTCGGCCGGTTTCGGTTTCGAGCTCGAGGCGGCCGGTCGGATCGAGGCCGTTGAAACGGCCCGCAAGCGGCCCTTCCGGCAAACGGATCGTGATGGTTTCGCCGAGGAAGGCGGCGCGTTCGAGCCAGGCGGCGCGGATCGGGCCGAAACCGCCGGGTTGCGACCAGACGGCGTGGCGCTTCGCCCAGGCGTCGCTGAGTGCGAGCAGCATCGCCTCGACATTCGCGCGGGGCGCGGCGGTCTTCAGGTAAGTCGCCGGATAGGGCGTGTCCGTCGGGCAGGAGGCGATGTTGACGCCGCAGCCGAGGATCACGTTGAGCCGCCCTGCCCGGCTTTCGCCTTCGAGCAGCAGGCCCGACGTCTTGGCGCCGCCGAGCAGCAGGTCGTTCGGCCATTTCAGCTTGAGCCCGCCAGCGGCGGGGCCGAGCAGTTGCGAGGCGGCATCATGCAAGGCGAGCCCGGCGACGAAGCCGAGCTGAGGCGCCAGCGCCGGCTCGCACGGGTCGGTCAGCAGCAGGCTGGCGTAGAGATTGCCGGGCGGCGAGCCCCATTGCCGGCCGTGACGCCCGCGCCCGGCCTTCTGGCTGCGGGCAACGATCCAGAGCTTGCCCGGCTCCCCCTGATGCAGGGCGCGGCGGGCCTCCTCCATGGTCGAGCCGACCTCGTCGCGGATGATCAGCCGGTAGCCGGCAGCGCGGGCGGCTTCACCGAGCATGGGGCACAACGCACGGAGACGACATGCCCCCGTCATTCTCGGGTGAAGCGAAGCGCGGACCCGAGAATCTCAGGCCGGAAAAGCCGCCTCTCCTTCGCGAGATGCTCGGGTCAAGCCCGAGCATGCCGGCGCGCATCACTCAAAACAGCGACTTCGCCGCAGCCGCAGCGGAGTCGAAGAGCGGTGCCGGCACGAGCGACAGCGCCAGCACGAAGACGGCCGAGACGAACAGCACCGTGCGCACGCCGAGATCCGAGCGCTCGAAGGCCGGCTTCGGATCGTCGAAATACATCACCTTGACAAGGCGCAGATAGTAATAGGCGCCGACGACGCTGGTCAGGACGCCGACGACGGCGAGCGTGTAGAGCTTGGCGTCGATCGCGGCGAGGAAGACGTAGAACTTCGCCCAGAAGCCGGCGAGCGGCGGGATGCCGGCGAGCGAGAACATCATCATCGAGAGCGCGAAAGCCATCCAGGGGTTCGTCCGGGAGAGGCCGGCAAGCTCGTTGATGTCCTCGACCAGCTTGCCGTCGCGGCGCATCATCAGCACGCAGGCGAAGGCGCCGAGCGTGGTGGCGAGGTAGATCGCCATATAGGTCATCACGCCCTGCACGCCGCCGGCCGTGCCCGCGGCAAGGCCGACCAGCGCGAAGCCCATATTCGCGATCGAGGAATAGGCGAGCAGGCGCTTGATGTTGCGCTGGCCGATCGCGGCGAAGGCGCCGAGCGCCATCGAGGCGATCGAGATGAAGATGATGATCTGCTGCCAGTCATGGATCGCGCCGGGGAAGGCGCCGATGAAGACGCGGATCACCATCGCCATCGCCGCCATCTTGGGCGCCGAGGCGAAGAAGGCGGCGACCGGGGTCGGCGAGCCTTCATAGACATCCGGCGTCCACATATGGAACGGCACGGCCGAGATCTTGAAGGCGACGCCGGCGGCGATGAAGACGATGCCGAAGACGAGACCGAGGCCGGCATGGCCGCCCTGCGTCGCCGCCGCGATGCCCGGGAAGGTCACCGTTCCGGTGAAGCCATAGGTCAGCGAGGCGCCATAGAGCAGCATGCCGGAGGAGAGCGCTCCGAGCACGAAGTACTTGAGGCCGGCTTCCGTGGAGCGGGCATTGTCGCGGTCGAAGGCGGCGACGACATAGAGCGCCAGCGACTGCAATTCGAGGCCGACATAGAGACTGATGAGATCGTTGGCCGAGATCATCATCATCATGCCGATGGTCGAGAGCACGATCAGGATCGGGAACTCGAAGCGCATCACGCCCTGACGGCGCAGCGTCTCCGAGGCCAGGAGGATGGTCGCACCAGCGCCCAGCAGCGTCAGCACCTTCATGAAGCGGGCGAAGCCGTCGGCGACGAAGCCGCCGTTGAAGGTCAGGAGTCTGCCCTCGCCCGAGACGACCACCACGAGCGCCACGGCAAGCAGGACAAGCGCCAGGCCTTCCAGCAGGCGGCCGGCACGCTCGCCGCGGACGGCGCCGATCAGCACCATGGCGATGGCGCCGAGCGCCAGGATGATTTCCGGCAAGGCCGGGCCGAGAGCGGGCAGAGCCATGTCCGAGACCTTACTGCGCGGCGAGCATGGCCGTCTTCGCGACGGTCAGCGCGGCCTGATAGTTCTTGATGAGCATTTCGGTCGGCGCCGCGAAGGCGTCGAGGATGGTGTGGGGCTGGATGCCGTACCAGATCGTCAGCAGGACCAGCGGAGCGAGGATCGCGATCTCCCGGCCGTTCAAATCCTTGATGTCCTTGAGCTCGGGCTTCACCAGTTCACCGAAGACGACGCGGCGATAGAGCCAGAGCGCATAGCCCGCCGAGAGGATGACGCCCGACGTCGCGAAGAAGGCGACCCAGGGATTGGCGCGGAAGGCGCCGAGCAGCGTCAGGAACTCGCCGACGAAACCGGCCGTGCCGGGCAGCCCGACATTGGCCATGGTGAAGACCATGAAGACCACGGCGTAGAGCGGCATCCGGTTCACCAGCCCGCCATAGGCGGCGATCTCGCGGGTGTGCATCCGGTCGTAGATCACGCCGACGCAGAGGAAGAGCGCGCCCGAGACGAGGCCGTGGCTCATCATCTGGAACATGGCGCCCTGGATGCCCTGCGGGGTCAGGGTGAACAGCCCCATGGTGACGAAGCCCATATGCGCCACCGAGGAGTAGGCGATCAGCTTCTTGATGTCCTCCTGCATCAGCGCCACCAGCGAGGTGTAGACGATGGCGATGACGGAGAGCGCGAAGACCAGCGGCGCGAAATCATGCGACGCCTCCGGGAACATCGGGATCGAGAAGCGGATGAAGCCGTAGCCGCCCATCTTCAGGAGGATCGCCGCCAGGATGACGGAGCCGGCGGTGGGCGCCTCGACGTGGGCGTCAGGCAGCCAGGTATGGACCGGCCACATCGGCATCTTCACCGCAAAGGAGGCGAAGAAGGCGAGCCAGAGCCATTTCTGCATGCCGGCCGGGAACTGGTGGGCGAGCAGCGCCGGAATGTCGGTGGTGCCAGCGTTCCAGTACATCGCCATCACGGCCAGCAGCATCAGCACCGAGCCGAGCAGCGTGTAGAGGAAGAACTTGTAGGAGGCGTAGACGCGCCGCTTGCCGCCCCAGATGCCGATGATCAGGAACATCGGGATCAGGCCGGCCTCGAAGAACAGGTAGAACAGCACGAGGTCGAGCGCCGCGAAGACGCCGATCATCAGCGTCTCCAGCACCAGGAAGGCGACCATGTACTCCGCCACCCGCTTCTCGACCGAGGTCCAGGAAGCGAGGATGCAGAACGGCATCAGGAACGCCGTCAGCACGATGAAGGGGAAGGAGAAGCCGTCGACGCCGAGCTTGAAGCGGATCGACTCCGAGATCCAGCCATGGCTCTCGACGAGCTGGAAGCCGGGATCGGCCGGGTTGAAGCGGCTCCAGGCGACGCAGGCGAGCACGAAGGTCAGCACCGTCGTGACCAGCGCCGCCCAGCGGGCGTTTGAAGCGACCGAAGCCTCGTCGCCGCGCTGCGCCAGGATGAAGGCAGCGCCGACCAGCGGCAGGATCAGGAGACCGGTGAGAATACCGAAACCGAACATCATCTCACCCGCGGGTCACGAGATACCAGGTCACCAGCCCGGCGACGCCGATCAGCATGGCGAAGGCATAGTGGTAGAGATAGCCGGTCTGCAGACGCACGACGCGGTTGGTGACGTCGACGACGCGGGCCGAGACGCCGTCCGGACCGAAGCCGTCGATGACGAAGCCGTCACCCTTCTTCCAGAGGAAGCGGCCGAGCCACTTCGCCGGGCGCACGAACAGGAAGTCGTAGATCTCGTCGAAGTACCATTTGTTGAGCAGGAACCGGTACAGAACCGGGTTCGCTGCCGCGAGCCTGCCCGGGATGTCCGGCCGGCGGACATACATCCAGTAGGCCAGCACGAAGCCGATCGCCATCGCCACGAAGGGCGACCAGACCACCCAGCCCGGCACTTCATGCATGGTGTGCAGGATGTGGTTGTCCTTGCCCATGAACAGCGCCGACTTCCAGAAATGCTCGAAGTCGTGGCCGATGAAGTACTCCTTGAAGACATAGCCGGCAGCGACCGCGCCCAGCGAAAGCAGGGCGAGCGGCAGCAGCATCACCCAGGGGCTCTCATGCGGGGTGTGATCATGGCCGTGGCCGTGATCGTCATGCGCATGGTCATCGTGGCCGTGAGCGGCGTGCGCGTGATCGTCGTGACCATGTGAACCATGGCCATGGCCCCAGCGCGGCGCGCCCTCGAAGGTCATGAAATAGAGCCGCCAGGAGTAGAAGGAGGTCATGCAGGCCGCGACGACCAGCAGGACGAAGGCGTAGGACGAGGCGAAGCCGCCATGCGCCACCGAGGCATAGGCGCTCTCGATGATGGCGTCCTTGGAGAAGTAGCCGGCGAAGCCAGGGAAGCCGGTCAGTGCCAGCGTGCCGATGGTCATGGCGGCGGCGGTGAAGGGGATATGCTTCCGCAGGCCGCCCATATGGCGCATGTCCTGCTCGTGGTGCATCGCGTGGATGACCGAGCCGGCGCCCAAGAAGAGCAGCGCCTTGAAGAAGGCGTGCGTGAACAGGTGGAAGATGCCGGCGCCGTAATTGCCGACGCCGAGCGCGACGAACATGTAGCCGAGCTGCGAGCAGGTCGAATAGGCGATGACGCGCTTGATGTCGTTCTGCACGAGGCCGACCGTCGCGGCGAAGAAGGCCGTGGTGGCGCCGATGACGACAACGACGGTGAGCGCGACCGGAGCGTATTCGAAGATCGGCGAGAGGCGCGCGACCATGAAGACGCCGGCCGTGACCATCGTCGCGGCATGAATGAGGGCGGAGACCGGGGTCGGGCCTTCCATCGCGTCCGGCAGCCAAGTGTGCAGCAGGAACTGCGCCGACTTGCCCATGGCGCCCATGAACAGCAGCAGGCAGGTCAGCGTCAGCGCATTCCAGTCATAGCCGAGGAAATGGAAGGGCTTGCCGACCATCTCGCCGACGCGCGGGAAGATCGAGTCGAAGGTGACCGCGCCGAAGAGCACGAAGATCAGGAAGATGCCGAGCAGGAAGCCGAAATCGCCGACGCGGTTGACGATGAAGGCCTTCATCGCCGCGGCATTGGCCGAGGGCTTCTGGTACCAGAAGCCGATCAGCAGGTAGGAGGCGAGACCGACGCCTTCCCAGCCGAAGAACATCTGGACGAGGTTGTCCGCCGTCACCAGCATCAGCATGGCGAAGGTGAACAGCGAGAGATAGGCGAAGAAGCGCGGCCGGTGCGGATCCTCGTGCATGTAGCCGATGGAATAGAGGTGCACGAGCGACGACACGGTGTTGACGACGACCAGCATCACCGCCGTCAGCGTGTCGATGCGGAAGGCCCAGTCGACCTGCAGGGCACCAGAGGAGATCCAGTTCGCGACCTGGATGCGCGTCGTGCCCGAACCCAAGCCGACCTGGAAGAAGGCGACCCAGGACAGCACTGCCGAGACGATGAGCAGCGAGGTCGTGACGATCTCGGAGCCGCGCGCGCCGATCAGCCGGCCGAAGAGCCCGGCGATCAGGAAGCCGATGAGGGGGAGGAAGACGATCAGGTGATACATGTCCGTGAGGTCCAGGCGCCTTGCGACGCTCAGCCTTTCATCATGTTGATGTCTTCCACCGCGATCGAGCCGCGGTTGCGGAAGTAGACGACGAGAATGGCGAGACCGATCGCGGCCTCCGCCGCCGCCACCGTAAGCACGAGCAGCGCGAAGACCTGGCCGACGATGTCGCCCAGGAAGCTCGAGAAGGCGACGAAGTTGATGTTGACCGAGAGCAGGATGAGCTCGACCGACATCAGGATGACGATGATGTTCTTGCGGTTGACGAAGATGCCGAGCACGCCGAGCGTGAACAGGATCGCGCTGACGGCGAGATAGTGGCCCAGTCCGATCATCATGCCATCTCCTCGGGAACGCCGGCGCGCGAGGGCACCTGCTTGACCTCCATCGCCGCGGCCTTGGTACGGGCGTTCTGGGTCGGGACGTGCTGGCGCTTGATGCCGTGGCGCTCGCGCAGCGTCAGCACGATCGCGCCGATCATGGCGACGAGCAGCACGAGGCCGGCCGCCTGGAAGTAGTAGATGTACTGCGTGTAGAGCACGCGGCCGAGCGCCTCGGTATTCGTGATCCCGCCGGGAATCGCGGCGACCGGCGCCTTGACGAGCTGCGGGTTGATGACCCAGGCGCCGACGACCATCAGGAGCTCGACGGCGAAGATGAAGCCGATCAGCGCGCCGATCGGCAGGTAGTTCAGGAAGCCCTGGCGGAACTCGGCGAAATCGACGTCGAGCATCATCACCACGAAGAGGAAGAGCACCGCGACCGCGCCGACATAGACGACGACCAGCAGCATCGCGAGGAACTCGGCGCCGAGCAGCATGAACAGCCCGGCCGCGTTGACGAAGGCCAGGATCAGATAGAGCACCGAGTGCACGGGATTGCGCGAGGTCACCACCATAAAGGCGGATGCCACGGTAATGCCTGCGAAGAGATAGAAGAAAGCCGCTGCGGCATTCATCTCGGCCAGCCCTTCCCGCCCCTTTTCGGCGCGGTCCTCGTTTGGTTCGTGCTCCGGGACTCAAAAGACCCCGAGCAATTTGGAGCGTCTATAATCAGGCCCGCCGGGCGGGACAACCGCACGGCGGGTCTGGTCTCGTTCTAAGGGCGTCATTCTCGGGCTTGACCCGAGAATCTCCGGCAAGAGATGCCCGGGTCAAGCCCGAGCATGACGGCGCTTCAACTACCGATAAGGCGCGTCCATCGCGATGTTGCGCGCGATCTCGCGTTCCCAGCGCGCGCCGTTCGCGAGCAGCTTGTCCTTGTCGTAGAACAGCTCCTCGCGGGTCTCGGTCGCGAACTCGAAATTCGGCCCCTCGACGATGGCATCGACCGGGCAGGCTTCCTGGCAGAAGCCGCAGTAGATGCACTTCGTCATGTCGATGTCGTAACGGGTGGTGCGGCGCGTGCCGTCGTTGCGGCGCGGGCCGGCCTCGATGGTGATGGCCTGCGCCGGGCAGATCGCCTCGCAGAGCTTGCAGGCGATGCAGCGCTCCTCGCCGTTCGGATAGCGACGCAGCGCGTGCTCGCCACGGAAGCGCGGCGAGAGCTGGCCCTTCTCGAACGGGTAGTTCAGCGTCGCCTTCGGCTTGAAGAAATAGCGCATCGAGAGCCCGATCGCCCCGACGAACTCCTTCAGCAGCAGGCCCCTTGCGGCTTGCGCGAGTGACATCGCCTTCGTCCTTCCATCCTCAGCCGAACACAGTCCGGCCGATCACGAAACCCAGGACCGGCATCAAGCCGATCGTCATCACAACCAGAGCCGCCCGCAGGATGCGGATACGGCGCTCGTAATCATCCTTCTCGGCCTGCGTCTCCGAGCGATCCGTGCGCCGCAGCGCCCCGATCACCACGGCCGAGATCAGCCGGTATTCCAGCAGGCCGAGCCCGAAGCCGATCAGGGCTCCGAGCGGGCCGGCCCAACTCATCCAGCCACCGGGCCCCAGCCCGTCAGCTGCAGCACCAGCGCCACAATCACCACGCAGGCCAGCGAGAGCGGTAGGAAGACCTTCCAGCCCAGGCGCATCAGCTGGTCGTAGCGGTAGCGCGGCACGAAGGCCTTCACCAGCGCGAACATGAAGAACACGAGGCAGACCTTGAGCGCGAACCAGAACACGCCGGGCAGCCAGGTGAAGGGCGGCAGCGCGACCGGGGGCGCCCAGCCGCCGAGGAAGAGGATCGTGGTCAGCGAGCACATGGTCATGATCGCCACGTATTCGCCGAGCATGAACAGCAGGTACGGCGTCGAGGAATACTCGACCATGAAGCCCGCCACGAGCTCGGATTCCGCCTCGGCCAGATCGAAGGGCGGCCGGTTCGTCTCGGCCAGCGCCGAAACGAAGAAGACCACGAACATCGGGAAGAGCGGGATGAAGTACCAGTTCAGGATCGAGAGCCACGGCACGCCGAGCGCGTGCGCCAGGCCCCGGTTCTGCTGCGCCTCGACCACGGCCGAGAGATTGAGCGAGCCGACGCAGAGCAGCACGGTGATGATGACGAAGCCGATCGAGACCTCGTAGGACACCATCTGCGCCGCCGAGCGCAGCGCGCTCATGAACGGGTATTTCGAGTTCGAAGCCCAGCCGGCCATGATGATGCCGTAGACGCCGAGCGAGGAGATCGCGAGGATGTAGAGCACGCCGACATTGATGTCGGCGATCGCCCAGCCTTCCGCCACCGGGATCACCGCCCAGGCGCCGAGCGCCAAGAGGCAGGAGATGAAGGGCGCCAGCAGGAAGATGCCCTTGTTGGCGCCGGACGGAATGATCGGCTCCTTGAGCGCGAACTTGATCAGGTCGGCGAAGCTCTGGAACAGGCCCCAGGGGCCGACCACGTTCGGGCCGCGGCGCAGCTGCACGGCCGCCCAAACCTTGCGGTCGGCGAGCAGGATGTAGGCGATGAAGACCAGCAGGCAGACCAGCAGCAGCAGGCTCTTGCCGAGAACGATCGCGATATCGAGGACGAGGTCCCAGTTCATGGCCGGTTACTCCGCCGCCTGCTGGTGCCGGCCCGAGGCCAGCGCCGAGCATTCCGCCATGATGGCGGAGGCACGCGCGATCGGGTTGGTCTGATAGAAATCGGCGACGGGCGAGACGAAGCCCGCCTTGTCGGTCTTGCCGCCGAGGCCGGCGAGCCTGCCGATCTCCGAAGCGTCATTGGCCGGCAGGCCGTCGAGCGCCGCGAAATGCGGATGCGCCTCATAGAGCGCCTTGCGCAGGCCGGCGAGCGTGTCGAAGGGCAGCGTCTTGCCCAGCGTCGCCGAGAGCGCGCGCAGGATCGCCCAGTCCTCGCGGGCATCGCCCGGCGGGAAGGTGGCGCGGTCGCCCATCTGCACACGGCCTTCCGTGTTCACATAGGTGCCGGACTTCTCGGTGTAGGCCGCGCCCGGCAGGATGACGTCGGCGCGATGGGCGCCCTTATCGCCATGCGTACCCTGGTAGACGACGAAAGCGCCTTCCGGCACCTCGATCTCGTCGGCGCCGAGCAGGAAGAGCACATCGAGCGCCCCCGGCTTGACCATCGCGGCAGCGTCCAACCCACCCTCGCCGGGCACGAAGCCGAGATCGAGCGCGCCGACACGCGACGCTGCGGTGTGGATGACGCCAAAACCGTTCCAGCCTTCGCGGACAGCGCCGAGCGCTTGCGCCGCCTTGGCAGCGAGCGAGAGGACGGCCTCGCCGTCGGTACGGGCGAGAGCGCCCTGCCCGACCAGCACCATCGCCTTGCCCTCGCCGGCCTGGGCCGATTTCACGATATCGGCCAGCGTCTCCGGACCAGCGCCGAGATAATCATAGGCATAGGTCAGATCGGCCTTCTCGCCGATGAGGCTGACCTTGAAGTTGCCGCGCAGCCAGCGCTTGCGGATGCGGGCATTCAGGATCGGCGCCTCGCGGCGCGGGTTCGAGCCGATGATGAGCAGCGAATCCGCCTGCTCGATGCCCGCGATGCCGGCGTTGAGCACGTAGGAGGCGCGGCCGAACTTCGGATGCAGCCTGGTGCCGTCCTGGCGGGCGTCGAGATTGGCCGATCCGAGCGAGGCGATCAGCGCCTTCAGCGCGAACATCTCCTCCACGGCCGCGAGATCGCCCGCGATGGCGCCAATCTTCTCTGGGCTCGCGGCCTTCACCTTGTTGGCGACGGCAGCGAAGGCCTCCGTCCAGCTCGCGGGGCGCAAGCGCCCGTTCTCGCGGATATAGGGCCGGTCGAGGCGCTGGGTCTTGAGACCGTCGGCGATATGGCGGGTCTTGTCGGAGATCCACTCCTCGTTCACCGCCTCGTTGAGGCGGGGCAGGATCCGCATCACTTCCTTGCCGCGCGAGTCGACGCGGATGGCCGAGCCGACCGCATCCATCACGTCGATGCTCTCGGTCTTGGAGAGCTCCCAGGGCCGGGCCTTGTTCTGGTAGGGCTTGGAGGTCAGCGCGCCGACGGGGCAGAGATCGACGACATTGCTCTGGAGCTCCGACGACATCGCCTGCTCGAGATAGGTCGTGATCTCCATGTCCTCGCCGCGGCCGATGGCGCCGAGATCGGAGGCGCCGGCGACCTCGGTGGTGAAGCGGACGCAGCGCGTGCACTGGATGCAGCGGGTCATCGTCGTCTTGACCAGCGGGCCTATATACTTGTCCTCGACCGCGCGCTTGTTCTCGGCATAGCGCGAGGTGTCAGCGCCATAGGCCATCGCCTGGTCCTGGAGATCGCATTCGCCGCCCTGATCGCAGATCGGGCAGTCGAGCGGGTGGTTGATGAGCAGGAACTCCATCACCCCTTCGCGCGCCTTCTTGACCATCGGCGATTTGGTCAGGACGACCGGCGGCTCGCCGTTGGGGCCGGGGCGCAGGTCGCGCACGCCGATGGCGCAGGAGGCCTGCGGCTTCGGCGGGCCACCCTTCACCTCGACGAGGCACATGCGGCAGTTGCCGGCGATCGAGAGGCGCTCGTGGAAGCAGAAGCGCGGCACCTCGACGCCCGCGGCCTCGCAGGCCTGGAGCACGGTGTACTCGGCGGGGACATCGACCTCGATGCCGTCGATGAGGAGTTTCGTCATGGTCTCACTCCGCCGCCATCAGGCGCACAGGCTCGCTGTGCGGGTTGGCGGCATAGTCGTCGATGCGCTGCTCGATCTCGTGACGGAAATGCGCGATCAGGCCCTGGATCGGCCAGGCCGCGGCGTCGCCGAGCGCACAGATCGTGTGGCCCTCGATCTGCTTGGTGACGTCGAGCAGCATATCGATCTCGCGCTTCTGGGCGCGGCCCTCGGCCATGCGCTCCATGACGCGCCACATCCAGCCCGTGCCCTCGCGGCAAGGCGTGCACTGGCCGCAGCTCTCGTGCTTGTAGAAATGGCTGATGCGGGCGATGGCGCGGACGATGTCGGTCGACTTGTCCATCACGATCACCGCCGCCGTGCCGAGGCCGGAGCGCAGCTTCGAGAGCGAGTCGAAATCCATCGGCGTGTCGATGATCTGCTCGGCCGGGACCATGCGCACCGACGAACCGCCGGGGATGACCGCCTTGAGATTGTCCCAGCCGCCGCGGATGCCGCCGCAATGCTTGTCGATCAGCTCGCGGAACGGAATGCCCATCGCCTCTTCGACGTTGCAGGGCTTGTTCACATGGCCCGAGACGCAGAAGAGCTTGGTGCCGACATTGTTCGGCGTGCCGAGCGAGGAGAACCAGCTCGCGCCGCGGCGCAGGATGGTCGGCGCGACCGCGATCGACTCGACGTTGTTGACCGTGGTCGGGCAGCCATAGAGACCCATATTGGCCGGGAATGGCGGCTTCAGCCGCGGCATGCCCTTCTTGCCCTCGAGGCTCTCCAGCAGCGCCGTCTCTTCGCCGCAGATATAGGCGCCGGCACCGTGATGCACATAGAGATCAAAGGGATAGCCGTGGACGTTGTCCTTGCCGATGAGCTTGGCCTCATAGGCCTCGTCGACGGCGCGCTGCAGCGCCTCGCGCTCGCGGATGTATTCGCCGCGGATGTAGATATAGGCCGCATGCGCGCCCATGGCGAAGGAGGCGATCAGGCAGCCCTCGACCAGCGTATGCGGGTCGTTGCGCATGATCTCGCGGTCCTTGCACGTGCCCGGCTCCGACTCGTCGGCATTGACGACGAGGTAATGCGGGCGCCCGTCGCTCTGCTTGGGCATGAACGACCATTTCAGCCCGGTCGGGAAGCCGGCGCCGCCACGGCCGCGCAGGCCGGACTTCTTCATCTCGTCGATGATCCAGTCCCGGCCCTGCTCCAGGATGAACTTGGTACCATCCCAGCCGCCGCGTTGGATCGCGCCCTTCAGGGAGCGGTCATGCAGGCCGTAGAGATTGGTGAAGATGCGGTCGCGATCTGCGAGCATGTCCTAGTGCCTCACTCTGCCGGCTTGTCGCCAAGCTTCGACTCCGGGCGCCAGCCCGTCGCGAGCTTCTTCGACTGAGCAATCCAGTCGTCACGCAGCGCCCGACCCTTGAAGCCGGTCAGCCGTGCATCGACCCAGGCGAGCTCCGCCGGTGTCCATTTGGCGATCTGGTCGTAATGCCAGACGCCCATCTCGTTGAGCATCTTGCCAAGCTTCGGCCCGACGCCCCAGATCAGTTCGAGATCGTCGCCCTTGCCGTCGCGCGCGGCGGTCAGCAGTTCGGGCTTGCTCTCGTCGGTCGCGATGGCCTTGTCCGCTGCCGCAGGCTTGGCGGCCTCGGCGACATCCTTCTTCTCGACCTTGCCCTTGGCAGCCGGCGTGTCGTTCGCGGCGCTGGAGGGCTGGGCCGGCTCCGAAGGCTGCGGGCGGGCGGCGGCGGCCGTCTCTGTCGCGGGCTTCTCGGCAACGGCGGCCGGGGTCGCCTCGGCCTTCTTCGCCTCGGCTTCGGCGGCCTTCTTGGCTTCTGCCTCGGCGGCGGCCTTGGCGGCTGCGGCTTCGGCCGCGGCCTTACGCTGCTCGGCGATGCGCTTCTGCCAGTCGCCCGCGCCGATCATCGAGCCGTCATAGAGGGCCTTGTCGGTCAGGGTCTGCGGACCACCTTCCGGCTCGGAGCCGGTGCGGCCGTTCTGCGGGCCGGGCTTGGTGGCGCGGCCATTGCGGAGATCGTCGAGAAGCTGGCGGAAATTCGCCGGCGTCAGGTCCTCGTAGTAATCGACATTGATCTGCGCCATCGGGGCGTTGCAGCAGGCGCCAAGGCACTCGACTTCGAGCCAGGAGAGCTTGCCGTCGGCGGTCACGGTCGATTGCGGGCCGATGACGTCCTCGCAGACCTTCTTCAGCGCCTCGGCGCCGCGCAGCGCGCAGGGCGTCGTGCCGCAGAGCTGGACGAAGAACTCGCCGACCGGCTGCAGGTTGAACATGGTGTAGAAGGTCGCGACCTCCAGCACGCGCATCGGCGCCATGCCCAAGCGCTTCGCAACGGTCTCGATCACGGCGCGGGAAACCCAGCCCTCCTGCTCCTGCGCCTTCCACAAGAGCGGAATGACGGCGGAAGCCTGGCGGCTTTCCGGGTACTTGGCGATCTGCTGGTCGATCCAGTTCTCGTTCGCCGCAGTGAAGGCGAAGGAGGCCGGTTGGATAGGATCAGGTGCGAGACGACGGACGGACATTCGGCTTTCTCAACCCTGGCAATAGCTTCGATATTGGGCGGCGGCACGCGGCAGAGCCGGCACACAACGCCCGTAATTCGGATCCTGGCCGCCGCAGCTGCAGCTGAAGACCGGATCCGTACAACGGCGGACATAAATCCAGGAGCACCAGCTCACATAGCCGGGCTGATCCTTGGCAACATAGCGAAATCCGGCCTTCTCAAGCTGCTGATAGGTCGGACGGCCCTGCGCCGACGCGCCACTCGCGGCGATTGCGCACCCAACCAGCCCCATCAAGGCAGCGGCCAATCTCACCGATCGACCTCCCCGAACACGATGTCCAGCGAGCCGAGGATCGCGGAGACGTCGGCGAGCATGTGCTTGCGGCACATGAAATCCATGGCCTGGAGATGGGCGAAGCCCGGGGCCTTGATCTTGCAGCGATAGGGCTTGTTGGTGCCGTCGGAGACCAGATAGACGCCGAACTCGCCCTTGGGCGCCTCGACGGCCGCATAGACCTCGCCGGCCGGCACCCTGTAGCCCTCGGTGTAGAGCTTGAAATGGTGGATGAGCGACTCCATCGAGCGCTTCATCTCGCCGCGCTTGGGCGGCACGACCTTGCCGTCGAGCGAAGAGACCGGGCCGCCGCCATCGGGCGCCAGCAGCTTCTCGCAGCACTGCTTCATGATGCGCACCGACTGGCGCATCTCTTCCATGCGGATGTGATAGCGGTCGAAGCAGTCGCCGTTCTTGCCGACGGGGATGTCGAATTCCATCTCCTCGTAGCATTCATAGGGCTGCGACTTGCGCAGATCCCAGGGCGCGCCGGAGCCACGCACCATCACGCCCGAAAAGCCCCATTTCCAGCAGGTCTCGAGATCGACCACGCCGATATCGACGTTGCGCTGCTTGAAGATGCGGTTGTCGCTGAGCAGGCCTTCGAGGTCGTCGCAGACCTTGAGGAACGGATCGCACCATTCGGCGATGTCGTGGATCAGCGAGACCGGGATGTCCTGGTGCACGCCGCCCGGACGGACATAGGCCGCGTGCATGCGCGCGCCGCAGGCCCGCTCGTAGAAGATCATCAGCTTCTCGCGCTCCTCGAAGCCCCAGAGCGGAGGCGTGAGGGCGCCGACGTCCATCGCCTGCGTGGTGACGTTCAGCAGATGCGAGAGGATGCGGCCGATCTCGGAATAGAGCACGCGGATGAGCTGGCCGCGGCGCGGCACGGTCACGCCGACGAGGCGCTCGACCGCGAGCGCATAGGCGTGCTCCTGGTTCATCGGCGCGACATAGTCGAGCCGGTCGAAATAGGGCACGGCCTGGAGATAGGTCTTGGCCTCGATCAGCTTCTCGGTGCCGCGATGCAGCAGGCCGATATGCGGATCGACGCGCTCGACGATCTCGCCGTCGAGCTCCAGCACGAGGCGCAGCACGCCGTGCGCCGCCGGATGCTGCGGGCCGAAATTGATCGAGAAGTTGCGGATATTGTGCTCGGTCATGCCGTGCCGCCCTGCTTTGCCGCGACGCGGGCCAGGAACTCGTCCCCGGTCAGCCGTGGCCGATCGCCGGCAAACGCATAGAGCGCCGGCTTTTCATCGATGAAGATCTCCGCGACGAAGTCGAAGGATGATTGGTCGTCGAAGGCCTGGAAGGCGACCGCGACATGGCCGTCCGCACCTTCGCGCAGGCGCCAGAACAGGCTCGACCCGCATGTCCTGCAGAAGACCCGCTCACCCCAGTCGGAGGACGGATAGACACTGAGCGCCTGCTCGTCCGCCACCGACACGCCGGAGCAGGGCACCGCCATGAAGACGCCGCCGCTCCATTTCCGGCACATGCCGCAATGGCAGACATCCATCTCCTGCTTCTCGGGCGTCGCGGTGAAACGCACCGCGCCGCAGAGGCAGCCGCCGGACAGGGTTTGGTGGCCCGCCGCCATCACGCCCCCTTCGCCTTCTCGTCGCCCGGCAGCACGTAATCCGTGCCTTCCCAGGGCGAGAGGAAATCGAAGTTGCGGAATTCCTGGTTCAGCTTCACCGGCTCGTACACGACGCGCTTCTGCTCGTCGTCATAGCGAACCTCGACGAAGCCGGTCAGCGGGAAGTCCTTGCGCAGCGGATAGCCCTCGAAGCCGTAATCGGTGAGGATGCGGCGCAAATCCGGATGGCCGGTGAACAGGATGCCGTAGAAATCGTAGGCCTCGCGCTCGAACCAGTTCGCCGCCGGGAAGACGTCGACGACGGAGGGAACCGGCGTCGCCTCGTCGGTCTGGACCTTGACGCGGATGCGCCGGTTATGGTGCGGCGCGAGCAGGTGATAGACGACGTCGAATCGCCTCTCGCGGCCGGGATAGTCGGCCCCGGCGATGTCGGTGAAGTTCACGAAGCGGAAGCGCGGGTCGCTGTAGAGCGTGCGCAGGACCTCGACGATCGAAGCCGCCTCGGCATGGATCGTCAGCTCCTCGAAAGCGACGACCGCCTCCGTGACCGCGCCGGGCAGCGCAGTCATGATCTCTTCACCGAGCTTTTCGAGCGCTTCGCTCATCGTCTCACCTTCATCGCCTGCCGCATCGACCGATGGAGCGCTCAGCGCTCGATCGTGCCGGTGCGGCGGATCTTCTTCTGCAGCAGCAGCACGCCGTAGAGCAGCGCCTCGGCCGTCGGCGGGCAGCCCGGAACGTAGATGTCGATCGGGACGATGCGGTCGCAGCCGCGGACCACCGAATAGCTGTAGTGGTAATAGCCGCCGCCATTGGCGCAGGAGCCCATCGAGATGACGTAGCGCGGCTCCGGCATCTGGTCGTAGACCTTGCGCAGGGCCGGAGCCATCTTGTTGGTCAGCGTGCCCGCCACGATCATCACGTCGGACTGGCGCGGTGAGGCGCGCGGCGCGAAGCCGAAGCGCTCGACATCGTAGCGCGGCATCGAGAGCTGCATCATCTCGACGGCGCAGCAGGCCAGGCCGAAGGTCATCCACATCAGCGAGCCGGTGCGGGCCCAGTTGATCAGATCGTCCGTCGCGGTGACGAGGAAGCCCTTGTCGGCCAGCTCGTTGTTGATCTCGACGAAGAAGGGATCACGCGCCCCGACGGGCTTGCCGTCCGGACCGAGCAAACCCCTCGGCGCCTGCGCGACGAGCGGATCACCACGATCGATCGCTGTGACTGCCATGTCCTAATCCTCGTGAACGTCTAGTCTGCCTGACAGAAAACGGAAAACCGCCTCACGATCAGGTCAGTCCCACTCCAGCGCGCCCTTGCGCCACTCGTAGATGAAACCCACGGTGAGCACGCCGAGAAAGACCATCATCGACCAGAAACCATACCAGCCGAGCCCGCCGAAGGCGACGGCCCAGGGGAACAGGAACGCGACCTCGAGATCGAAGATGATGAAGAGAATCGCGACCAGGTAGAACCGCACGTCGAACTTCATGCGGGCATCGTCGAAGGCGTTGAAGCCGCATTCGTAAGCCGAGAGCTTTTCGGCGTCAGGCTTCGAATAGGCGATCGCGAAGGGGGCGATCAGCAGCGCCAGCCCGATCACCGCCGAGACGCCGATGAACAGCACCAGCGGCAGGTAGTCGGTCAGAAGGGAATGCACCGGAAGAGCTTGCATCGTCGAACTCGCTTCGCGCGGCCGCACAACGGCTCACCGCCCCGTTCGCTTAGACCCTCGATTAGAATGAAGCAAGACTCCGCCGCGCCGCACAATCGCGTGGGCGGGTTGTATGCGGCGCAGGATGCGGCAAAATCGCACCGCCTCCGCTCTCCCTCCCACGGCCATGAGGCAAAATTCGGCCGGAAGCGCGTGTTTTTCGCGTTGGGAACCCACAGCAATTCGTTCACCCTGCCCGAATCGCCCGCGGGCGGACGCTTTTTTGAAAGGCCCTCCATGCGCTCCCCCTCCCGGCCATCCTGCGGCGCAACACCGCGCGGAGCCCGGCCGGCGTGAAGCCGCTCGCCTGCCTGCCGGCGAGCCTGGCGTTCGCCGTAGCCCTGCTCCTTGCCGCCGAAGCCCGCGCCCAGGACGGTCAAAGCGTGCGTGCGCCCCAGCCGCCGCAACGTCCCTTCGATCTCGATCTGGCAGGCACGCCGAAACTGCCGCCGATCGTCGTGCCACCCGCGCCGCGCCCGGCGCAGGAGACGCCGGCAAGCCCCGCCGTCGCAGAGACGCCGCCAGCCGCGCCATCGACGGAAACGCCCGCAGCCGGCGGAACGCCTGCATCGGAAACACCGCCCGCAGAGGGTACCGCGCCCATGGCCGACGGGCCGGACGAGGATGAGGGGCCGGAATGGCCGAAGCTCACCCCCGGGCAGAAGGCCGGCGCGGAGCCGGCATTCGACCCGAACGAGAAGGCCGACAGGCCCGGCATCTCCACCAATCCAGGCACGTCGACCGCCTGCCTGCCGCAGCGGCTGAAGCTGATTCTCGGCAAGATCGTCGACAGGTACGGCGCGGTGAAGGTGACCTCGACCTGGCGGCCGCCCTGGCGGGCGCGGCGCGGCTCCTATCACAAGCGCTGCGAGGCGATGGATTTCCGCGTGCCCGGCGTGAAGCCGCGCGTCGTGCTGGAATGGGCGCGGTCACTGCCGGAGGTCGGCGGCAACCAAGTCTACTGGAACGGGCTGATCCATATCGACACCGGGCCGCGCCGGCCCTGGTGAGTCGGCGCGGCAATGGCCGGGGGCCAGCCTGTCGGTCAGGCCCCGGCCCTAGTCGCGAGGATGAACAGGCGGGGGAAGCGCAGCAGCACCTTGCCGTCCGGCTCGACCGGATAGGCGGGCGCGATCCGCTCCTTGTAGCGTGCGAGGAAGCCCTCGCGCTCATCCGCAGGCAGCGGGTCGAGATAGGGCTTCAGAGCGGTGCTCTTGAACCATTCGACGATCGCGTCATGGCCAGCCAGCGCGTGGACATAGGTGGTCTGCCAGAGATCGACGGTGCAGCCGGCCTCCGCGAGCCAGCGGCGATAATCAGAGAAACTGCCCGTCGGCGCCCGCGCTGCGGCGGCCTCGACGAGACGCCCCGCCCAGGGCCCTTCCGCCGCGGTCTCGGCCATGGCAACGTGAGAGGGCTCGGCGAGATTGTTCGGCATCTGCACGGCGAGCTGGCCGCCGGGCTTCAGCGCACCCGCGAGCCGGGGAAACAGGCTCGCATGGTCCGGCAGCCATTGCAGCACCGCATTGGCGAAGATCAAATCGTAGTCAGGGCCGGCCGACCAATCGTCGAGATTCGCCAGCACGAAGGAGAGCTGCGGCAAGCGCTTGCGCGCCTTTTCGATCATGTCGGGCGAGGAATCGAGCCCCGTCACCTCGGCATCGGGAAAGCGGGCCGCGACGAGCTCCGTGCTGTTGCCGGGGCCGCAGCCGAGATCGATGCAACGCGTCGGCGCCCGAAGCCCGACGCGCTGGATCAGATCGAGCGGCGGGCGCGTCCGCTCGTCCTCGAAGCGCAGATACTGATTGGCATCCCAGTCGGCTTTGGCAGACATGTCGCATTCCATTCCCTGGTGCGCCGCCATGGGACGGCGGCGCACTCTACAATAGCGGGCCGCATGCCGTGTCCAGCCCGATATCGCAGCGCCTTGTTCTTCGGGCGCGGTTCGCCGCTCAGTGGCTCTCGCCGTGCTTCAGGATCTGGCCGAGGAATTTGCGGGTGCGCTCGTTTTGCGGCGCCGAGAAGAACGATTCGGGCGGCGCGACCTCGACGATCTCGCCAGCGTCCATGAAGATCACCCGGTCGGCGACCTTGCGGGCAAAGCCCATTTCATGGGTGACGCAGAGCATGGTCATGCCGCTCTCGGCGAGCTCGACCATGACGTCGAGCACCTCGGAGACCATCTCGGGGTCGAGCGCCGAAGTCGGCTCGTCGAACAGCATGATCTTGGGGTTCATGCAGAGCGAGCGGGCGATGGCGACGCGCTGTTGCTGGCCGCCGGAGAGCTGGACCGGATATTTGTTGGCCTGCTCCGGGATATGGACGCGCTCCAGGATCCTGCGGGCGTTCGCCTCGGCCTCAGCCTTCGCAATGCCGCGCACCTTCATCGGCGCCAGCGTGCAGTTCTCCAGCGCGGTCAGATGCGGGAACAGGTTGAAGCTCTGGAAGACCATGCCGATCTCGCGGCGGATGTCCTCGATGCCCTTCAGCCCGGCATGGACCGTCGTGCCGTCGATGACGATATCGCCCTTCTGATGCTCCTCGAGCTGGTTCAGGCAGCGGATCAGGGTCGACTTGCCCGAGCCGGAGGGCCCGCAGATGACGATGCGCTCGCCGCGCGAGACGGTGAGGTCGATATCGCGCAGCACATGGAAGTCGCCATAGAATTTGTCGACATGACGCATCTCGATGATCACGTCGCCGATCTCATGGTCGCCGGCGGAGGGAGCGGTCGCGGACATCTGCAAAAGCCGTTCTGGTTCAGTTGGAGATGCGCCCGGCACAGGACCGGGCGCATCCGGTTTCAGAAGCCGTCAGGCCCCGTGAGCGATCACCACTTGGTGCCTTCGAACTGCGGCATCGGCGGCAGCTTCGGCAGCGGCATGCCGAACCATTTCTGGTTGATCTTGGACAGTTCGCCGTTGCCCTCGATCTCGGCGATGAACTTGTTCGAGAACTCGGCCAGCGCGGTATCGGCCTTGCGGAAGGCCATGCCGTTGGCCTGTTCCTTGAGCGTGATCTTGGGTTCGATGCCGAGCTGCGGATAATCCTTGTTGAGCTGGGCGAGGATGGTGTTGCTGGCGCCCATGCCCTGGACCTGCCCGGAGATCAGGGCCTGAAGCGCGGTCGCGTCGTCATCATAGCGCTTCAGCGGGGTACCGGGAGGGGCGACATTGCTGATCGCGATGTCCTGCGTCGAGGCGCGCGCGACGCTGATCGTGACGTTCTTCAGATCCTCCGGCGTCTTGACGTTCAGGCTCTTGGGGGCCAGCACATAGATCGTCAGCGTGCTGTAGGGGTTGGAGAACAGCACCTGCTTCTGACGCTCGGGGGTGATGCCGAAGGTGGCGATCAACAGGTCGACCTTGTTGGTCAGCAGATAAGGGATGCGGTTCGGGCCGGTGACCGGGACGAGCTCGAGCTTGACGCCGAGCGCCTTGGCCATCAGCGCCGCGACATCGGCGTCGTAGCCGGCCGGCTGCTGCTGGGCGTCGGTGCCACCGAAGGGCGGGTAGTCGGTCAGCACGCCGACCATCAGCTTGCCGCGGGCCTTGATCTCGTCAGGGGTAGCGGCCTGCGCCGGGGCGACGTTGAGCGCGGCGGCGGCAAGGCCGGCGAAGACCAGCGTGCCGAGGCCGCGGCGGCAAATCGATTTAAACAGGGACATGGGGACGTTCTCCTCTGGGACAGGCTGAATTGCATCGCCGCCTTCAGCGGGCGGCGACGAGGAGCTTTTGCTCCATCCTTTTGCTGTAGGCCGAGAGCGGCCTGCAGATGACGTAATAGAGCAGCGCGACGAGCGCGAAGACCGTGAAGGGCCGGAAGGTCGCGTTGTTGATGATCTGCGCCGCGCGTGTCAGCTCGACGAAGCCGATGATCGAAGCGAGCGAAGTGCCCTTGATGAGCTGCACCAGGAAGCCGATCGTCGGGGGAATTGCGATGCGGACGGCCTGCGGCGCGATGACGAGCATCATCTTCGGCCAGTAGCGCAGGCCGAGCGAGGTCGCCGCTTCCCATTGTCCGCGCGGCACGACCTCGATGGCGCCGCGCCAAATCTCGCCGAGGAAGGCGCTGGCATGCAGCGACAGGCCGAGCGCCGCCGCCGTCCAGGGGTCGACCGACCAGCCGAACAGCCCGGGCACGAAGAAGGCGAGGAAGAGCTGCATCAGCAGCGGCGTGCCCTGGAAGAGCTTGATGTAGCCAGCCGAGGCGAAGCGCAGCCATTTGTATTCGCCGCTGCGGGCGAGCGCCACCAGCGCCCCGCCCAGCGCGCCGCCGAGGAAGGCGACGAGCGAGAGCAGCAGCGTCCAGCGCACCGCCATGATGATGTAGATGATGTCGCCTGATCCGAGTGTGCGCATGTCGTCACCTCACCGGGTTGGCTTGCGCAGGAAGGCGCGTTCGATCCCGGCGAAGACCGTCCAGAAGAAGACGGAGAGGCCGAGATACAGACAGGTGGCGACGAAATAGACCTCGAAGCTGCGGAAGGTGCGCGACTGGATGTCGCCCGCCACCGCCGTCAATTCGCTCGCCGCGATCGCCGAGCAGACGCTGGTGTTCAGCATCAGCAGGATGAACTGGCTGGTCAGCGAAGGGTAGATCGCCTGGATCGCCGGCTTCAGGATGATGTAGCGGAAGATCTGGAGCGGGCGCATGCCCAGCGACTTGCCCGCCTCGACCTGGCCCTTCTGGATGCTCTCGATGCCGGCGCGGATGATCTCGATGCCATAGGCGCCGACATTGACGACCAGGGCCAGCAGCGCCGCCCCGTTGGAGGAGAACTTCAGGCCCAGGGACGGCAATCCGAAATAGATCATGAAGATCTGGATCAGGAACGGGGTATTGCGGATCAGCTCTATATATTCGTCGATGATCCGGACCAGCCATTTCGGCCCCGAGGTCTTGCCGAGCGCGCCGGCGACCGAAACCACCATGCCGATCGCCATCGCCAGTGCCGACAGCACCAGCGAATTGAGCAGCCCCTGCAGCAGCTCGGGCCATGCCGAGAAGACATCGGCGAAATCGAATTCATAGCTCATGCGGGCCGCCCGTTCCGGGTGGCGAAAGCAGGGCTGCCTTCATATGCCTTCCTCATCAATCCTCCCGGCCGGCCGGGCCGCCGGTTCTCGCCCGGGGCCGCAGCAGAATCCCTACAATCGCGGAATCAGCAAGCCGCCATCGGCGTTGATCACTGTTCCAGTCGCATAGGCGAACTGTCCACCCGTCAGGGCAGCGACGACCGCTGCGACATCTTCGCCCTCGCCCCAGCGGCCGGCGGGAATCAGCCCCTCGGCGATGCGCGCATCGTATTTGGCAGCGACCTTCGCGGTCATCTCGGTGCGGATCACGCCCGGCCTGACCTCGAAGACCGGAATCCCCTCCGGCGCGAGCCTGACGGCGAGCGCCTTCGCCCACATCGAGAGGCCGAGCTTGGAGACGCAGTACTGCGCCCTGTCGATCGAAACCAGCTCGGTCGAGGCCGAGGTGATGAAGACGATGGCCGGGCGCTCCGGCCTGTCGGCGAGCATGGCCTTGGCCACCTCCTGGCTCAGGAAGGCGGCGCCGCGCAGGTTGACGTCCATGACGACGTCGAAACTCTGCGGCGTGATCTCCAGCATGTCACCGCGCACCGGCGCACCGATGCCGGCATTCGAGACGAAAACATCGAGCCGGCCGCATCGCTGTTTGACGTTCGCCACGAGGTCGGCATGGCTCGCGACGGCCGCGACATCGTGCCTGAAGAACCGAGCCGCAGCGCCCGCCGCCTCGAAGAGCTTCAATGCTTCGTTCGCAGCCTCGTCCTCGACGATGTCGGTGAAGGCGATGTCATGGCCCGCCTTGGCGAGCGCGACGCCGATGGCGCGGCCGATGCCGCGCCTTGCGCCGGTGATCAGGGCGACGGGACGGCTCATCTCATTCTCCCCGGTATTGTGGCGTGCGCTTCTGCTGGAAGGCCGCGACGCCCTCCTTCACATCCTCGGTGTAGGAGACGAGTGAACTCGCCAGCGTCTCCATGATCGCAGCGCTGTCCTCGCCCTCGGCCGCATTGATGAGCTGCTTGACGACGAGGTTCGCCACCGGCCCGCGCTGGCAGACGCGCTCGGCCATGGCCTGCGCGGCCGCGAGCGCCCCGCCCTTCTCCACGACCTGATCGACGATCCCAAGCGTCAGCGCCGTCTCAGCCGTGACGATCTCGCCGGTCAGCGCGAGGCGGCGCGCGACCTGCCCGCCGAGCCGCCTGACCAGACGCTGCGTGCCGGACCAGCCGGGAATCATGCCGAGCCCGCTCTCGGGCAGGCCGATCTTGGCCTGCGCCTCGCAGATGCGGATATCGGCGGTAACGGCGAGCTCGAGCCCGCCGCCGAGCGCGTGGCCATTCATCGCGGCAATGACCGGCGGCTTCATCCGCGCGAGCTTGTCGAAGACGCGATGGCCGGAGCGGACCCAGCCCTGCCCCATCTCCAGCGGCGATAACCCGCCCCAGGCGACGATGTCGCCGCCGGCGCAGAAGGCCTTGCCCTCGGCCGTCAGGATGACGGCACGGACCGAGCGGTCGGCGTCAATGGTGTCAGCAAAGCGGCCGAGCAGGCCGACCATGACGTCGTCGAGCGCGTTGAGCTTTTCGGGCCGGGCGAGCGTGATCGTCGCAATGCCCGAGGCGATGTGGAGGCGGACGGGATCGCTCATGCCGCCCTCGCGGGGAGTTCGAGGCCGATCAGCGCCTCTTCGAAGAGCGCGGCGTCCATCAGCTTCGGCGGCTTCGGGACCAGCAGCGGGAATTCGCTCTGAGCGAGAATGTCGCGCTCAAGATCGACGCCGGGCGCGATCTCGGTGACGGCGATGCCGTCCGCCGTCAGCTTCATCACGCAACGCTCGGTGATGTAGGTCACGTCCTGGCCCTGGGCGACGGCACGAGGGCCGGAGAAAGAAATATGCTCAACGGCTTCGACCAGCTTCTTCACCTTGCCCTCCTTCTCGATGACGAGCTTGCCCTCAGTGATGGCAAGCTTGGCCGCAGCGCTGAAATAGCCGGAGAAGACGATGCGCTTGGCCCGGGCGGTGATGTCGATGAAGCCGCCGGCGCCAGCGGTGACATGCGGACGCACGCCAAGCTTGGAGACGTTGACGCAGCCCTGCCTGTCGATCTGCAGGAAGGAGAGCAGCGACATGTCGAAGCCCGCCCCCTGGAAATAGGTAAACTGGTAGGGCGAAGGCACGATCGCCTCGGCATTGGAGGCGCAGCCGAACTGGAATTCGAGCAACGGCACGCCGCCGACGGCGCCCTGCTCGATCACCCAGGTGACGGCGCCGTGCTGGCCTTCCTCAATCAGGATGCGCGGGACATTGGCCGAGATGCCGAAGCCGATATTGACCGCGTCGCCGTAACGCAGTTCCTGCGCGACCCGACGCGCGATCACTTTGGCGACGTCGAAGGCCGGCGTCTCGAAGCTCGACAGCGGCCGGCGCACCTCGCCGGAAATGGCGGGATCGTAGACAGTCTGCGTGGTCTGCATCTGGTCTGGCGCGACCACGATGGCATCGACCAGAATGCCGGGCACGAAGACGGCTTGCGTGTTGAGGCTGCCGGCCTCGACCACGCGCTTCACCTGCGCGATGACGATGCCGCCATTGTTGCGCACGGCCAGTGCCTGATCGAGCGGGCCGAGCAGGCCGCCTTCATGCTCGTAGGAGAGATTGCCGCGCTCATCGGCGGTGGTGGCGCGGATGATCGCGACTTGTGGCACGATGCTGCGGAAATAGAGCCAGTCCTCGCCGTCGAACGCGACGCGGCTGACGATCGGCTCGGCCATGGCGCGCGCGTTCATGGCGCAGCCCTGGTGCTTGGGATCGACGAAGGTGTCCATGCCGATCTTGGTCAGCACGCCCGGCCGCTTGGCGGCGGCTTCGCGGTGCATGTCGAATAGGATGCCGCTCGGGATATTGTAGGCCGGGATCTCATCGCCCGTGACCATCTTCCAGATCGCAGGCGGCTCGGCCGAGGACGGGCCGGAAGGATAGGAACCGCCCATGATCCGGGCGAGCAGGCCGGGCTTGGCGATGTGATCGACGCCCTTGACGCCCCACATGTCGCCGGCCGCGATCGGGTGCAGCGTCGTCAGGTTGCGCGGGTGACCGGAGGCGTCGAAGCGCCGGCCGATGGCTGCAAGCACCGCATCAGGGCAGCCGAGGCCGGAGGAGGAGGAGACCGTGACGATCGCCTCATCCGGGATCAGGGCGGCGGCTTCGTCGGCGGAGAGGATGCGGGGAAAAGCCATGTTTCTTATCTCTTCGAGGTCTCAGCCGGCGGCGGCGAGCGCGCGCTGATAGGCGCCGCAGGATTCACGGATGACGAGGTTGGCGGGGCCGATGAAGCTTTCGGGCTCCGCGGCGGGGTCATTGATCTGCTTCAGCAGCAGCGCGGCGGCGCGCTCGCCCAAGCCCACGGGATCGACGGCGACGGTGGTCAGCGCCGGCGAGACATGGCGCGCCTCGCTAGTGTCGTCGAATCCGACGATGGCGATATCGCGCCCGACGACGAGGCCGTGGCGCGCCACCGCCAGCATCGCGCCGATGGCGGTGACGTCGTTGTAGCAGACCACCGCTGTCGGCCGGTCGGCGAGCGAGAGCACGGCGCTCATCGCGCCGAAGCCGCCATCGCGCGTCGGCATGCTTTCGAGGTTGAGCGCCGGATCGACATTGCGCCCGGTCGCCTCCATCGCAGCGAGGAAGCCGCCATGCCGCTCCTGCCGCACCACCATCGAATGCATGCCGCCGAGAAAGGCGATGCGCTCATGGCCGAGATTGATGAGATGGCGGGTGATGCGGCTCGCCCCCGCCAGATTTTCCGGCACGACATGGCTCACAGCCACATCCGGCAGGCGGCGGATCGCCACCAGCAGGGCGGTACCGGCAGCCCTGACCCAGTCGAGATGCTCAGGCCGCGTATCCAGCGCCGGGCAGAGGATGATGCCGCCGGCGCCGTGCTCGCGCATCATCCGCATCACCTGCTCCTGGCGCACCACGCTTTCGGCGGTGTTGGCCATGAAGGCGACATAGCCCGCCATCTGCAGGACCTTCTCCACGCCGATCGCGAATTCGGCGAAGAACGGGTTGGAGAGATCGTTGAGGACGAGCCCGACGATGCGAGACTGCGCGTTGCGCAGATTGGCGGCGCCGCGATTATAGACATAGCCGAGCCGGTCCATCGTCTCGAGGACGTGCTGGCGCGTCTCGGGCTTGACCGCGCCGCGGCCGGTGAGGACGAGCGAGACCGTCGATTTCGAGACGCCGGCGGCGTCCGCGATCTCGATGATCGTCACCTTCTTCTTGGTATCTTGGCCCTTGCTGCCCTGCGGCTGCGGCATCGTTTCGTCCCGGGGCGCATCGCACTGTTCTTTTCTTGGAACGTTCCATTATCAGTGAATGAGAAGCGAAGCAATATCCCCTTTCAAAGGATTTATGCCGGCTGTATAAGGCTCGAAACACGTTTCTAAAATTGGAACGTTCCAATAAACGATTTGGAGGAAGCGATGGCCGAGATCACCCTGCCCCGCTCGGACGGCAGCAGCGAGCGCTACAGGCTTTCGCCGCCTTCGCCGTTCCCGCAGACGGCAAAGCCCAACGGCATCCGCACCGTCTATGCCGCCGCCCATGTCGTCGCCGCCCCGCTGAAGCAGCAGGAGCCCTGGCGCGTCCCGGCCGTGGATTGGGATGCGACGCTCGCCTTCCGCCGCCATCTCTGGGGCCTCGGCTTCAAGATCGCCGAGGCGATGGACACCTCCCAGCGCGGCATGGGGCTGGACTGGCCCAACGCCGCCGAACTGATCGCCCGCTCGCTGGCCGAGGCCAAGGCGACGCCGGGCGCCGATCTCGCCTGCGGCGCCGGCACCGACCAGCTTGACCCCAACACCGTGCGCAGCCTCGACGACGTGATCCGCGCCTATGAGGAGCAGGTCGGCCATATCGAGAAGCACGGCGGCAAGATCATCCTGATGGCGAGCCGCGCGCTCTGTCGCGTCGCGAAGGGACCGGACGACTATCTCGCCGTCTATGGCCGCCTGATCCGGCAGTGCCGCGGCAAGGTGATCCTGCACTGGCTCGGCGAGATGTTCGACCCGGCGCTCGCCGGCTACTGGGGCAACCGCGATTTCGAGCCGGCGATGGAGACGGTGCTCACCCTGATCCGCGAGCACGCCGACAAGATCGACGGCATCAAGATCTCGCTGCTCGATGCCGGCAAGGAGATCGCGATGCGCCGCCGCCTGCCGGAAGGCGTGGTCATGTATACCGGCGACGACTTCAACTATGCGGAGCTGATCGCCGGTGACGTGCAAGGCTTCTCGCACGGTTTGCTCGGCATCTTCGATCCGATCGCAGCGGCCGCAGCGGCTGCCTTCGCGAAGCTGGAAGCGGGCGACCGCGCCGGCTTCCACGCGATCCTCGATCCCACGGTCGCGCTCTCGCGCCGGCTCTTCGAGGCGCCGACGCAGCATTACAAATGCGGCGTCGTCTTCCTCGCCTGGCTGAACGGCTTCCAGAGCCATTTCCGCATGGTCGGCGGCGCCGAATCCGCGCGCGGCATCCTGCACTATGCCGATCTTTTCCGCCTCGCCGATCAGTCCGGGCTGTTCTTCGAGCCGGAATTGGCAGCGCGCCGCATGGCACATCTTTGCGCCCTCAACGGCGTCGCCTGAGGAGGAAAGCCATGCACGCCCCCTTGCTCGACGCCGAAATCTACGACCAGATCCGTGAGACCGCCCGGCGCTTTGCCGAGGAAGTCGTCAGGCCCGCCGCCAACGATCTCGACCGCGACGAGACCTTTCCCGCCGAGATTTACCGCCAGATGGGCGCGCTCGGCCTGTTCGGCATCACCGTGCCGGAGGCACATGGTGGTGCCGGCCTCGACACCTACGCCTATGCCATCGTGATGGAGGAATTGTCGCGCGGCTATGCCTCCGTCGCCGACCAATGCGGTCTCGTCGAGTTGATCGGCACGCTGCTGACCCGCTACGGCACGCCCGTGCAGCTCAAGCACCTGCCTGACATCCTCGCCGGCAAGACGCGCGTCGCCTATTGCCTGACCGAGGCCGAGGCCGGTTCCGACCTCTCGAACGTCCGCACCACCGCGCGCGAGACCGCAGAGGGCTATGTCATCGACGGCGGCAAGCTCTGGATCCACAACGCTCCCGTCGCCGATCTCGGCTTCGTGCTGGCCTCGACCGATCCGGCCGCCGGCCATCGCGGCATGAGCATCTTCCTGGTCGACCTGCATGCGCCGGGCGTCTCGCGCGGGCCGAAGGAGCACAAGATGGGCCAGCGCGCCAGCCAGGTCGGCGCGCTCAATTTCGACGGCGTCGTGGTGCCGCGCGAAGCCCTGCTCGGCCCCAAGGGGCGCGGCTTCCACATCATGATGAGCGTGCTGGAGAAGGGCCGCGTCGGCATCGCCTCGCTGGCGGTCGGCATCGCGCAGGCGGGGCTGGAGGCCGCTCTCGGTTATGCCCGCGACCGGCGCCAGTTCGGCAAGCCGATCCTCGACAATCAGGGTCTGCAATGGCTGCTGGCCGACATGGCCAAGGACATCGCCGCCGCCCGCGCGCTGGTCGAGCGCGCCGCCTTGCTGATCGATCATGAGAAGCCTGCGACATCTGCCTCCTCGATGGCAAAATGCTTCGCCAGCGACACGGCGGTGGCGCAGACGGCGAACGCCGTGCAGGTCTTCGGCGGCTCCGGCTATATCCGCGGCTTCGAGGTCGAGCGGCTCTATCGCGACGCCAAGATCACGCAGATCTACGAGGGCACCAACCAGATCCAGCGCACCATCATCGCCAAGGAATTGATCAAGAACGGCGCCTGACGCTTCGGCGCCGCGACAGGGTCAGGAACGCGCGAGAATCAGGCGGATGCGCGTCATGGTACTGTCGCGGGACAGCGCCAGCTCGCCCTTGTGAGCCATCGCCACCTCGGCGGCGATGGAGAGGCCGAGCCCCGAGCCGCTCGACTCCGGCCCCTTGGCGAAGGGACGCGTGAACTCGGCCAGCGGCGCGGCAAAGCCGTCGCCGTCATCGGCGACCTCGATCCAGGCGGCGTCCCCATCGGCGCCCACCGTCACGACGAGCCGGCTGCGGGCGCCATGCCGCAAGGCGTTGTCGATCAGGTTGCTCAGCGCCTCGCGCAGGCTGACGGCGTCGCCGGAGACGATCGGCGCCTGCTCCGCCGGCACGAAGGCGATGTCGACCTCGCGCGGCAACGACAGCGGAACCGCCTTTGCCAGAACGCCCTTGGCGAGCTGGTTGAGATCGACGGCGGCCGCAACCGCGACATCCTTGCGGTGGATCACCATCGCATGGTCGAGGAGCTGCCCGGTGAGACGGCCGAGCTCAGCCGTCCGTTCATGGATGCGCTTGACGGTATCCGCCTTGCGCCGCGATGCGGGGGTGCCGATCAGGATTTCGACTTGCGCGTCGAGCGCCGCCAGCGGCGTACGAATCTGATGGGCGGCATCGGCGATGAAGCGCTGCATGATCGCCATCCGCTCTGAGAGGCGCCGCATGAAGTCGTCGATGGCCTGAACGAGATTGCGGATTTCAAGCGGCGGCTCCGCTTCGATCGGGCGCAGGTCGTCGGGGCGCCGGCTCGCGATCTCGCGCTCGATGCGGGTCAGCGGCTTCAGCGCCAGCGTCACCGCATAGGCGGCCGCCAACAGCGCGAGCACGCTCATCACGGCGATGACGCCGAGCGCCTTGAGCGTCAGGTCGCGAGCCAGCGCGCGCCGGGCGTCGGTCGTCTGGGCCACGACGATCGTCGACCAGTTGTTGGTTCCGGGCATGTCGATCTGCCGGGCAAGCGTCGCGATCCGTACCGGCTGGCCCTGATAGGTGCCGTCTTCGAGAACGACGCCAGCGCGGGTCTCCACCGGATCGGCGTCCGATACGAGATCCTCGTAGCCGGCGACGACGATGCCGCGCGGATCGACCACCTTGTAGAAGACGAGATCGTAGTCGGCGAGCGTCGCAATCGTGGAAACCGGCGGTTCGACCGTGACGACCCCGCCCTGGACATAGACGTTCTCGGCGATCTGCACCGCGCCGCCGCGCAGCAAGCGGTCATAGGCCTGCTGGGCCGCGAGCGAGGACGAATGCCAGGCGGCAGCCCCCAGCACGACCGCGCCCGCCGCCAGCACCGCCGTGAGCACGGCAATGATGCGGAAGCGCAGCGACAGGCGAAGGTCAGACAACCGCAAGCTGATAACCCAGTCCGCGCAGGGTCCGGATCTCCACCGGGGCGTCGGCCAGCTTGCGCCGCAGCCTTGCGACGAACTGCTCGACGGCGTTGGGGCTCGCCTCCTGGTCGAAGTTGAAGAGCTGCTCGATCAGCTCCTCCTTGGGCACGATCCGCTCCGGGCGCGCGGCGAGGATCTCGAGCACGGTCAATTCGCGGCGGGTCAGGTTGAGGGGTCTGTCGCCGACGCTCGCGACCCGCCCCGCCCGGTCGATGGCCAGCGGCCCGACGCGCAGCATGTTGTCGGATTGTCCGGCGCTGCGCCGCAACAGCGCCCGCGCGCGGGCTTCGAGCTCGCCATAGTCGAAGGGCTTGACCAGGTAGTCGTCGGCACCGAGGTCGAGCGCCCCGATGCGTTCGTCCACGGCGGAGCGCGCCGTCAGGACCAGCACGGGCGTCGCCAGCCGGCGGGCCCGCATCTGGCGCAGGATGGAGAGGCCATCCTGCCCCGGCAGGCTGAGATCGAGGATGACGAGGTCATAGGCCTGCACCGCCAGCAGCTCGGCGGCGGTGGTGCCGTCCTGCTCCCAGTCGACGGCATGGCCGATCTTCTCGAGCCGCATCACCACGGCTTCGGCGATGTCGGCGGTGTCTTCCACGACGAGCACGCGCAAGCGGATCGGCCTCTGGTTATCGAGTCAGGCTGGAGTCAGTCCCGCAGGCTATCACTGTCGGCAAGCGCCCATAAGTGCGCTCGGGAAACGAAAACAAGGGACGGTGCATGTTAGCCCCATTTGACGCCGCATCCGCGACTCCGCTGCTCTCGGTGGAGGGTGTGACGCTGCAATACAAGACGCCGGACGTGGTGGTGACCGCGACGCGGCGCGTCTCCTTCGACGTCTACCCGTCCGACCGCTTCGTCCTGCTCGGCCCGTCAGGTTGCGGCAAGTCGACCCTGCTCAAGGCGATCGGCGGCTATCTGACGCCGGTCGAGGGAGAGATCAGCCTGAAGGGCCGCAAGATCTCAGGCCCGGGCCCCGACCGGATGATGGTGTTCCAGGAATTCGACCAGCTCCTGCCCTGGAAGACGGTGCGCGAGAACGTGGTCTTCGCGCTGACCGCCTCCGGCCGGGCGATGCCGTCCGAGGCCGGGGAGCGCGCCCGCTCCTATATCGACAAGGTCGGCCTGACCAAGTTCATCGACAGCTATCCGCATATGCTCTCCGGCGGCATGAAGCAGCGCGTCGCCATTGCGCGCGGCATGGCGATGGAGCCCGACGTTCTGCTGATGGACGAGCCTTTCGCCGCGCTCGACGCGCTGACGCGCCGCAAGATGCAGGACGAATTGCTGCGGCTCTGGGACGACACGAAATTCACCGTGCTCTTCGTCACCCATTCGATCGAGGAAGCCATCCGCATCGGGACCCGCATCCTGCTGCTCTCGCCGCATCCCGGCGAGGTCAAGGCCGAGCTCAACAGCGTGCCGGCCGCGGAGATGGGCACGGGCACGCAGGCCGCGCTCGAAACCCGCATCAACGACATGCTCTTCGCGCATCATTGAACCGGAGGTGACCGACATGACCGATCTCGTCAGCTTCCGCCCGGAAATCATCCGCGACGTCCATTCCAGCGACGCGCCGGTCGTCGCCAAGACCATCGGCCTGGCCGAGCGCATCTATCGCCTCGGCTTCGTCCGCAAGGCGGTGATCCTCGCGGTGCTCGCCGTCGCCTGGGAGCTCTATGGCCGCTGGCTCGGCAATCCCCTGCTGTTCCCGACCTTCGGCCAGACGGTCGCGGCCTTCGTCGAGAACATTGTCAGCGGCGTCATCCCGCAGCGCACGCTGGTCTCGCTGCAGACGCTGGTGATCGGCTACGGCATCGGCATCGTGCTGGCGGCCCTGCTCACGACGCTGGCCATCGGCTCGCGCATCGGCGCCGACCTGCTCGAGACCCTGACCTCGATGTTCAACCCCCTGCCCGCCATCGCGCTCCTGCCGCTGGCGCTGATCTGGTTCGGGCTCGGCACCGGCAGCATCATCTTCGTGCTCGTCCACTCGGTGCTCTGGGCGATCGCGCTCAACACCCATGCGGGCTTCCGCTCGGTCTCGAACACGCTGCGCATGGTCGGGCAGAATTACGGGCTGCGCAGCCTGAAGCTGGTGCGGCTCATCCTGATCCCGGCCGCCTTCCCGGCGATCCTGACCGGACTCAAGGTCGGCTGGGCCTTCGCCTGGCGCACGCTGATCGCGGCCGAACTGGTCTTCGGCGTTTCGTCTGGCGCCGGCGGCCTCGGCTGGTTCATCTTCGAGAACCGCAACCAGCTCGAGACGGCCAACGTCTTCGCCGGCCTGTTCACCGTGATCCTGATCGGCCTTTTCGTCGAGAACGTCATCTTCGCCACCATCGAGCGCAAGACGATCCGGCGCTGGGGCATGCAGCACTGACGACCCGGAGCATTTCCGCCTTCTTCTGAAACGCGGGAATGCTCCATTTTCCTGGCTTTATCGCATTTTCTTCACGCGAACCGGCATCCGCTTCGCTCGAAAATGCACTGGTTCCACAAGGCCGAACGGCCGTCACTCGGAGGGAAACACCCATGGCATTCAAGACTTTCCTGCGCACCGCCTTCACGGCCGTGGCACTGGGCGCCGCACTCGCCGCCCCGGCCCGCGCCGAGGTCAGCGAGGTCCGCATCTCCAAGGGCTTCGGCATCCTCTATCTGCCGCTCTTCGTGATGCAGGACCAGCAGTTCCTCGAGAAGCGCGCCAAGGCCGCCGGCCTCGGCGACATCAAGGTGACCTGGCTGATGCTCGACGGCGGCAACGTCATCAACGACGCGATGATGGCCGGGACGCTCGACTTCGCCGGCACCGGCGCGCCGGGCTTCGTCACGCTCTGGGCCAAGGCCAAGGGCATTCCGGGCGTCGAGGTCGTCGGAGTCTCCGGCATGAGCTCGACCTCGCTGTGGCTGATGTCGAACAAGCCGGAGCTGAAGTCGCTCAAGGACTTCACCAGCAGCGACAAGATCGCCCTGCCCGGCATCAAGACCTCGCTCGCCGCCGTCGTGCTGCAGATGATCGCCGCCAAGGAGTTCGGCGACGCGAACTACGCCAAGATGGATCCGATGACGGTGAGCCTGCCGCATCCGGAGGCGCTGGCCGCGCTGATCGGCGGCAAGACCGAGATCAAGGCGCATTTCACCTCGCCGCCCTTCCAGTACATCGAGGCGAAGAGCCCGGGCATCAACCGCGTGCTCAACTCGGTCGACTATCTCGGCAACCTGACGCTCGACGTCACCTTCGCGCCGAAGAAGTTCGTCGATGCCAATCCGAAGATGACCCAGGCCTTCATCGACGCGATGGACGACGCCACCGCCCTGATCGCCAAGGACAAGAAGTTGGCGGCCGAGATCTTCGCCAAGGCCTCGAAGGTGAAGATCGACGCCGCCGAGGTCCAGGAGATGATCGAGGACAAGGACGCCCGCTTCACCGCCACGCCCGAAGGCGTGATGCAGTTCGCCGAATTCATGCACAAGGCCGGGTCGATCAAGGTGAAGCCGACGAAGTGGAGCGACATGTTCGTGCCGCAGCTCGCCGGCCGCTCGGGAAGCTGAGCGCATCCCGAGCCCCAACGGGTTTTCAGATGCAAAAGGGCGCGGTCTCCTCTGGGGCCGCGCCCTTTTGCATGGTAGCCATGGTCGCTGGCTCGAAAATTGAAACCGGGCCTCGATGCGCGACGGAAGAGTGACGGCCTGATGCATGCGAGAATTCCCGGACACCGGGCAGAGACGCTCGGCCCGGCGCTGACACCGACAGATCCGCGCTCGCTGCGCCGTTTCGAGGATGAGCGCTTCCTGACGGGACAGGGCTTCTATCTCGACGACGAGGCAGTCCCCGATGCGCTGCACGCCATGGTGCTGCGCTCGCCGCATGCCCATGCCGCGATCCTCTCCATCGACGCCGAAGCGGCGCGGGGCCTGCCCGGCGTCCACGCCGTCTACACCGCTGCCGAGATCGCCGATCTCGCGCCCCTGCCCTGCTCGCTGGCGGTCGCGGGCGAAGCGCCGCTGATCGTGCCGCCCCGATCGCCTCTGGCCGGCGAACGGGTCCGCCATGTCGGCGATTCCGTCGCCTTCATCGTGGCCGAGACGGCCGAGCTTGCCCGCGAGGCCAGCGAGTTGATCGCGGTCGATTACGACATCCTGCCCTCGGTCACCGAGCTTGCCGCCGCCAACGCTCCCGACGCTCCCGAAATCTGGCCGCAGGCGCCCGGCAACCTCGCCCTGCGCTATCGGCTCGGCGACGGGGCGGCCGTCGCCACCGCCTTTGCGCAGGCCGCCCATGTCGTGACCTGCCGGGTCGTCAACAACCGGATCGCGGCAGCGGCACTCGAACCGCGAGCGGCACTCGGGCGCTTCGACAAGGCGAGCGGCCGCTACCGGCTCTCGCTCAGCGGCGCCTCGGTGCACGACATCCGCCGGGAACTCGCGGCTGTGCTGCGCATCGCGCCTGAACGGATCGACGTCGCCTGCCCCGATGTCGGCGGCGGCTTCGGCATGAAGAACGTCACCTATCCGGAATATGCGCTGGTGCTCGTCGCGGCCGAGCGCCTCGGCCGGCCGGTGCGCTGGCTCGCCGAGCGCATCGAGGATTTCTCCGGTGGCGTCCATGCTCGCGACAATCTGACCACCGGCAAGCTTGCCCTCGACGCCAAGGGCCGGTTCCTGGCGCTTCAGGTCGAAACCACCGCCAATCTCGGCGCCTATGTCTCCTCGCTCGGGCCGGGCAGCGCGACCACCGCGCCGACGCCCGCGATGGGCGGGCTCTACGACATTCCCGCGATGACGATGGATGTCCGCTGCGTCTTCACCAACACCGTCCCGATCGACGCCTATCGCGGCGCCGGCAAGCCGGAAGCGAACTATCTGATCGAAAGGCTGGTGGAGGCGGCGGCCAACCGCTTGCGGATCGACTCCGCCACCTTGCGCAAGCGCAACTTCATCCGCCGCTTCCCCTATCGCAAGCCCTTCGGCGCCGTGCTCGATTGCGGCAGCTTCAGCAGCAATCTCGACCAGGTTCTGGCTGCGGCCGACCGCGCCGGCTTCCGGCGCCGCAGGGCGGAATCACGCCGACGCGGCAAGCTGCGCGGCTTCGGCATCGGCTGCTTCCTGGAAACCTCGCGCGGCGCGCCGAACGAGGATGCCTGGCTGTCGTTCCGCGCCGATGGCGGCATCGACATGACGGTCGGCACCCAATCGAACGGCCAGGGTCACGAGACGAGCTTCGCCCAGCTTCTCGCGAGCCGGTTCGGCCTGCCGGTGGAGCGTTTCCGCCTCATCCAGGGCGATACGGCGCGCGTCCCCAGCGGCGGCGGCCATGGCGGCGCCCGCTCGCTGCATATGGGCGGCGGCGCGCTGGCCCTGGCGGCCGATGCGCTGCTCGAGAAGGCAAGGCCCGCAGCCGCCGAACTGCTTCAGGCGGCTGCGGAAGCCGTCAGCTTCCACAACGGCCGCTTTCTCGCTCCAGGCGCCGGCGAAGTCGATCTCGGCAGCGTCGCGCGCCATGTCGCGGAGACGACCGGCAAACCCCTCGCCAGCCATGGCGCCCGCCGCAATGCGCCGCTCACCTTTCCCAACGGCGCGCAAGCCGCCGAGGTCGAGGTCGACCCGCAGACCGGCGAAGTGACCCTGCTGCGCTATGTCGCCGTCGACGATTACGGCACGCTGATCAACCCCTTGCTGACCGAGGCACAGGTCCATGGCGGGCTGGCGCAGGGCATCGGCCAGGCGCTGATGGAGGAAGCCCGCTACGACCCCGATGGCGGCCAGCTCCTCAGCGCGACCTTCATGGACTACGCCATGCCGCGCGCGATGGACCTGCCGGCTTTCGAATTGTCGATGGTGGAATTGCCGACTGAGGCCAACCCGCTCGGGGCCAAGGGGGCGGGACAGGCCGGCTGCATCGGCGCGCCGCAGACCGTGATCCACGCGATCCTCGATGCGCTGCGGCCCCTCGGCGTCACGCATCTGGACATGCCGGCCATTCCGGCGCGGATCTGGCGTGCGATCCGGGATGCGCAAGAGGCACAGACGAAGGACTGAGGGCCGCCAGCGCCCTCCGGAAGCGCCGTCTAACTCTGCGGCTGCCCCATCAACCTATCGCGCAGGCGGAGCAGCTCCTCGCAGACCGCTTCCAGCTCCCGCACCGCGAAGCCTTCGCGCAGAGCCGGAACATGCTCGCCGAGCCTGGCGCCGAGGATGCCGGTGAAACCGATCCGGCCTTCGGGCGAGACGACGAGGCCGTTCTGCGCCTCGAAGGAAGCGTTCCAGGCCACGGCCTCGGCTTCCGATAATCCAGCGGGAAGGTCGAGTTCGAGGACGCCATCCGTCGTCAGCCGAACCGGGTAGCCGCCCGGCAGGCCGTTCGGCCCCGGTACATGTCCGTGCCAGACGCGGCCGGAAGCCATGGCGAGCAGCATGGGGACGCCGCTCGCTCCTGAGATCTCGATCACCGGCTCGGGCGTCAGCTGGATATCGGCGAAGCGTGCGTAGACATCCCCGACCTCGACGCCGTCGAGCCAGACGCGCGGCGGCCGCCCGCCCCGCTCCTCCGGCCGTCGGCGCCAGGCGGCGAGGTTCTGGTAATGGGCGAGAACCTTGACCTCGGCCCCCAGAGGCGTGGCGGCCGAGCCAGCGAAGACGTTCGACAGGATCGCGACATTGCCCATGCCGCAGGCGACGTCATGGCCCATCGCCTTGATCATGCCGTTGACCACGTCGGGGAAGCCGCAATTGACCAGCGTGACCGCCCTGCCGCTGCGCGTGATCGCCGCGGCGACGCGCGAGGAGAGCAGCGCCTGGAAGACCGCCGTGGCGCTCAGGCCGCCTTCGGCGACAAGCTGCGTCCAGGCGTTGCCGGTCTGGGCGATGACCTGCGAGGTCTGGATCGAGGCGGCCTGCACGACGATGCGCGGGCCGGTCGCCGCGAGCATCTCGTCCGATGCGTTCGGGGCGAGCAGATCGACCGCATGGGTGGTGAAGCGCGCCTTCTTGCCGAACAAGGCGGCGCGGGCGTTGGCGGCCGTGCGCAGCCAGCTCAGCCGCTCGCGGTTGCGGCCGGCGATGACGACCGCGACAGGCTCCTCCGCCGTCGCGGCGATGTCGAAGGCAATGCGCGCGGCAAAGCCGCCGGTCCCGGAGATGAGGATGTCACAGCCGGCCATGTCAGCGCCCCGTCGCCATCGCCGCGCGGTCCCAGCAGTCGTCGAGCCGAGGCGAGAGCTTGTGCTTCATGATGCGCTGGCTCGCGGTGCGCTCGAACTCGTCGACGACGGCGATGTAGCGCGGATTCTGGTAGGGGGCGAGGCGCTGACCGAGCCAGCCGGACAAGGCCTGCGGATCGATGATCACGCCACCGCGCGGCTTGACGAAGAGTTTGATGTCCTGCTCGCCGACATCGGCCGCGACGCCGATCATGGCGCAATCCTCGACCGCCTCATGCTCGGCCGCGACATGTTCGACCTCCCAGGCCGAGACGTTCTCGCCCCGGCAGCGCACGCTGTCGGTCATGCGGCCGTGGAAGTAGAGGTTGCCATCAGCGTCGAGGGAGCCGAGATCGCCGGTGTGGAAGCCATCCGCGCGCAGGGCCTTCGCGGTCGCCTCGGGATTGTCGAGATAGCCGGGGAAGATCGCGCCGGGGATGCTCGTTTCGATCACAATCTCGCCGCGCTCGCCGGCCGGCACCGGCCGACCCTCCGTATCCTGTAGTTGCACCGTGAACCAGGGCATCGGCCGGCCCACCGAGCCGACCACGCCGCTGACGTTGCAGGTCGTGAGGCTGGAGGCTTCCGTCATGCCGTAGCATTCGCGGATATCGATGCCGAAGCGGTCGCGGAACTGCGGCCAGATATCGGGCGGGCAGCCACCACCCCAGGCGATGCGTACGCCGTGCTCGCGGTCGCGCGGCGACGGCGGCTGCTTCAGCAGGATCTGGAGGATGCCGCCGAGATAGTGGATATGGCTCGCGCCTTCCTCCCTGACCTGATCCCAGAAGCGGCTGGCGCTGAAGCGCTCGACCATGGCGAGCGTGATGCCGCTGATCATCGGCAGGGGCAGAAGCTGCGCGCCGCCGATATGGTAGAGCGGCTCCCAGACGAAGAAGACGTCGCCCGGCCCGGCATCGGAGAGCCGCACCACGCTCTCGGCCGCAAGCCGCAGCATGCGGTGCGAAACGATCACCCCCTTGGGCCGCCCGGTCGTGCCGGAGGTGTACATGATCGCGAAGACGGCATCTGGCGGCGGAGCCGGTTCTGAAAAGAGCTCCCGACCTGACAGGATGGCGTCGAGCTCTCCGCCCGGCGCATGGGTGAGGAGCGGCAACTCCGCCTCGGAGGCCATCGCCTCGGCGATCTGCGGCGCCAGCTCCGCATCGGCGACGACAAGGCGCGGCTGCGAATGGGTCAGCAGGTATCGCAGCCCCTCGCCGCGCTGCTGCGCGTTGACCGGCACCCAGGCGACCCCCGCCCGCGCGAGCCCGAAAACCACCGCGATGGTCGCGATCGAATTGCGCATCATCACGGCGACCCGGTCGCCGGCCACGATGCCCCGCGTTCTCAAATGCGCGGCGAAGGCAGCCGAGCGCCGCTCGACCTCGGCATAGGTCACAGGCTCGCCGCAGAAGCGCGCATAGACGCGCTCCGGCTCAGCCGCGGCGCGTGTCGTCAGAAGGCTCACGAAGCCGTCATCGTCGAAGGAGGTCATCGTCGTCGGTTCAGTCGAGTCGGGAAGAGGAGCGGAAACGTTCCGCGATGAGCAGCATCGCCGTCACCACGATGAAGACGACCACCGAGACCGCCGCGAGCGTCGGGTTGAGCTGCAGGATCATGTCGTCCCACATCTGCTTCGGCAGCGTCGTCTTGAGGCCGCCGGAGACGAAGATCGCAATGGTCAGTTCGTCGAAGGAGGTGATGAAGGCGAAGAGAAAGGCGGCAACGAGACCGCCCTTGACCAGCGGAATGGTGACACCGGTCAGCGTCCGCACCCGGTTGGCGCCGAGGGTCGCCGCCGCCTGGTCGAGGCGCTGGTCATAGGTCTTCAGCACGGCGGCGATGGTGACCAGCGTGAACGGGATCGCCAGCACGGTATGGCCGATGACGAGGCCGAGATCGGTCGCGATCAGCCCCAGCCGGGCGAAGAGATAGAACAGCCCGACGGCGATGACGATGCGCGGCACGATCATCGGCGCGAGGAAGAAGGCGAAGATCAGGCCGGCCCAGCGGGTGCGACTGTTCGCCAGCGCCAGCGCCGCGAAGCCGCCGATCGCGGTCGCGGCAAAAGCCGTAACGAAGGCGACCGCGAAGGAGCGGATCGTCGCCTGGATCCAGAGCGGCGATTCGAAATAGGTCCGGAACCAGCTCAGCCCGTAGCCCGGCGGCGGGAATTCCAGGAATTGCGAGGAGGTGAAGGCGAGCGGGATGACGAGCAGCGTCGGCAGCACCAGGAAAGCGATGACGAGCCAGCAGAAGCCAGGCAGCAGCATCGCGCAGACGCGCTTGCCGAGCAGGGATCGCGTGACCGTCCCGAGGCCAGCCGCGGCCGTCGCGATGAGGGAGAGGATCGCCAGGCCGAGATCGCGGATACGGCCGGTGCCGACCTGCCCGGTGCCGCCGGCGATGGTCGAGAGCCCGAAGAGCCGATCATAGACGACGCAGGAGACCAGCGCCGCCAACAGCATCATCGCCGACAGGGCTCCCGCGAAGGACCAGTTCAGCAGCTCCTGGACCTGGGTGATGATGAGCTGCGCCAGCATCGTCTCCTGCCGTCCGCCGAGGAAGGCCGGCACGATGAAGAAGCCGAGCGAGGAGATGAAGACGAGCAGCCCCGCCGCCGCGACGCCGGGCAGCGAGAGCTTGAAATAGACCAGCCAGAAGGCGCGCGCGGGCGCTGCGCCCAGCGTCTGCGCCGCCTGGACGAGCCGCCGGTCGATGCCGGTCATCACCGGCAGCATGGTCATCACCGCCAGCGGCACCATCGCATGGACCATGCCGACCATGACGCCGAACTGGTTGTTGATCAGCGACAGCGGCTGGTCGACGACATGCGCGCCGGTCAGCAGGGAGTTGATCACGCCGCTGCGTCCGAGGATCAGCATCCAGGCGAAGGTCTTGACGAGATAGCTCGTCCAGAATGGCACCATGACGAAGAGCAGCATGCGGCCGCGGAACATGTCGGGCAGGCGCGCCAGCCAATAGGCGAGCGGATAGCCGATCAGCAGCGACCACAGCGCCGTCCAACCGGCGATGCGGAAGGTGATGCCGAGCACGCGCAGATAGACGTCGGTCGCGGCAATGCGCTGATAGGAGCTCGCCGTAAAGACTCCATTGTCCGGATCGACGACGCTCAGGCCCAGAAGCTGCGCGACCGGCCAGACGAAGAAGACCGCGAGGAACAGGACGCCGGGCACCGCCAGCCAGAGCGCGTTGAGGCGCAGCCTGCCCGCACGCGCCGGCGCGCTCGTGACGCTTACGGCGCTCATGCGACCAGCACCGCCTTGTCGCGCGGCCAGCCGGCGACGATGGCCTCGTCGATGGCCGGCACCGCATCGTCGGGGCCGAGGCGCAGCACGAGCTGGCTGCCATCCTCGAGCGCCGCGATGACGCGCGTCTCCGAGCCGGCATAGACGATCTCGCTGACCCGGCCGTTCACGGCGTTGCCGTCCAGCGCGCCGAGGCGCAGGTTCTCGGGCCGGATCACCAGCGCCGCGTCCCGGCTCTCGCAATGCGCGCCGTTGGGCAGGGCGAAGCGGCCATGCGCGGTCTCGAGCGAGCCGTTGCCGTCCCAGCGGCCGCGGAAGATGTTGGAGATGCCGATGAAATCGGCGGCGAAGGCGGTGCGTGGGCGCTCATAGATCTCCCGCGGCGTGCCGAGCTGCTCGATCTTCGCGTGATTCATCAGGCAGATGCGGTCGGACATGGCGAGCGCCTCCTCCTGGTCATGCGTGACATAGACGATGGTCGAGCCGCTCTCGCGGTGCAGCCGCTTGATCTCGATCTGCATATGCTCGCGCAGCTTCTTGTCGAGGGCACCGAGCGGCTCATCCATCAGGATGATCGAGGGCTGGTAGACGAAGCAGCGCGCCAGCGCGACACGCTGCTGCTGGCCGCCGGAGAGTTCGCGCGGGAAACGCCCGGCGAGATGGCCGAGATGCACCATCGCCAGCGCATCGGAGACGCGCTTGGCGACCTCCGCGCCCGGACGACCGCGCATCTTGAGCGGAAAGGCGATGTTCTCCGCCACGGTGAGGTGCGGGAACAGCGCGTAATGCTGGAAGACGAGGCCGATATCGCGCTGGTGGACGGGCGTTGCCGACTGGTCGCGGCCGTCGATGACCACCCTGCCCTCGCTCACCTCGACCAGCCCGCAGATGAGCTGGAGCAAGGTGGTCTTGCCGGAGCCCGAAGGCCCCAGCAAGGTCAGGAACTCGCCCTCGGCAACGCTGAGAGAGCTCGGCTCGAGGGCCGTGGTCGCGCCGTAGCGCTTGCACAGCCCTTCGACCACGAGCTTCGCCGGTTTTGCTTCGGTCACGGTCATCCCGGCGCTCGTCGCCATCGCCATCAGGTCAGGAGCCAGGAATTGAAGCGCTCGGTGACCTTGGCGCGATTCTCGCTCCACCAGCTCTCATTGGCGATCGCCATCTGCTTCAGGTTTTCCGGCGAGGTCGGCAGCAGCTTGGCGCGCTCGGGCGAGATCGTCTGATAGGCGTCCAGATTGGTCGGGCCATAGGCCAGCGCCTCGGTATAGATCGCCTGCTGCTTCGGGTCGGAACAGAAGCGGATGAACTGGCGCGCCACCTCGGCCTTCGGGCCGCCCTTCGGCAGACCCCAGCCCTCAATCGAGTAGAGCCCCTGGTTCCAGATGATCTTGGCCGGCGCACCGCCATCGATCGCGGCCTGAAGGCGGGCGTTCCAGCCGGTGGTCATGTCGACCTCGCCGCTTTGCAGAAGCTGCGTCGACTGGGCCCCACCCGTCCACCACACCGAGATATGCGGCTTGATCTTGTCGAGGACCTTGAAGGCGCGCTCGACATCGAGCGGATAAAGCTTGTCGAGCGGCACGCCGTCGGCAAGCAGCGCCTGCTCGATGCTGTCGATCGGGTTCTTGCGCATCGAGCGCCGACCGGGAAACTTCTCGACGTTGAAGAAGTCGGTCCAGCTCGCCGGCGCGTTCTTCACCTTGTCGGTCCGGTAGGCGAAGATCGTCGAATAGACGTCCGTGCCCATGAACTCGGGCGAGATCGCCTCCGGCATCAGCTTGGGCACATCGGCATGGGAGAAACCGATCGGATCGAGCAACCCTTGCGCCTTCAGGATGTCGCGCGCCGACAAGGTCAGCGTGCACACGTCCCAGGTATAGGACTTGGTCTCGACCATCGCCTTGAACTGCGCGGTCGGCTCGGCCTCGCGGGCGACGTTGACGACCTTGTTGCCGGTCGCCTTTTCGAACGGATCGTAAAAGGCCTTGCGGAAGGCGGGGCCGAACGGACCGCCGGGATCGGCGACCGTGATCTGCGTCGCGGCGCGCGCCGTGCCGATGAGATAGGGCGCCGCGACCGCTCCGGCGGCAACGCCGCCGGCCAGTTGCAGCAGGGTACGCCTCGTCGGATTCGTGGTTCTGCTCGTCATCGTCTTCTCCCCTTCAAGCGGTTTTCCGCATTTCCCCGTGGGTGATCAGATCGTCAGGCGCTCTGAGTTTCAGGCGCTTTTGCGTGCCGCTCGCTGGGCGAGAAACGCCTCCATCATCCGCGCCGGCTCGCCGGTGGCGTAGGCTTCGCGCTGGGTGCGGATGCCAGCGGCCAGGCACTCGCGGAAGCTCGCCTCGGTCACCTCGCGGAAGCGGGCCTTGTTGAGCCGCATGGCGACGGGCGCCTTGGCGGCGAGCTCTTCCGCCAGGGCGAGCGAGGCTTCCATGACCTTCTCCTTCGGCACGATCCGGTTGATCAGGCCGATGCGGAACGATTCCTCGGCATCCATCATCCGGCCCGTCAGGGTGAGGTCGATGGTGCGGGCGATGCCGATCATCTCCTTCATGATCCAGGGACCGGTCACCGAGGCGATGCCGGAATTGATCTCGGGCTGGCCCATGGTGACGCCGTCATGGCCGATGCGCAGGTCGCAGAGCAGCGCGACCTGGAAGGCCGAGCCCGCCGCGACGCCGTTCAGCGCCGCGATCAACGGCTTCGAGAGCGAACGGATGCGGTCATAGAGACGCTCCCATTCATGCATCCAGGCCTCGGCGCGATCGGGATCGAAGGTCTTGGTCTCGTTGAGGTCCTGGCCGGCGCCGAAGGCGCGTTCGCCTGCCCCGGTGAGGATGATAGCGCGCACCGCCTCGTTCGCCTCCAGCTCGTCGAAGCACTCGACCAGCCGCGCGCGCATCGGCGCGTTCCAGGCATTGAGAACCTGCGGGCGGTTGAGGGTCACGATGCCGACAGCACCGCGCACCTCGATCAGAACTGAATCCTTCATACCGCCCTCCGATGGCTATTTATCACAATGCGATAAATTCTATTGAACATTCTGCGCGAATGGCCCAGCTTGTCAAGGCAGCCGGCCACGGCCATTGATCGAGCGAGGAGAGCAGGTCCGATGACGATGCCCGAGACGCGACAGAACGGCCGCAAGAGCGCGGCACCGCCAGCCGACCGGCCGGGGCGCAAGGACGATGCGCTGATGGTCAATTCCGTCGAAAAGGCGTTCCGGGTGCTGTCCGCCTTCGGCCGCCAGCACCAGACGCTCAACCTGTCGCAGGTGGCGTCCGAGACCGGCATGGATGTCAGCGCTGCGCAGCGCTTCACCCACACCCTCACCAGGCTCGGCTATCTCCACAAGGATGCGCAGACCAAGCGCTTCGAGCTGACCGCGAAGACGCTCGATCTCGGCTACCATTTCGTGCGCAGCAGCCGCCTGCTCGACCGGGCGATGCCCTATCTGATGCATCTGAGCAAGGAGACCGAGGAGACGGTCAACCTGACGGTGCGGGACGGCACGGAGATCATCTTCGTCTCGCGCTTTCTCAGCCGGCATGTGCTGAACACCGACGTCATCATCGGCACGCGGATGCCCGCCTATTGCACGGCGCCGGGCATCGCGATGCTGTCGCGCCTGCCGGAGGAGGAGGCGATGGCAATCATCGACGCCTCGGACCTCAAGGCGCACACCCCCTCGACGACGTGGCAGCGTGACGCGCTGCGCGAGAAGCTGCGCCAGGCCGCGGCGCAAGGCTACGCCACGGCCTTCGAGGAGGTCTATATCGGCGACGCCTCGATCGCCGCGCCGATCGTCGACCATCACGGCCGGCCCGAGGCGGCCGTCAACATCGCCACGTCGACCTCGCGCTTCAGCCATGCCGAGGTGGTCCAGCGCTTTTCCTCGCTCGTCATCGCCACCGCGCACGCCATCTCGCGGGTCTGAGCCGCAAGTGCGCGGCTCGCTTGACAAGCCACGTCGCGCTTTATCAAATTACACGAATAGTTATCGTATAGAGATAAAACTCAGAGAGTGCGCATGGAGCCTCCGAAAGCCCAGTTCCGCCGCGTGGCTGTCCGTACCGGGCAACTGGCGACGCTCAGCTTCGATGGCGCACCCATTCGCGCGACAGCGGGCGACAGCGTTCTCGCTGCGCTCCTGGAAAACGGCGCCCTGCTCCGCCGCCTCGAATTCGGCGGCGAGCCGCGCGCCGGCTTCTGCCTGATGGGTGCCTGCCAGGATTGCTGGGTCTGGAGTGCGGAAGGCGGCCGGATCAGGGCCTGCACCACGCCCGTCGCCGACGGGATGGCGCTGTTCACCGAGCCGCAGCCTCCGATCGACAGCCAGCCCATGGACCGCAATCATGGCTGACATCGTCATCGTCGGCGCCGGCCCGGCCGGCATCGGCGCAGCCGAAGTGCTTTGCGCGGAGGATCTGAAGCCCGTCCTCATCGACGAGGGCGCGCGGGCCGGCGGCCAGGGCTATCGCCGGCCAGCGGAGAATCTCGCCCTCGACATGAACAGGTTGATGGGGTCGGAGGCGACGAAATACGCTTCGCTCCACCGGCGCTTCCAAGCCCTGCTGCCGCGCATCGACTATCGCCCCGGCACGCTGGTCTGGGCGATCGATGGCAACACGCTGCATCTGCTGCGCGACGGGCGGGCGGAGACGCTCGCCTTCGACAAGCTCCTGATCGCCACGGGGGCGATGGACCGCATCGCACCGCTGCCCGGCTGGACCCTGCCCGGCGTGTTCACGCTCGGCGGCGCGCAGGCCGTTCTGAAGGATCAGGGCTGCCTGATCGGGAACCGCGTCGCGTTTCTCGGCTCCTCGCCGCTATTGGCGCTGGCCGCCAAGCAATATCGCGACATGGGCGCCGAGATCGCGGTGATCGCCGATACGACGCCGTTCGCCGCCAAAGCGGCGGCAACGCCTGCGCTGCTGCGGGCGCCGCGCACGCTGTTCCGGGGGCTCTGGTATATGGGCGCCTCGCTGCGGGCTGGAACCGAGATGCTGCACGGGGTGACGCCCGTCGCGGTCGAAGGGAGCACCCATGTCGAGGCGCTGGTCCTGCGCGACGCCCGGGGCCGCGAGCGCCGCTTCGCATGCGACGCGGTGGCGCTCGGCTATGGGCTGAAGCCGGAGACGCAGCTTGCGGACCTCGCCGGGGCCGCCTTTGTCTATGACGCCGACTTCAGGCTGTTCCTGCCCAGGATCGACGGCATGGGCCGGGCGCGGCCGGGGCTCTATCTCGCCGGCGACGGTGTGCGGATCGGCGGCGCCGATGCCGCCGAGGCCAGCGGCGCGCTCGCCGCCCACGCGATCATCGCCGATCTCGGCCGGGCGCAGGACATCGAGGCTACGAGAGCACTGGCCCGGCAGGTCCAGCGCCTGCGCGGCTTCCAGCGCGGGCTGGCGCGCGCCTTCGCCTGGCCGAAGGCGCAGATCGCCGCCTTGCCGGATGCGGTGACACTGTGCCGCTGCGAAAACGTGACGGTCGGCGAGGTCCGCGCCGCGATGGCGAAGGAGCTCGGCCCGGTCGAGGTCAACCGGGTCAAGGCGATGACGCGCTGCGGGATGGGCCGTTGCCAGGGCCGCGTCTGCGGCCCCGCCTTGCAGGAGATCGTCGCGGCAAAGGCCGGGGGCGACGCCGCCGCCGGGCGGTTGCGCGGCCAGGCCCCGGTCAAGCCGATCGCACTCGCGGCAGCCGGGGACGGCGCATGAGCGGCCGCACCACGGATGTCGCCATAATCGGCGGCGGGCTGATCGGCGCCTGGACCGCCTTCTTCCTCGCCCGGCGCGGCCAGCGCGTCACCCTGATCGAGAAAGGCGTCGTCGGCGCGCAGTCGAGCGGCGTCAATTTCGGCAATCTGCGCCTTCAGGGGCGCTTTCCCGGCCAGTATCCGCTGTCGCTGCGGTCGCAGGCACTCTGGGAGGATTTCGACGCGCTGATCGGCGAGGATTGCGAGTTCGAGCAGACCGGGCACCTCTATCTCGCCTATGACGAAGAGGAGCACGCCAGGCTCGAAGGCTACGCCAAGGTTTCCGAATCCTACGGCCTCGCCATCGAGCGCGTCGGCCCCGCCGATCTCAGGCGGCGCTGGCCCTGGCTCGGCGAGCGGGCCGTCGCCGCGACCTTCTCGGCCCGCGACGCCACCGCCAATCCGCGCCTCGTCACGCCCGCCGTGGCCCGCGCCGCCGCGCGGCTCGGCGTCGATATCCGCGAGAACACGCGCGTCGCCGCGGTCGATCGTTCGGGAGACGGCTTCACGCTGACCCTGGCGGATGGAGCCACACTGAGCTGCGGCACGCTCGTCAACAGCGCCGGCGCCTGGGCGCTGGAGATCGCCGAGCGCTTCGGCGAGACGGCTCCGGTCTTCCCCGCCGGCCCGCCGCAATTCGTGACCGAGCCGTTTCCCTACCTGATCGGCCCGTCCGTGCAGGCCATCGACGGCTCGGTGATCTTCCGCCAGATCCCGCGCGGCAACATCATCCTCGCCGGCTATCCGCGCACGGCGGCCGATGCGCAGGCCAACCGCGCGCCGGTCCCCCCTCTGAAGACGCTGGCGGCGATGAAGGCGCTCGCGCGCGTCGCGCCGATGCTGGCGCAGTGCCATGTCATCCGCGTCTGGTCCGGCATCGAGGCCTATCTGCCCGACATGATCCCGGTGATCGGGCCGAGCGAGACGACGCCCGGGCTCTTCCACGCCTTCGGCTTCTGCGGCCACGGCTTCCAGATCGGGCCCGGCGTGGGCCTATGCCTCAGCGAGATGATCCTCGACGGGGCGACGCCGACACCGCTGGAGCCGTTCGCGATCGGGCGTTTCCGTTCGGCCACGACCGTGAGCGAGAAGTTCCGCAAGGAATTCGATTGAAAGCGTCCAGCGCCGGCCGATCCGGCCGGCGCTGGACGGGACAGGTCTTGCCCCTACCCCGTCATCATCTTCGGCAGCGCCGTGACGATCTGCGGGAACAGCGTGATCAGCACCAGCAGCAGCATCAGCACGAAGAAATAGGGGATCGCCGCCTTCGTGACCGTCAGGATGTCCTTTCCGGTGATGCTCTGCAGCACGAAGAGGTTGAAGCCCACCGGCGGGGTGATCTGCGCCGCCTCGATCAGGATCACCACGAAGATGCCGAACCAGAGCAGGTCGATGCCGGCCGCCTGCACCATCGGCAGCATCACGGACGAGGTCAGCACGATGATCGAGATGCCTTCGAGGAAGCAGCCGAGGATCAGCATGAAGACCGCGAGCACCGCCAGCAGCGCATAGGGCGACAGATGCATGGCATCGACCCAGCCCGCCAGCGAGCGGGGAATATCGACGAAGGCGACGGCGATGGTCAGGCAGGCGGCGCAGGCGATGATGAAGGAGATCATGCAGGAGGTCCGCATGGCCGCCATCAGCCCGTCCATGAAGCTCGCGCGCGTCAGACCGCCGCCGACCGCTGCCAGGATCAGCGCCCCGATCACGCCGATGGTCGCGGCCTCGGTCGGCGTGGCGATACCGCCATAGATCGAGCCGACGACCGAGCCGATCAGCAGCGCCACGGGGATCAGCCGGCGCGAGCGGTAGACCTTCTCCAGGAACGGCACCGCCGGCTCGGCCGGCGGCATCTTCTCAGGGTTGAGCAGGCTCCAGATCGCCGTATAGCCCATGAACAGCGCCATCAGCAGGATGCCGGGCAGGACTCCCGCAATGAACAGCCGCGCGATCGAGACCTCCGCCGTGACACCATAGACGATCATGATGATCGAAGGCGGGATCAGCAGGCCGAGCGTGCCGGAGCCGGCGAGCGTGCCGATGGTCATGTTGAGCGGGTAGTTCCGCTTCTCCAGCTCGGGCACGCTGATGCGGCCGATCGTGGCGCAGGTCACGGCAGAGGAGCCGGCGACCGCCGCCATGATGCCGCAGCCGAGCACGTTGACATGAAGCAGCCGGCCCGGCAGCCGCGACACCCAGGGCGCCAGCCCCTGGAACATGTCGGCCGACAATTTCGAGCGGAACAGAATCTCGCCCATCCAGATGAAGAGCGGCAGGGAGGTCAGCGCCCAGCCCCAGCTCGAATCCCAGAGCGTCGAGGCAATCAGCGAGCCCATCGGCGCGGTGGTGAAGAGCCCCATCATCACCATGCCGACGGTCAGCAGCGACAGCGCCACCCAGACCCCGCTGGCGAGCAGCAGGAGCAGGGTCCCGGCGAGGACCAGCGAGGCCAGAACGATCGTATCCATCATTGGCCCCTATGCCACCGGCCGGTCGAGCTCGACCTCATCGGGCGTCTCGTAACGATGCTCGCCGCCGCCGATGAGCCAGAAGAGTTCGTCGATGAAGGCAATCGCGAGCGCTGTCACGCCCACCGCGACGCCGGCCTGCGGAATCCAGAAGGGCATGGCGAGCAGGCCCGGGCTGACATCGTTGAATTCGCGCGATTGCAGCGCCAGCGCCGCGACATGCCAGGCGAGGAACGACACCACCACCGCGCCGAGCAGGCAGTTGAAAAGCTCGACGCCGCGTCGCCAGCGCTTGGGGAGCCGGTCGACGATCAGGTTGATGCGCACATGCGCGCCGCGCCGGAAGGTATGGGCGAGGCCGAAGAAGGTCGACGCCGCCAGGCACAGGCCCGCAGCCTCGGTGGCGTCGAGCGTGACGCCACGCATGCGACCGACGATCTGCGTGACGATGGCCAGCCCGATGCCGACCAGGAAGGCCGCGGCGAGATAGCCGCATGCCTCATAGAATTTCTCCAGAACTCCACGTATCACCGGTCACTCCGCTGGCCATGGTTCATGTGAAAGGGCGGCGTGCGGAAGGCCGGTTAGTTGAGGCTCTTCTGGTAGGTCTCGTAGACGGCCTTTTCCTCGGCGCTGGCCGTGGCCAGCCAGTCGGCGACCATGCCCTTGCCCGCGGCCTCGATGGCGTCGAGAACATCCTTCGGCGACTGGGCGATCGTCACGCCGTGGCTCTTGAGCACGGCCTCGCGCTCTTCGCCCGCCTTCCGGGAAAGCTCCCAGCCCCGCTTCGTCGCGGCCTCGCCAGCTTCGGTCACGACCTTCTGCGTCGCGGGGTCGAGCTGGCGGAAGGCGCGCTCATTGACGAGGATCGCGTTCTTGTTGTGCATCGTGCCGGTATAGGTGAAGTGCTTGACGTAATCCCAGATCTGCACGTCCGTACCGGTCTGGGCGCTGGTCCAGAGCGACTGGATCATGCCGGTCGAGAAGGCCTGCGGCACCTCGGCGAAGGGCAGGATCAGCGCCTCCATGCCGAGCTTCTCGCCCATGATCTGGGTCTGCTTGGAATAGATGCGCAGCTTCTGGCCCTTGAGGTCGGCAAGCCCCGTCAGCGGCGCCTTCGTGTAGAAGCCCTGGCCCGGCCAGGCGACGTAGCTGATGGCGCGCATGCCTGCCTTCTTGAACATGGCGTCGAAGAACGGCGCCTGAGCCTCGGTCAGCTTGGTCGCCTGCTCGTAATTGCTCGCGACGCCGGGAATGTTGTCGAGATTGTACATCGCGCCTTCGTTGCCATAGACGCCGAGGCGGATCTCGCCGATCTGGATCTGGCCGGACTGGACGGAGCGCTTGACCGCATCGAGTTTGATCAGGCTGTCGTTAGAGCGCAGGTCGATCTTGAGCTTGCCGCCGCTCTTCTCCTCGATCTCCTTGATCATCTGCCGGATGTTCTGGGTGAAGAAGCTGCTCTCCGGATAGCCCGAGGCCATGGTCCAGTTGGTCTGGGCAGCGGCAGGAGCGGCGAGCCCGATGCTCAGGGCAAGGGCGGCGGAGGCGATCAAAGCTCTACGGTTCATGGTTCCCCTCGTTCTTGTCGCGCTGCGGAGAGACCGTGCGCGTTTAGGAGCCGGAGCCGTGCCGAAGCCCGATTGACGGCCAAGGGTCAGTCCATCGCGTTATCGCGATAGCATCCAATTGAATTTATCTGTTGTTGCGATAGATTTTGTTTATCGGCCCGCAAAGCGGCCCAAAAATTGCTTGTCTGAGGGTGTGGGAGCCGATGCCGAACTGGACGCTGAAGCAGCTCGAAAGCTTCGTCTGGGTCGCGAAGCTCGGCAGCTTCCGGGCGACGGCGGAGCGCCTGAATACGACGCAGCCGAATATCTCGGTGCGCATCTCTCAGCTCGAATCCGTCCTCGGCGTGCGGTTGTTCCACCGCGACTCCGGCTCGGTCGCGCTGACACCAATTGGGCATTCGCTGCTGGGGCAGGCCGAGCGGGTGCTGCAAGCGTCCGAGGAATTCTCGCAGCAATCGATCCGCTCGGACCAGCAGGTCGGCGTCCTCAGGCTCGGCGTCGCCGAGCTCATCGCCCAGACCTGGCTGCGCGACTATCTGCTCGACCTGCGACAGGTCTTCCCCAATGTCGATGTCGAACTCAGGGTCGATCTGACGATCAACCTGCGCGAGGAGCTGGTTTCGCGGTCGCTCGACCTATGCCTGCTGAACGGCCCGATCTCCAACTTCAACATCAGCAATGTCGATCTCGGTTCCGTGCCCTATCTCTGGGTGGCCTCGCCTCGGCTTGGGCTCAGCGGTTCCGACCTTGCGACGATGGCCTCGCATACGATCCTGACCCATGCGCGCAATACGCGCCATTTCGTCGAGCTCTCGGCGCATTTCCGCGACAACTGGGAGAGGCCGGTCCGGATCGTGCCGTCGAGCAGCCTCGCCGCCAGCCTGCAGATGACTCTCGACGGGCTAGGCATCGCACCGATGTCGCGGACGCTGGTGGAAAAGTACCTGGACGCCGGAGAGCTGGTTGAATTCCCTTATGAATGGAAGCCCAGCCCTCTGATTTTCACGGCATCATATGCCCACACGCCAGCCAGCTTCCTGCTCAAGCGGGCGGCCGAACTGGCGGGGGAGCGGGCCGCGCGACAGCATCGCGGCAACATCGTCGAGCCGATGACACAATAGCCCGACGGCAGCGGGCAGAAGCGTTGTGTCGATAAACATTCTCTATCGAATAGTATTGAAAATAATAATTCGACGACATCGACGCCGCGTTCCATCCTCCGCCTCTCGAACAACGGAGGCGCGTAAGCCATGTCCATTCTCGGGGCCCGCCTGGGCGTCGATATCGGGGGAACCTTTACGGATGTCGTGCTTGAGCAGGGCGGACAACGGTTCTCGACCAAGGTTCTGACGACCTATGCCGCGCCCGAGGATGCGATCATCGAGGGGATGCACCGGGTCTGCGCCAAGGCCGGCATCGCAGCCTCCGCCATCGGGCAGATCATCCATGGCACGACGCTGGCAACCAATGCGCTGATCGAGCGGCGCGGCGCCAAGACCGCGCTCATCACGACCGAGGGTTTTCGCGACGTCATCGAGATGCGGACCGAGAGCCGCTTCGAGCAATACGACCTCAACCTGACGCTGCCGGAACCGCTGCTGCCCCGCAACCGCCGCTACACGGTCAAGGAGCGCATGGATGCGCGCGGCAAGGTCCTGATCCCGCTCGATCGCGCCACCGTCGAAACCCTGGTCGATGAACTGCGCGAGGCCGGTTACGAGAGCGTCGCGGTCGGCCTGCTGCATTCCTATGTCAACGACGCGCATGAGCGCCTGATCCAGGAGGTTCTGGCCGAACGCCTGCCGGGCGCGATGGTCTCGCTCTCCTCGGAAGTCTCGCCGCAGATGCGGGAATACGAGCGCTTCAACACGACGATCGCCAACGCCTATATCAAGCCGCTGATGAAGAGCTATCTCGTCCGGCTGAAGGGGCGGCTCGCGGCCGAGGGCGCCGCCTGCCCGATCTTCCTGATGCATTCGGGCGGCGGCATCATCTCGCTGGAAAGCGCCTCGGAATTCCCCGTGCGCCTCGTCGAATCCGGCCCGGCGGGCGGCGCCGTCTTCGCCGCGGATATCGCCGCGCGGCACGGTCTGAAGAAGGTGCTCTCCTTCGACATGGGCGGCACCACCGCGAAGATCTGCCTGATCAAGAACTACACGCCCAAGACCGCGCGCGTCTTCGAGGTCGCCCGGACCTATCGCTTCAAGAAGGGCTCGGGCATGCCGATCTCGATTCCCGTGATCGACATGGTCGAGATCGGGGCCGGCGGCGGCAGCCTCGCCCATGTCGACTCGATGAACCAGATCCGCGTCGGGCCGGAAAGCGCGGGCTCGGAGCCCGGCCCCGCCTGCTACGGCCGCGGCGGAAAGCGCCCGGCCGTGACCGATGCCGACGTCATCCTCGGCAAGATCGACCCGGACAATTTCGCGGCCGGCACGATCCCGCTCTTCGCTGACCAGTCGGCTGCCGCGCTGACGAGCGAGATCGGCGGCAGGCTCGGCATGGACGCCTTGGAAAGCGCCTGGGGCGTGGCCGAGGTCGTCGACGAGAACATGGCCAATGCCGCCCGTGTCCATGCCGTCGAGAACGGCGAGGACCTCTCGGAATACACGATGATCGCCTTCGGCGGCGCCGCGCCCCTCCATGCCGGCCGCCTCTGCGAGAAGCTCGGCATCGCCCGCTGCCTCGTGCCGCCCGGTGCCGGCGTCGGCTCGGCCATCGGCTTCCTGCGGGCACCGTTCAGCTTCGAGGCCAACCGCACCCTGTTCATGCGGCTCGCCCAGTTCGACACGAGCCGCGTCACGAAGCTCTTCGACGAGATGGAGGAAGAGGCGACGCGGGTGGTGCGCTCCTGCGGCTGGTCGGGCGCGATCGAGGCCGAATACAAGATCTACATGCGCTATGCCGGCCAGGGCTGGGAAATTCCGGTCACGCTGACGCCGGAGGAAGCCCGCGCCGCCGATCCCGCCGTCATCCTCAAGCGCTTCGAGCACGAATACGCCAATCTCTTCGGCCGCACCGTGAAGGGCCTCGCCGCCGAGATCACCGTCTGGTCGGTCAATGCCCATACGCCGCAGGAAGCGGTTACCCCGGTTGCGGCGGTCTCTCAGATGCGCGACGCGCCGGCCGAAGGTAGCCGCTCCGTCTTCGATGCCGGGCTCGGCCGCCGGGTGGAAGCGCAAGCCCATAGCCGCGACGCCCTGCCGGCCGGCAGCCGGATCGCAGGCCCCGGCATCGTCACCGAGGACGAGACCACCATCGTCCTGCCCTCGAGCCGCTTCGCCGTCACGCTGAACGACGGCTGCATCGACATCCGCCTCACCGAAGCCGCACCCGCCGCTGCCGTCGCCGCGCGGAAGGAGCCCGCCCATGTCTGAGATCTCCAAGGTCGCCTATCAGGTCATGTGGAATCGCCTGATCTCGGTCGTCGAGGAGCAGGCGCAAGCGCTGATCCGCACCTCCTTCTCGACCTCGGTGCGCGAGGCCGGCGATCTTTCGGCCGGCGTCTATAACGAGAAGGGCGAGATGCTGGCGCAGGCAGTGACCGGCACGCCCGGCCACGTCAACGCCATGGCCGATGCCGTCGCCCATTTCATCCGCCGGATCGGGCGCGAGAACATCGCCGAGGGCGACGTCTACATCACCAACAATCCCTGGGAGGGCACCGGCCATCTGCACGACATCACCGTCGTCAGCCCCTCCTTCCACAAGGGCCGCCATGTCGGCTTCTTCGCCTGCACAGCGCATATCGTCGACATCGGCGGGCGCGGCTTCGGTGCCGACGCCAACTCGGTCTACGAAGAGGGATTGCACATCCCGATCATGAAGTTCGTCGACCGCGGCACGGTCAACGAGACACTGGTCACGATCATCCGCGGCAATGTCCGCGAGCCCGACCAGCTCGTCGGCGACATCTACGCGCTCGCGACCTGCAACGAGATCGGCCATCGCCGGCTGGTCGACATGATGATCGAGTTCAAGCTCGCCGACCTCGCCGGCATCTCCGATTTCATCCTCACGAATTCCCGCCAGGCGACGCTCGACAAGATCGCCGCCCTGCCCCGCGGTGAAGCGGAAGGTCATATGCGGATCGACGGCTACAGCCGGCCGATCGACCTCAAGGTGAAGATCTCGATCGAGCCGGACGGCGTGCTCTGCGACTGGGCCGGCACCTCCGGCGTCGACAAGAACGGCATCAACGTGCCGCTGGTCTATACGAAGGCCTATACATGCTACGCGCTGAAATGCGCGATCGCGCCGGAAATCCCGAACAATGCCGCCTCGCTGGAGCCCTTCCGCATCACGGCGCCCGAGCACACCATCGTCAACGCGGTCTGGCCGGCGCCGGTGGCCCTGCGCCACATCATCGGCCACATGGTGCCGGACACGATCTACGACGCTCTCGACAAGCTCCTGCCCGGCCTCGTCCCGGCCGAAGGCGCCGGCAGCCTCTGCAACTTCCAGGTCTCGCTGCGGCCACGCAGCGACGGACCCTGGCCAGCCGATCCCGTGCGCGCCGAGGTTCTGACCTTCAACTCCGGCGGCTCGGGCGCACGGCCTGCGCTCGACGGCATGAACGCAACCGCCTTCCCGTCCGGCGTGATGACGATGCCGGTCGAGGCGACCGAGCAGGTTGGCCCAGTCATCGTCTGGCGCAAGGAGCTTCGGCCCGATTCCGGCGGCAAGGGCCGGCATCGCGGCGGGCTCGGTCAGCATATGGAAGTCGGCGCCTGGGAAGGCTACGAATTCGACATCCAGGCGATGTTCGATCGTGTGCACCATCCGGCCCGCGGCCGGCGCGGCGGTGGCGGCGGCGCGCCGACGACGATCGCGCTCGACGACGGCACCGCGATGAAGGGCAAGGGCAAGCAGTTCGTGCCGCATGGCCGCAAGGTCGTCATGGCCTTCCCGGGCGGCGCCGGCTACGGCGCGCCCGCAGAGCGGGAGCAAGCCAGCATCGAGCGTGACCTGGCGCTGGGCTACATCTCGGCCGATGCCGCCCGCGTCGATTATGGCCTGACCGAGGGCCGCGCGGCGGATGTCCTTGCGACATCGCGCCGTGGTGAACTGCCTCGCTAGAGCATGCGCGATCCGATCAGGTTGGTTCAGCCTGATCGGACCCGGCTTCAGGCCCGCTCGGGGAACGCTCGGGCGGGATGGTCTCCACCTTCTTCATGAAAGCCGAGCGATGAATTTGCCTTCCAACAGATTCCTGGCGTCGATCCGCAGCGGGCAGCCGCAGATCGGGCTTTGGCTCAGCCTTGCCAGCGGGTACGCGACCGAGGCCGTCGCAGGCGCCGGCTTCGACTGGCTCCTGATCGACACCGAGCACTCGCCGAACGACCTGGGCTCCGTCCTCACCCAGCTTCAGGTTCTCGCCGCCCACCCGGTAACCCCGATCGTGCGCCCCGACTGGAACGACCCGGTCCTGGTCAAGCGACTGCTCGACATCGGGGCGCCCGGCCTGCTCTTCCCGATGGTCCAGTCGCCCGAGGAGGCTGCACGAGCCGTCGCAGCAACGCGCTACCCGCCGCACGGCATCCGCGGCGTCAGCGGCTGCACGCGCGCCAATGGCTTCGCGCGCATGAGCGACTATTTCAGCCGGATCGAGGAAGAAACGGCCGTGCTCGTCCAGGTCGAGACACGGGCGGCGATCGCGCAGGTGCTGGAGATCGGGCGTACCGAAGGCGTCGACGGCGTCTTCTTCGGGCCTGCCGACATCGCCGCCGATATGGGCCTGCTGGGGAAGCCGAGCGATCCGGCGGTCTGGGATGTCATCCGGCCGGCGGCGCGGAAGCTTATCGAAGCCGGCATCCCGGTCGGCACCCTCGTCTTCGATCCCGCCTTCGCGAGGAGCCTCGTCGCCGAGGGCTTCTCCTTCGTCGCCTGCGGATCGGACGCCGTGCTCCTGGCCCGTGGTGCCGACAGCCTTTCGCGGACGATGAGAGGCTGAGCTCCGGCTCGCCTCGCCTTCTCACATGACCTTGCCACGGCGAGGTCGTCGCCTGATGGCGCCAGTCGGATCGCCGGCCTTATCGGGCCGGCACCGTCGATCGAGATCGCCAATTTTTGGAGCTTGCTCCATTCGAGCGTGCTCCAACATGGCGTCCGGATCGAGATCGGAACGACCGGGCGGCGGCGCTCGAGATCGGCAAGCCCGCGCGCCGACGCGATGAGCCCTCCTCCGCGCAAGCCGACGATTCTCACTTCTTGGGCTCGGATGGGCGGCGGTCGGACGACCAGACGAGCTTCAAAGTCGGCGTTTTGCTCTCTGTGGTCGGTTTGGTGAGGCGGCGCCTCTTGCGGGCCAGAGCCAAGCGCGAAATGAAACGAAGATGATTCCGTGGATCCTGCATCATGTGCCCCGGGTGATCTGGTTTGTTTCGATTTGGCCGGCACAGGCGTAGCGAGACAACAAACCGCAAGATCGAGGCCAGCACCTCATTCGATCGATGGAGGCAAGCGGGAAGCCGGATTCAACAGAGTCATTGCCCGATCGACACCGCCGTGATCCGCGACGTCGATACCTATCGACCAGCGGACCGGGCGACGCTCGGACAGAATAAATCGAAGCGAGGAGGGTAAGGGCCACGCGCAAGACGATGCGACAAGCGGCAGGGTTCCCGAGTTAAACCCTTGATTTAAATGGCGCGGGCGACGGGGCTCGAACCCGCGACCTCCGGCGTGACAGGCCGGCACTCTAACCAACTGAGCTACGCCCGCGCTGGGCGACTGAGGCGCGGTGGCCGTCAGCGAGGTGTGGATTATGGCCCCGGGCCGGAAGTGTCAAGCGCCCGATGCCGGCAAAACCAAATCGGTGGAAAAATATCTCCGGCACCGCGAAAGGACGCGCCCCGCGCCGGGCCGCAAAACTCATTCCCGAGAGGCCAGACAGGGATCGAGCATCACATGGCGGGCGTTCTGGCGGGCGTAGCCGCCGCGCAGCACCGCCATATCGCCGAGCTTCAGGTCGTTGGCGCCATAGGTCACGCAGAGCACGCGCACGCCCGGATCCGCGCAGACGGCGACATACCAGACCGCGCCATCGGTCTGGATCAGGGTGACGGGGCCAGCGATCGCCATATCGACACGCGAATCGCGCGGCACCGATTCCGGGAGCTGGGCCGCGATGCTCTCGCAGCTCGCCGGCGTCGCCGGCTGCTCGGGCTGGGAGAAGGCGGGGCGCCCCTCGAAGAAGGAATCGGGCAGGAGCGACTGCGCGGCCGCCTGTTGCGCGGCGAGGAGGGCGAAGCCGGCCAGCCACCGCAAGGCAAGACCGGGATGTCGTGATCGGAAGCTCATGGCCGGAACAGTGCCGACGAAGATGGCGGAATTCGGCTGCGTACCGCAGCGCTTTGCGGGCAACGCTGCCGAGCCTGCTTGCGATACGCGCGCCGAGGCCTTAAACGCGAGCGCTGAGGGCGGTTAGCTCAGTCGGTAGAGCGTCTCGTTTACACCGAGAATGTCGGCGGTTCGAGCCCGTCACCGCCCACCATCCCCTTATTGATTGATATCGCTAGGCTTTTCGCTCTGCGTCAGGCCGAGCGGGCCGCCGATGTTCTCTTTGCGCCCATGTTATGCCCACGATTGCCGGCCCGAAACGCCTGGTTGAGGCCGTCGCGGCGGCTCGTATCTAGGTGGCCGTAGACGCGATCCGCCGTCTTCGCCGACATGCCGGCGATCTTCGCCGCCGTGTGCAGATCGAGCCCGGCCGTCAGTACCCAGGTCATGAAGGTGTGGCGCAGCACGTGCGGGCTGACATCGGTCTTCCATTCCCGCGCGCCGTCCTTGCCCTCGACCCATTCGCCGAGCCCGGCAAGCTGCACGGCGCGGCCGAAGCCCTTGGTCACCGAGGCGACAGGCTCGCCGTGGAAGGTGACCAGCCAGCCGCTGTTCGACTTCGGTTGCCAGCGGCGCAGATGGGCGAGCATGCGGTCGGGAAGGCCGATCGGCGGCTGCCGCTTCTTTGTCTCCGCCCTGCCCTCCGCGAGGCGATAGAACACGCCGGAATGCAGATCGATGAAGGAGCGATCGGCCGCTGCCGTGAAGCTCGCCGACAGGATCGCGCTCGACCGCGTGCCGGTGTAGATGCCCATCAGAATGAAGCGGCAGAGATGCCGCAGCGGATAGAGCACCTGATTCTTCGGGCCGCGCTGCTTGTAGCGCCAGCAGGTCCAGAGCAGGCTAGCCGCCTCGTCCCGCGTCAGGAAACGCTCGCGGGCCTTCGGCGCCTTGGGATAGGTGATCTTCGGCGCATAGGCGAGAATGCCTTCCTTGACGGCGTAGCCCAGTGCCGCCGACAGGTGCTCAAGGTCGCGGCGAACGGAGGATGCCTTCGGCAACTTCGGCTTGCGGCCGGGGCGCGGCGCCGGGGCGATCTTGCCGGTTGTTCTCTTCTTTATATATGCGCGGCACCAGTCGCCGTTGATCGCGGCGCAGCTATCGGTCCCGGCGTGAGCCATCAACAGTGGGACGATTCCGGCGACCATGTCGGCGCGGGCGAGCTCCTCGCCCCGGCCATCGGTATAGAAGCCGAGGATCTCGTCGATCGTTACCTGAGAGGGATCACAGGCGCGGAGCGTCGTGAGCCGCTTTCGGCCGAGGTAGTCTTCAAGCGCTGCTTCAGCCTCTGCACGCTGCGCAAGGCCGAACCCGGTACTGGTTTCAACGCCTCGATCGAGGATGACCCAGGCCGGCTCGCGGCCCTGGCGTTCGCGGACATAGAGGCGCGGTCCCTTTGGGCGGCGCGGCATGCTTCGATCATCCTCCTGACGGCGGCGAGCGTGGTGTATTCGCGCCTGCCGGTGATCCATGTGTCAAGTCGTCCGCGATCCCGCTCTGCCCGCAAGGTGCGCACCGTCATGCTCCCGTCGGGAAAGGCCACCATCGCGGCGGTTTCCAACGTGATCGCGTCATCATCGGCAAAGGCTGCTTTCATGGCCCCCTCACCTCCTCGCAAACCGGCCTGTTCGCCAGCTCGAGCAGCACGTCGGCATGGCAAGGCGCGCCGGGCTTGCACCAGCAGGCGAGGTTATTGCTGCGCAGATCGCGCAATATGTCGTCTCGACCCATGTAGAGCGGAACGATGTGCGGAGGATGCGGCGCAGTCAGGTCACGGAAGGCGTCTACCGCCTCTGCCGCGGTCTCGACGTCCTTGCCGATCACGAAGGGGTTCCCCCAGCGCGACGGCCGCGCGACATTGATCGCCGGTAGCCCGTTGGTCGCCTGGGACAGCGCTTGAAGATCGAAGCCTTTTCGGCGCGAGAGCTGAAGGCGGACAGGATTAGGCATCGCCGTTCCCCTGCCCGATTTGCTTGGCGTTCTTTTCGAGCACTTTGCGGACGTTCACGACCAGGCGGACGCCGTTCATGATCTGCTTCGCCAACTCGGCACGCGCCATCGCATCGGGCACGCTGATCTTGCCGGCGCGGAGGTCCGTCAGGTCGGTGGCGAGCCCGCCGATCACATCCTCAAGCGAGAACCGATCCGAGATCGGCGTCGTGTCATCGCGCGCGCGCATGGCGGGCCTCATGATTGAGCTGATCGGTGATCGCGGCGAGGCGGCGCATGACATACAGATCGCCGCGGCTGACATTGAGGTTGTAGCCGACGCCCCGCGCATAGTTGACGCAGTAAACGCAGACGAGCTTTGCCGATGGCCCGTCGCCGCTACGCCGCCCTTCCTCGCGCGGCTCCTGGCAAACGACACAGGTGAAGTCGATCGGAGGCGGAAGCCGATGCGGCCGGCGCTGGGCAAGCTTCAGCTCGACACCGCGCAGGAAGGCCTTGCACTCGCCATCGACGAAGCGGATCTGAATCTTATCCTCCTGCTTCATCGCCGTGCCTCGGGCATGGCGTTGTGCTCGGCGCCGTCGAGGAGGCGGCCGGCGGCCTTCTTGCCGACGCGGCGAGAAGTTAGGTCGCCGCTCCAAGGATCGCGATGCGTCCCAAAGTTATGGACAGCGCTCGCTGGCAGCCGATGCATTTCGGGCCAGTCGTAACCGTGATTATCGCAGCGCCGATAGGCGAACAGTGGCCTCTCGTCGAGCTGGCCTCGATTGGCCTCGCCGGGCAACCACTCCCCCCATTGCTTGAAGAAGAACGCCGTGCCGGCGGCGGCGCACTGGTCGCGGATGCTGCGCGCCCATGCGGGGTGCATCGGCCGGGCGCCCGGCCCGCTTTCGCCGCCGACGATGATCCAGTCGAGCTTATGGTCGGGATTGCCATACACGCCGTCGACGACGCCCTCGCTGTCGAAATGCAAGCCCGATAGGGCATCGAGCCTGAGACCATCCGGATAGCGAATGCCCTCGAAATCGATCGGCCCAAGCAGCGGCTCGGCGCTGACGAAGCGGATCGCCGCCGGCGTCGCCAACAGCTCGGGCACACGCTCGTCGGCGCGCTTCTGGTCCTCGGCGCTGACGCCGAGCCAGACGTTGGGGAGCGGCATGCGGACCAACCGCTTGACCGCGACCAGCAGCTCGACGGGCAGCTTCCCGCCCATGATACGATCGGCCTCGTCAGCAATGATGTCGTCGCGATTCGGCAGGCGGTCGAGATACGATCGCATGCGCTCGGCGCGCTTCGTCAGCAGCTGAAAGATATGCTTGTCGCGCCCGTCCGCCCCCGGCGGGCAAAGATGCAGCAGCTCGGCCAGGGCCATGACCGCGACGACGCGGTCGATCCATTCCTCGGGCGTATCCTCGTGGAAGAGGTCGCCCATGCTGTTCACGAAGTAGGTGGTCGGCTTCCTCCGGCGCAGGGGCTCCATGAGGATGTGATCCGGCGCCAGGGTCAGCTGCCCGGTCCAGACGGCCTTGCCGTTGACGCGCCTCGTCATGGCTTCTGCCGGCGCCCCGGCCCATTTCCGGCCGCGATAGACGTCCTTGAAGCGGTCGGCCATGCCCATGGCGTAGCAGTTCGTGCAGCCTGGCGAGACGATCGTGCAGCCGACGATCGGGTTCCAGCTGCGCTCGGTCCATTCGATCGAAGTATCGCCCATCTCAGCCTCCGGAGAGCACGCCGGGATAGGCGGACTGGATCGCCTCGCGGAGGTCGATTACCGACGCATCATCCGGGCAGTTTTCGAGGAAGCGCAGGGCGAAGCGGGCGGTCATGCGCTCGTCGTGGAGCGTCGGGTGCTGGCGGCTGCCGTTGAAGCGCTGGCCGGCTTCGCCATTGCCCGCGAGCGCGCCGATGATCTCGTGCGCGTCGATGTCGGATTCGAAGCTGAAGCGACTAGCCATGGCCGGGCACCTTTCCAACTTCGATCATGACGGGCGGATGCTGCGTGCCGAGCACGCGCAGGATGACCGGCGCGCCCTGAACGATCGCGGCGATCTCGGCCGGGGTCGGGAGCCACGCGGTTTCCATGGCCGGCGTGTCCGGCCCACCGACCGTGCAGTTGATCACGACGTCGCGCAGCGGCAGGCCGAGATAGCCTTGGCTCTTGCCGAGCACGCGCGTGGCGCCTTCGATTATGCCGATCTGCATGGCTTCGCCTCCGGCGCCGGGTCCGGCCCGCGAACGTGGCCGATAATCAGGGTTGCGAGGTCGGCGCCGCGGCGCAGCACCGGAAAGGAGGGGCCGAGGTCGCGCTCGAAGCCGAGCGCCTGCCATTCGGCATATTGGTTGCTCCAGCGCAGCAGCCACATGGCGCCCGTCGCATCGGTGCCGAGATACTGGCCCGGCGCGCCGGGCGCAGGCAGGCCGGGCGTCATGTCGATATGAACCGGGAGGGGCGTCGTCATGCGACCTCTCCCACCGCCTGCATGTAGAGATCGAGGATGGCTTCGTTCTCGCGGCGCTCGTCGATGTCGATCTTTCGGAGGCGAACGACCTGGCGGATGATCTTGGGGTTGTAGCCGTTGCCCTTGGCCTCGGCGTAGACCTCCTTGATGTCGTCGCCGATCGTCTTCTTCTCCTCCTCGAGGCGCTCGATGCGCTCGACGATGGATTTGAGCTGATCGCCCTGAACCGGATCGTCCATGTCGCCTCCGGAATTGCTGGGGTAGATCATCGGGCGACCGCCCGGTTGGTGCAGACGTACCGGTCGGCGCGCAGCGCCGCGCGGTTCGCAGCCGTGTTGAGGACCACCGGGCCGGCGTCGCCGTCGACGATCTTCGGGGGCGTCGCCACGGCCATGGCATCGACGATCTCACAGGAGATCGGGAAGCGGATGGCCCATCGGTTGTCCTGCTTCGTGAGATAGTCCCAGCGCGCAAGCACTGTTGCCAGGTCGTAGCGGCCTGACCACGACAGCGGATAAGCATACCCGGCGAAGTCAGGGCGCCAGAACGTGACACAAGGCCGGCGCACCCACTCGGGGCGAAGGTCGGCGATGTAGAACAGGCCGGGGCCGCTCATTGGGGCGCCCCATCTCTGCGGTCGATGCGCTCGATCTCGGCGATCAGCAGGGCGGCAGCTTTGACCAGCATTCGCCGGGCAGTGCCGGGCTTCCACCAGGCGCGCTCCCACGGCCAGAACGACTTGAACCATTGGTCGACGCGGCCGGGAAAAGTTGCAGCGAGCGTGTAGGCTGCGGCGGCGGACGCCATTTGCCCTGCGTCATGCTCATCGTCGTGCGCAGGGGTCCAGCCCTTCTTGTCGACATGGCGATGGCGTTCGGCGACGACATCTCGGATTGCGGCACTCGTCGTCAGTCGGGTCGCAAGGCCGCGCGCTACGGACGTCTTGTTGAACTTGCGCTCGACGGCGGGACCGAGATCAATCCCCGTATCCATAGCGATCAGGTCGATGCAGATAATGCCGTCGGACAGTTCTTCAGCGAGATCGTCAAGCGTTGCGCGCGAGCCGACCAAGCCGATCCGTTCGCGTTCCAGCTTCTTCAGCACGTTGCAGGCTTCGCCGATCTCGCCAGCGAGTTCGTTGCCCCGGAACGAAAGCGAGACGCGCTCGCTGCCGGTGTTCCATTCCTTATCGCGGGCGATATTGGCCGCTCTTAGATCGGAAAAGATCACCGTCCCGCCTCCAGCATCACGGCGCCGATGCGCTCGCAGGTATGGGCGACGAGAGCGAGCAGCTCGGTGCGGCGGGCGTTCAGCGACTGGCGGGCGTGCTCGCGTTGCTCGAGGCGCTTTTCGGCGGCGGCGAGGCTGGCCTCGGCGCGGGCCAGCGCCTGGCGGCCGTCGCGGATGGCGGCGCTGTCCTGCAGGATCTCGCTGCGCAGTTTCTCCGCCTCGGCATCGAGCACGGCGAGCGCCGTCTCAACCTCGCGCAGCACAACCTCCGCCGCGACGGGCGGTGGCGGCGGCGCCGGAGCATAGTTGCGCCCGGCATTGAAGGCCTCGCCAAGCGGCGTCGGCACGGCGCACCGCCGCTCATCGTCATAGAGGCCGCGATAGCTGGCGATGCTGGCGAAGCCGCGTTCGGCCAGCGCCTGCACCGTGCGGTCATTGACCGGCTGATGCGGAAAGGCGCGGCTGTACCATGCGCCGTTGGCGGCGCGGATCAGGGCGCCACTGCGCATGAGCCGCAAAGCCGTACGCTGCGGCGTGGTCAGCGGCGGCAAGGGCCGCCCTGCCCCGATCTGCGCCGCCGCCGTCACTGGCGCACCTTGCCGGCGTTGCGCGCGATCTTCTTCGCCGCTTCCAGATGGGTGGCGATCTCCTCCTTCGTGAAGTCGATCAGGAGATCGTCCTCGGTCACGCCGCCGGCGGACGCGGCATGATGGGCGAGGAAATCCGCCATGCGGGCCGGCACCGAACGGAGGGCTGCGGCGGGGCGGCGGGCAACGGTCTGGGCGATCATGGGGCTGGTCCTTTCAGGCGCCGGAGAGAACCGAAGACCAGATGAGGACGGCGCCTAGAAAGGCCGCGAGCGCGCCAAGCTCCGCAACGGTGGCGAGGTTGCGCCGCGCGATGCGCCAGGCGGCGTAATCGCGCGGGGACAATTCGTCAGCGGCGGGGATGTGGCAGGCGGGACGAACGCACATGGCAACGCCTCATCGGGTTTCGATGGGCGCAACATGATGCGGAAAATGAACCGCGTCAATACAGAATGCGGAAAATAAAACGCACTACTGACGGAGGCAGGCCATCCAGCAGCGAGCCGGCAAGCAGACGGAACCGCAATGACTGGGAGCGGCATTCATTGTCGGTTAGCTGCGCAGGGCCTTGCCCGACTTGATCTGCCTCAGCACCGATCTTCTCGCCTCGTTGGCGATCGAGCGGACCTGCGCTGCAGGGATCGCTGCGATGACCTCGCTGAACGATACGACCGGGACATCCATCATCTCCGGGGCGTTGTAGCTCATGAGATGATAGAAGCCGGGCTTCGTCCCTTGAAGAACACGCTTCAGATAGCGCGCGCCCTCTGCCGTTTCGACAGCCGCGGTATGCCCGATTACGCCCCCAGGGTGATCAGCAAAACGCGAGCAGACAATTACATCGCCCGAATCGTACTTGGGCCACATGCTCTCGCCTTGAATCTGAAAGGCCAGCGCATCGTCAGGCAGCGGAAACGGCACCTGAACCTCAAAGAGCGGCTCATGATGGGCGACTTGAGCGCTCGACGTGTCAATCGATCCCCCGGCGCCGATGTATCCGTACACGCCAACGACACTGAGCTCCGGAGCCGCGCCGGGGCCATCGCCGATTCCGTAGGCTAACCACTCGGGCGATACGGAAAGCGCCCCTGCAAGCTTCCGAGTTGTGTCGACGGTCGGCGAAGAATCAGGATTCCGCATGATACCTCTGATCGCATCCGGGCTCATGCCGGCGGCGAGCGATGCGGCGCGCGGCGTCAGCCCCTTTGCCAGAAGCGCCTGCTCAATCCTGTCAACAATGGTCTTTCCCATGTGCGGAATTCTATCCGCACGCGAAAAGGCGAGTGAGCGGAAAATAAACCGTTGACAGATGCGGAAAATGAACCGCATTTATCGCCGCTATGGCGAACCAAATCGAACAGCTGCTGACCGTCGTGGATGCGTACTGCGCAGCGCGCGGAATCTCCGAGGCTCGCGCCTCGACGCTGATCTTCAATGGCGGCGGTCGCATCAAGCAGCTGCGCGATGGGCGCGACATCGGGGTGCTGACTTCGCTGAGCGCGCTGCGGTGGCTGTCCGACAATTGGCCGGAGGAGGCCGAATGGCCTTCTGACATTCCACGACCTTTTTCGATCTCAAAAGCCGCCGAGGCCGTCTCGGCTTGCCACCCCTAACCGCTGCCCCGTCCCGGCGCAGCGCGTATCGCGCGGCGCCTCACAACCGAGGTTCCTTCGATGCGGGATGCCCCGTTCTATCGTCTCAAGGCCGGCGCCGCCGATCTCGTCTCCCGCTGCGGCGGGCAGGCGCGGGCCGGCGAGATCATCGGCGTGTCGCAGCAGCAGATCAGCCGCATCTGCCAGCGCGACGACGGCGCGATGTTCAGCATCCGCGCCAAGCTCGACCTCGAAAAGGAATGCGGCGCGCCTGTCCTGACCGGCGTCGAGGCCGATCTGCTCGGCTTTCGGCTTGAGCGGACGGCGCCGCGCGCCCCGGAAGCCACGCTGGGCACGCCGTTCTCGGCCCATGCACAGGTGATGATCGAGGCGGCGGACGTCGCCCGCGTCTTCGCGCATGCCGTCGATGACGGGGTCTATTCGACCACCGATGCGGTGAACTGCGGCAAGGCCCTGTCCGACCTCAAGCAGTCGATCGAGGCTTTCGAGCGGATCAACGCCAAGATTCAGGCCGGGAGCGCGATGTGAGCGCCCACCCCCTCCCAATCCCCCTGCCGGCTGTCGCGGACGCGGCCGGCCACCTGCCGCCGGCACGGCCCAATTCCGCGCCGGCGGCTCTTTCTTCCGCCGCATCGCCCCATTGCGAGAGTGCTGCCTTCCACATGGTTCAGCGCGACGGGCGCAAGCGGCGCTGCCCGCTCTGCCCACCGGTCTGCCCGGACTGCCATGGGCAGGGTTGGCGCATCGTCACCGATGACGGCACGCGCCCGGCCTGCATCACCTGCGACGGGCTCGGCTGGCTGGTCCGCACGGGAGCGCCGCGTCATGGCTGAGATGATCGCCATCGCGAAGCTGCGACGCGACGGCGGAACGCAGCCGCGCGCCATGCTCGACCCGGCAACTGTCGATGCTTATGCCGACGGCGTGCGCGAGGGCGCGGGCTTTCCGCCCGTCATCGTCTTCCATGATGGCACGAACCACTGGCTGGCCGATGGCTTCCACCGCACCGAGGCGCATGTCGTCGCCGGCTGCGAGGAGATCGCCGCCGATATCAGGACGGGCACGCAGCGCGACGCCGTGCTCTTCGCCTGCGGCGCCAACGCCACCCATGGCTTGCGGCGCACGACCGAAGACAAGCGCCGGGCCGTCATCCTGCTGCTGTCCGATCCGGAGTGGGCCGGCTGGAGCGATGGCGAGATCGCTCGGCGCGCCCATGTCTCGCAGCCCTTCGTCGGCAAGATGCGCGGCCTCACTCATAACGTTTTGAGCGAGCGCAGCTTCACGACGAAGCACGGCACCGTCGCAAAGATGGACACGGCGGCGATCGGCCGGAACGCCGCGCATATGGCGACGCTGCGCTCGGTGCCCGTCACGGCGCTGCATCAGCTCGTCAGCGAGCAGCACCGGGCGAAGCAGGAGGCGAAGAAGGTCCGCCGCGAGGAGCGCGAGCAGCAGCTTGGTGCGAGGATTGCCGGCGGCAATGCCGAGCTGATCGCGGCCGGCGTCGCCGGCAAGCGATACGGCGTGATCTATGCCGATCCGGAATGGCGCTTCGAGCCCTATTCCCGTGACACCGGCATGGACCGGGCGGCGGACAACCACTATCCGACCTCGCCGCTCGAGGTGATCAAGTCCCGCCCGGTCAACGAGATCGCGGCGCATGACAGCGTGTTGTTCCTCTGGGCGACGCGGCCAATGCTGCCGCAGGCGCTGGCCGTGGTCGAAGCCTGGGGCTTCGCCTACAAATCCTGCACCGTCTGGGGCAAGCGGCGCGAGGGCGAAGGCCGGGGCCCCGGCTACATCTTCTCCGACGAGAGCGAGATCCTGCTCTACGCCACACGCGGCAACGTGCCGGCGCCGGCACCGGGCAGGCAATGGCCCTCGCTGATCATCGCGCCGGTCGGCCGGCATTCCGAAAAGCCGCATCGCTTTCGCGAGCTGATCGAGAGCTATTTCCCGAACCTGCCGAAGATCGAGCTGAACGCACGGGCGGCCTATCCGGGCTGGGATGTGTTCGGAGCGGAGGCGCCGGAGCTTCTTCCCGAAGCCGAAATCGTGGCGCCGACGGGGCGGCCCGTCGCGGCGGAGCTTGATGATTTCGCAGCGGAGCAGATGGGTGGGAGGGTTTGATGCGCTCATTCCCCTCCGCGCTGCACAACTTCTTCGTGCGTCCGGACCGACGCCCACTTGGCCCGGCTGAGGGCTTCCAGCAGCCTTCGCAGGTTCGCCATTTCATCGTGGAGCGCTTGCCTTGCGGCCTCGGCCTGTTTGCCGGGTTCTTTCAGTCGCCCGATCAACCATTGCCTTCGGTTGGCATCTTCCTTCGCCCTATCCAGATTCAGGGCCAGTTGATGGGCGTAGGCCATTGCTCGGCCCCTGAACTGCAAAGCGCAGGCGAGAGCAAGATTGCGTTGCTTTTGCAGCTCGGTCCCGCCAACAAGCCTTCGGCTATTCTTCTGCAGTACGACGAGATTTGCGCTGAACTCCTGCATTCGCGCGCGGTGGTCGGCGTAGTCAAAAAATGTCGTTTGGTCGATCTCCTCGATCTCAAAATCATAGAGCACCAGACTCATTATGAAGACGGTGTTGTCGAGCTTCGCAAGCGCATCAATTTCGCTGTCGATGCCTTCGGCAAATTCCTGCGTGAGGGTCTTCGCGCTCACGGCTGTTTGCTTCGCCATTTCACGGAGCTGCAAAAAAACGGGCCGTACGACGATCAGGGCGACCGCGGCACCCAGGAAAGCGGCAAGCACTGTCTGATAGCGGTTCAGCCAGAATTCAAAGCATCCGAATTCGATCTTCTCCGGCGCCGCCGACTTGATCTTGGCCGCTTCGCAGAGCGGGGCGACTGCATCGCTTGCTATGGCGGCGGCTACTGCCGCGCCGATCACCACCGCGAACAGCGCGGTGGCAAGGCCCTCTTCTCGCTTCATCGTCGTCCCCCTCAACCCACTTTAGCGCGGCTCGCGCGAAGCGGGAGGCCTACTTATGCGTGAATTGATCGTCGATTCCTTCGCCGGCGGCGGCGGGGCTTCCACCGGCATCGAGATGGCGCTCGGCCGCTCGCCCGACATCGCCATCAACCATGACGCCGAGGCGCTGGCGCTGCACCGGATGAACCATCCGGAGACGCTGCACCTGCCGCACAATGTCTGGAAGGTCGACCCTGTCGCGGTGACGGCGGGGCGCCCTGTCGGGCTGCTCTGGGCCTCGCCCGACTGCAAGCACTTCTCCAAGGCCAAGGGCGGCAGGCCGGTGAAGCGGAACATCCGCGATCTGGCCTGGGTGGTGCCGCGCTGGGCCAAACAAGTGCGCCCGCGCGTGATCATCCTCGAAAATGTCGAGGAGTTCCGCGACTGGGGGCCGATCTCGGCCGAGGGCGTACCCTGCAAGGATCGCAAGGGGCATGACTTCAAGCGGTGGAGCGGAGAGCTGAGGCGGCTCGGCTACAAGGTCGAGCATCGCGAGCTGCGCGCCTGCGACTATGGCGCGCCGACGATCCGCAAGCGGCTCTTCGTCATCGCCCGGCGCGACGGCGAAAAGATCGTCTGGCCGAAGCCGACGCATGGCAAGCCGGACGATCCTGACGTGATCGCCGGTCGTAAGCTGCCCTGGCGCACGGCGGCCAGCATCATCGACTGGTCCCTGCCCTGCCATTCGATCTTCCTCCCCCGCGAGGAAGGCCGGGCCGTCGGCGTCAACCGGCCGCTGGCAGACGCGACGATGGCGCGCATCGCGCGGGGCGTGAAGCGCTACGTGATCGACGCGGCGAAGCCGTTTGTGGTGACCTGCAACCATTCCGGCGACGGCTTCCGAGGGCAGGATCTTGGCGAGCCGTTCAAGACCGTCGCCGCCGCGCGCGATGCCCATGGTCTTGTGACGCCCTTCGTCACGAAATTCCGGGCGAACAGCGTCGGCTCCTCGCTCGACGAGCCCCTGCACACCGTGACGGCCAATGGCGAGAACCGGGAGCGGCCCGGTGGGGCGGCCCCGCTCGGCCTCGTCTCGCCGGTCCTCGTTGGCTGCGGCGGCCGGGCGGGTCAATCGCGGCCGCGCAGCGCGGACGAACCGACCGCCACGGGCACGGCCAAGGCCGATGTTTGTATAGCAGCCGTGCATCTCTCCCGTCAGTTCGGCGCGTCAATCGGCTCAGATGTTGTCGACCCGGTCGGAACAGTGACGGCTGGCGGAGGCGGAAAGACCGCTGTCGTCGGCCATGCCATGACCGAGCCCGTCTCGACGATCGTGGGTAAGGGCTGCACGCAAGGGCTCGTGACAGCCTTTGTGCAGGGCTATTATTCCAATGGAGGCAGTGGGTATGCGACGGCGAGGTCATTCGACGAGCCGTTGGCGACGGCTCCCACCAAGGGCAGGCTCGGCGTTGTAGCGGGCAACCTCGTCGTGCCGCCCTTGTTGCCTGCAATGCTGGCGCGTGCGCGCCAGGTTGCGGAGCTTCTTCGTCAGTACGACCTCTGGAGCGGCGGCGAGTTCGTCACGGTCGAGATTGGCGGCGACACCTATATCGTCGTCGACATCGCCATGCGGATGCTCGCGCCGCCGGAGCTGTTCGGGGCACAAGGTTTCCCGCGGGGCTACATCCTCGACCGGGGCCTGAAGGTCGAGGTGCGCGAAGGCTGGGGCGAGGATGACGGCCCGGCCGAGCCGATCCCGATCACGAAGACGGCGCAGGTCCGCATGTGCGGCAACAGCGTCTGCCCGCCGCTGGCGCAAGCCCTTGTCGCCGCGAACTACCAGCCGCGCGAAAGCGAGCAACCGGCGCCGGTCGTGTCGACGCCCCTGTTCATGGAGGCGGCGGAGTGAGCCGGATCGAGCAACTTTCGGATTCAGTGACGCTCTATCTTGGCGATTGCCGGGAGATCCTGCCGACGCTCGGCAAGGTGGATGCGGTGGTAACGGACCCGCCCTACGGGATCGGCGCCAGCTCCGGTGTCGGCAAATACGGCCGGCAGAAGTTCCAGAAGACCGACAAGGGCTGGGATGCATCGACGCCCGATGGGTCTGTGATCGACGCTATCCTGGCGAAGGCGCCCGCCTGCGTGATGTGGGGCATGAACTATTTCAGGCTCCCGCCGACCCGCCGCTATTTGGTTTGGGACAAGGGCGCCGGCTTCAAGAATCGGGACTTTGCCGAGTGCGAGTTGGCGTGGTGCAGCATCGACGGCAATGCGCGCGTGCTGACCCGTGACCCTCTGGCGCGCGGCGACTATGCCCAGAAATTGCACCCCACGCAGAAGCCCGTTCCGGTCATGGAATGGAGCATTCAGCAACTGGGGGGGGGCATCGCCATGGTGCTTGACCCCTTTATGGGCTCAGGCACCACGGGTGTTGCCTGCGTGCGGCTGGGACGGCGCTTCATCGGCATCGAGATCGATCCCGGGTACTTCGACATCGCCTGCCGGCGCATCTCGGATGAGCTGAACGCCCCTCGCCTGGGGCTGGATATTGTGCCGCCGCCCTCCCAGCAGGAGGCGCTCGGGCTATGACGCGCACAGGCCTCTTTCGATATGTGCGGCATGCTAAAGTCGATGCCTATATGCGGCGTGGCTGGATGATCGCGGCCGATCTCGGCCCGACGCACGGCACCTGGTCCGTGCTGATGTGGCACTGCTCCTGCGGGCAGGTGACGCCATGAGCGCCGCCCTTCTCGGCCTCGCCTGGGCCGCCAAGGTCGGCGACAGCAAGACCCGCAAGCTCGTGCTGATGAAACTCGTCGATTGCTGCGACGACGAGGGCAGCAACATCTATCCGGCACTCGCGACGGTGGCCGAGCATGTCGGCTGCTCGACGCAGCAGGTGCGGCGCGAGCTGAAGCGCTTCTGCGAGGTTGGGCTGCTGCGCAAGGTCCGCGACGGCGGCAAGGGCAAGGGCTCGACTGCTCGCTACGAGATGGACATCGACATGCTCGCCCGCCTGCGCCGCGCCGATATCTGGCCGGTGCTGGAAGCAGCGGCGCTGCACGACCCGTTGCCGGATACGGCCGATGACGATGAGCCCGGCCATGCACAGGATGCAGGACAGGAGGCGTCTTCCTCCGCCAGCGATACGCAATCCTTGGGTGACATGGTGTCACCCTTACATGGTGTTAGGGTAACATCTGACGCCGCTAAGGGTGACTCCAGATGTCACCCAACCCCTTATCTAGAACCCTCACTTGAGAGAGAGGGTGCGCAGGGGCGCGAAGGCACGCCAGCGAGCGAGGGTGAGCCCGAGCGCAAGCCGACCGCGACGCTCGATGACTTCCGCAGGGCCTATCCGCATGCCGGCGCCGACGATCAGGCGGCGCTGGCCTCGGCCTGGGAGGCCGTGCCCTTTGCCGAGCGGCAGGCGGCGATCGACGGCATTCCGGGCTTCGTCTCCGAGCGCAAGGCGGCGGGCTTCTCCAGCCGGCTTTCCGGCCCGAAATACCTCTCCGGCTTCAACTGGCGCCATGTGCCGAAGCAGGCCGCCGAACGGGCGGCACGGCAGGCGGCCGGCGCCTTCTGCGAGGTCAAGGGCTGGTCCAAGGATTGGTGGCTCGTGCTGCTGGCGCGCATCGCCGCCGGGCAGCGCGTCGGGTTCGTGGTGCAGCAGGCCGATGCCGGCAAGTCCATCTCGGTCGCGGCCAGCGAGCTTGCGACGGCGGCCAAGCGGATCGGCGAGTTGCGCAGCTTCCTCTGCGACGGACCGGAGATCGACGCATGGCGGCCCTGGCTGGCGGCGCGCGGCGCCCGCATCCCGGTGTTCGAGGGGAATTTCCGCGTGTTCCTGCCGAGCGAGATGCCGCCTTCCGGGCGAAAGGACGAAGGGGATGATCATGTCCGGTTCTGATGCGGCGAAGGTTCTGGCGCGGCAGGACAAGCTGGCGCGGGCCGAAGCCCGGCGGGCACGGCAGGAGCGGCAGGAGGCGCGCGAGGCCGCGGCGCGCGCGAAGATCGAAGCCGAGCAGCAGCGTCTCGTCGCCGAAGCCAAGGCGGCGCGGGAGCGGGGCGAGATCCCGAACGCGGCTCCCTCGAAGAAGTGGCGGCCGAAGGGCAAGGCCGGAAAGGCGCCCGTGCTGGGCGAGCGGCTGGTCGATGATCCGCTTGCGGTCGAGCCGGGCACGAAGATGAAGGCCATCGTGAACCTGGCCGAACATCCCCTCGAAATGATGCTGGCGCGGCAGCGCCTTGACCGGCCACTCTATGAGGCCGGCGTTCGCTTCCGCCGGATCTATGAGGCGGCGGCCATCGGGCCGGGGCGAGGCATTGATCCCGGCCATATCAAGGTGGATGGCGGGCGGCTCGGCGATCCGCTCTCCGACAGCGTGGTGCATGCTCAGTTCGAGCTGAAGCGGCTGGCGCAGCAACTCGGCCCCATCGGCGAGCGCATCGTCTCGGCCGTGGCCGGGCGCGGCATGACGATATCGGAACTGGCCGAGCGCTGGCCCAGCCCGGAGGCGATGCGCAAGCGGCTCGACTATCTCGATATGCGGTTCAAGGAGGCGCTCGACTTCCTGGCCGAAGAGGTCTGGGGCGCGAAGGGGCCGGAGCGCGGGCGGATCACGGGAATGCGGGCAGACAACGTGATCTATGACGAGCAGGCGGTCGAGGTCGCGAACCAATCCTATCTGCGGAAGCGTGGGATAAGCCTGTAGTATCGCCGGCGTCGATACGACTTGACCGTTGACTACTGCGCAGTTGCGTGACCAAAAATAGATATCAGCACGAATCGCGCCCGCAGCCGGAAACGGCCTGCGGGCGTTGTCGTTGAGGGGTGTCGATGGGACGGCTCAAGGCTCTGCCGTTAAGGGTGTCGAGCCTGCCCTCCCGCATCGTGCGGCCGGAGAAGGTCGTCGATCCCTTCTATGAATCGCGCGAGTGGCGCGAGTTCGTGCGGACGATCAAGCAACAGCGCGGTTTCGTCTGCGAAGAGGTCACCTGTCGCAAGGACTGCAGCGCCACGCCGCGCGGTCTGATCGGTGACCATATTGTCGAGCGTAAGGATGGCGGCGCGGACTTCGATCCGTTGAACGTTCGCCTCCTCTGTACCGCCTGCCACAACCGCAAGACGGCCCGCGAGCGGACCCGCCGAGGGCATCAGGCGGTCTGATCGACCGACCGGGGGGTGGTCGAAAGTTCCCGAGCCCCCGATCGCCCGCACCGGCGCCCCCCTCATTCGGAGTTTTTTTTCTTGGACGACGCGAATTCCAGCGGCGGAAAGAAAGAAACGAAGCGAGGTCGCGCTGCCTTCATGGCCAGCGATGATCAGCGCGCGACCGTGCGCCGGATGGCATCGGAGCGCCTGGGCCATCCTGTGATCGCCGCTGAGATCGGCATCAGCGTTCCAACGCTGCGGAAGGCCTTCGCCGAAGAACTGAAAGACCGGCTTGCGGGCGGCAATCTCTTCGCCGCGGCGGCGGAGGAGATCCCGGCGCCCCGGCCAGCTCCTCCGAAAGGCAAGCGTCCCGGCACGGGCGGCCGCAAGCGTTTCGAGCCGCAGGACCGCGACCGCGAAAAGGTGGCGGTGCTCGTCTCCTCAGGCCTGACGGTCGAGCAGATCGCGACCGCCATGGCTCTGTCGGAACCGACTCTGCGCCGGGCCTTCAAAGCGGAGCTCGAAACGGGGGCCGTCCGCAAGCGCGCCGAGATGCTGGTCGCGCTGCACAAGACGGCGCTCAAGGGAAATGTCGCGGCGCAGAAGGAAGCGCTCGCGATCATGGACCGCGCGAACCTCGAGGCGCTGCAGGATCACCTGCGGGGCAAGGGCAAGTCCGAGGCCGCGCCGTCGACCGGGTCGGGACACTCCGCCCCTCCGCCGGCCGATGCGCTCGGTAAGAAGGAGCAGGCCAATCTCGACGCGCACAGCGTCGTGACGCATGGCCCCTGGGCCAACCTGGTGCGGACGCCGCGGCAGGCCTGACGGTGGACTGGTCATTCGCCCAGCCGGATTGGGAGCAGACGCTCCTCGCCGGTCGGTCCCTCGTGCCGTTACTCCCGCTCGATGCCATCGAGGCGGAGCGAGCGGCCGCGATCTTCAACCGGCTACACCTGCCGGATGTGCCCGGCCAGCCGACGCTCGGCGATGCCGCGGGCGACTGGTTCCGCGATATCGTCCGCGCGATCTTCGGTTCGCTGATCGGCGGCATTCGCATGGTGCCGGGCGTCTTCGTCCTGGTGCCGAAGAAGAACTCGAAGACGACCAACGGCGCGGCGCTCATGCTGACGGCGCTACTGATGAACGACCGGCCCCGCGCCGCCTTTGCCCTGTTCGGGCCGACGCAGGAGATCGCCGACATCGCCTTCGCTGCCGTCGCCGGCATGATCGACGCCGATCCGGATCTCGCGAAGCTGCTGCATGTCCGCGACCACCTGAAGACGGTGGTGAACCGGGTCACGCAGGCGACGCTCAAGGTGATGACATTCGACCCGAAGGTGGCGACGGGCGGCAAATTCGCCGGCTGGCTGCTCGACGAGATGCACCTGCTCGGCAAGGTCTCCTATGCGCAGCGGGTCATCGGCCAGCTACGCGGGGCCTCGGTCGCGGTTCCGGAATCCTTCGGCGTTATCATCACGACGCAGTCGGACGAGCCGCCCGCCGGCGCCTTCAAGACCGAGCTGGATTATGCGCGCGGCGTCCGCGACGGGCGCATCGCCGAGGGATCGATCCTACCGGTCCTGTACGAGTTTCCGGAGGCACTACAGGTCGCGGCCGACAAGCCCTGGCGCAAGGTCGAGAACTGGCCGCTGGTGCTGCCGAATATCGGCCGTTCCGTCTCCCTGCCTGTGCTGGAGCGCGATTACGCGACGGCAAAGGAGAAAGGCGAGGAGGAAGAGCGGCGCTGGGCTTCGCAGCATCTCAATATCGAGATCGGCCTCGCGCTGCATTCCAACCGCTGGGAAGGCGCCGACCATTGGGAGCGTGCCGGCAGCAAGGCCGCCACGATCGAATTCATCCTGGCCGAGTGCGAGGTCTGCACGATCGGGATCGACGGTGGCGGCCTCGACGATCTTCTGGGCCTTGCCGTCCTGGGCCGTCATCGCGTGACCAAGCGCTGGTACCATTGGGGTCACGCCTGGGCGGATCGCGGTGTCAAGTTGCTGCGCAAGGAGATCGCGCCTCGCCTCGAGGATTTTGAGCGCGACGGCGATCTGACGTTCGTCGATATCGCCGAGACAGCCGACGGTGCGAACGCCGACGTGCGCGGCGTCGCGGATATCGTCGAGCGCATCTTCAAGGCCGGCCTCCTGCCGGAAAAGGCCGGGATCGGCGTCGACGCCGTCGGGATCGCCGCGATCCTCGACGAGCTCGCCCTGCGCGAGATCCCAGACGACTGCATCGCGGCGGTGCCGCAGGGCTATCGCCTCTCCGGAGTCATCAAGGGCGCTGCCCGCAAGCTGAAGGATGGAACCTTGAAGCACGGTGCCCGCCCGATGATGGCCTGGTGCGTCGGAAATTGCCGCTCGGAGCTGCGCGGCTCAGCCGTGCTGGTGACGAAGCAGGCCTCCGGCACGGCAAAGATCGACCCGATGATCGCGCTGTTCAACGCCTTCGACTTGATGAGCCGGAACCCGGAGGCGGCCGGCGGGCCATCGGTCTATGAGACTCGCGGCGTCCTGATGGTCTGACATGAGCATCTTCACGAAGCTCTTCGGCGGCCGTTCCACGCCGGCCGCACCGACGGCCGCAGGTCCTGACGCGGTACCGGCCATCAACGCCTCCGTTGGCGAGGCCGCCAGTTTCTACGGTCTCGACGATCCGCGGCTGCTGGAGTTCATGCGCAACGGCGGCGCCGGAATGTCAGAGGCTGGCATTTCCGTGACGCCGCGAATAGCGCTGCGCAACACGACGGTGATGCGTTGCGTCTCGCTCCACGCCTTCTCGATCGGCATGTTGCCGCTCCATCTGCTTGAAAAGGGTACGAACCGGAAGGCTGAGAACCACCCGCTCTTCCGCCTCCTGCATCGCCGACCGAACGCCTGGCAGACGGCCTATGAGTTCAAGGCCCTGATGCAGCAGCGCGCGCTCGGCGCGGGCGATGACGGCGAGCGCGGCGATGCCTTCGCGCTCATCGTGCGCAGCGGAGAACGCCCCCTCCAGCTCGTGCCACTGCCGACCTCGCGGGTGAAGCCGCGCCAGCGCAACGATTGGGCGCTCGAATATGTCTACAACCGGCCCGATGGCGGCCAGGTTATTTTGCAGCAGCGCGATGTGTTTCATCTGCGCTGCGGCCTGTCGGAAGATGGCATTTCCGGCCTGTCGACGGTGAAGCAGGCAGCCGAGGCGATCGCCCTCGCGATCCAAACAGAGCGCGCTGCGGCGCGCCTGTTCCGCAATGGCATGCTCGTAGGTGGCGCGCTGTCGCATCAGAACAAGCTTTCGCCCGAAGCCTACGACCGTCTGAAACAGAGCATGGAAGATCGTCTGACCGGGACTGAGAATTCCGGTCGCTGGATGATCCTTGAGGAGGGCATGAAGGCCGAGCGTTTCGCCCAGACTGGGCAGGAAGCGCAGCACATGGAGCAGCGCAGGTTTCAGAACGAAGAAATTTCGCGCCCCTTCGGGGTCCCGCGACCGCTTCTCAGCGTCGACGATACATCCTGGGGCTCGGGCATCGACGTGCTCGGACAGTTCTTTGTCCGCTATGGGCTCAACCCATGGTTCGAAGCCTGGCAACAGGCAATCGAGCGCTCGCTCCTGACCGAGCGGGAGGCCGACCAGTTCGAGCCGAAGTTCAATGCCGGCGGCCTGCTTCGCGGTTCGATGAAGGACCAGTCGGACTTCTTCGCCAAGGGCCTCGGAGCCGGCGGACAGCAGCCGTTCCTGCATCAGGACGAGGTGCGCGACTGGCTCGACCTGCCGCGCCGCGACGACCTTCCGCCCCCTCTCGGCCAGAACAAGGACAAGGCGAATGAGCCTGCGCAAACTTCCTGAGATCGCCGCCTTCCGCATGCCGGAAGTCTGCGCCTTCGCGCCGGACGAGCGCGCCTTCGACGACTGGAATCCCGGCGTCCAGGCGGCCCAGACCGACGACAATACGATCTCCATGCTCGAGGTGATCGGCGAGGATTGGTGGTCTGGCGGCGGCGTCACCGCCAAGCGGGTCAAGGCGGCGCTGCGGGCAATCGGCGATCAGGAGGTTTTCGTCGATCTCAATTCCCCGGGCGGGGATTTCTTCGAGGGCGTCGCCATTTACAACATGCTGCGCGCGCATCCGAAGAAGGTCACCGTCCGCATTCTCAGTCTCGCGGCGTCCGCGGCGTCCGTGATTGCGATGGCCGGCGACGAGATCCAGATCGGCCGGGCCGGCTTCCTGATGGTGCACAACGCCTGGGTTGTCGCAGTCGGCAATCGTCATGATCTCGCCGACGCGGCGAAGACCATGGAGCCCTTCGACGACGCCATGGCGGCCGTCTATGCCGATCGCGCCGGGGTCGACAAGGTCAAGGCGGTCGAATGGATGGACGCCGAAACCTGGTTCAAGGGCGAGCAGGCTGTTGCAGAAGGTCTCGCCACCGGACTGCTGGCCGCCGACGCCGTCAAGGAAGATCAGGCAAAGGCCAAAGCGGCCGGCGATGTGAAGCCGGTGCAGAAAGTGGAATTCGGCCTCGCGAGGGCCGGATGGTCGCGGGATAGGCGCCGTAGCGCCATCGGCGACCTGATGAGCCGCGCCGCCGTAGCGCGCGGCCAGAGCCCTGCCGTAGCGGGCGACGACGAGATCCGGACTGCGCTCGAGCAACTCCGTTCCACCATTCGGTCATAACCCCGAGAGGATTTCCCCCATGACCAAGCATGTTTCCACCCGCGCGCTTGCGGCGCGCGGCATCCTCGCCGTGCGCGCCGAGGCGCCCTCCGACGTGAAGGCGCTGATTGCCGATCTCAACAAGGACTGGACCTCCTTCAAGGCCGCGATGGCCGAGAAGGACAAGGAGCTGGCGAAGAAGTTCGACGACGTCGTCACCACCGAGAAGCTCGAGCGGATCAACTCCAGCGTCGGTGATCTGCAGAAGGCCGTCGACGATGCCAATGCCAAGATCGCGGCTCTGACGGTCGGCGCCGGAAGTGGCCAGGATGAGCCGAAGGACAAGGAGTACACCTCCGCATTCCGTGCCCATTTCCGCAAGGGCGAGCTCCAGGCCTCCCTCAACAAGGGCGCTGCGGCGGAAGGCGGCTATCTCGCGCCGGTCGAATGGGACCGCACGATCACCGACAAGCTGATCGAGGTCTCGCCGATGCGCCAGATCGCGACGGTGCAGACCATCTCGACCGGCGGTTTCACCAAGCTCTTCAACCTGCGCGGCACCTCGTCGGGCTGGGTTGGCGAAACGGCGGCGCGCCCGCAGACGAACACGCCGACCTTCGGTTCGATGACGTTCACGCCCGGCGAGATCTACGCAAACCCTGCGGCGACGCAGCAGATGCTCGACGATGCGGAGATCAACCTCGAGCAGTGGCTGGCCGGGGAAGTCGATACCGAGTTCTCCTACCAGGAGGGCCTGGCCTTCATTTCCGGCGACGGCACCAACAAGCCGCGCGGTTTCCTGACCTTCGTCACGGGCGGCGCCGCGGCTGCGGTCAACCCGCTCGGAGCCATCGAGGTCAAGACTGCCGCGTCGGCGACGGCCATTGCTGCCGACGAGTTGGTCGACCTCGTCCACCTGCTTCCCACGGCGTTCACCTTGAACGCGCGCTGGGTGCTCAACCGCACCGTCACGGGCGTCATTCGCAAGCTGAAGGATGGCGACGGAAACTATCTCTGGCAGCCCTCCTTCCAGGCGGGCCAGCCGGCCACCATCCTGAACTATCCGACGACCGAGATGCCGGCGATGCCGAACCTCGCCGCGAACGCGCTGCCGATCGCCTTCGGCGACTTCAAGCGCGGCTATCTGGTGGTCGATCGGGCCGGGGTGCGGGTGCTGCGCGACCCCTTCACCAACAAGCCCTACGTGCACTTCTACACCACCAAGCGCGTCGGCGGAGGCGTCCAGAACCCCGAGACGATCAAGGTTCTGAAGATGGCGGCCGCCTGACCGCCGCCATTCACGGCGGGCGGCATCAGCCGCCCGTTTTCCTTTCCAACCGGAGACATCGCCATGACGAAGAAGGATGAAGCGGGCACGAAGCCGGACGAGCAGGCCAAGGTCGTCGATCAGGCGCAGGTGGACGCGACGCAGGCCAAGGAAGCCGAGCAGGCCAGCAAGCCGCAATTCACCCGCGAGCAGCTCGAGGCGATGGGCCTCGACCCCGCGCCCTACGGGCTCTGAGCCGACGAGGTCCGTCGCCCATGCGCTGCCTGCCGCCGGAGCTGGTGACGGCTCCCTCCGAGCCTTGCGTCTCGATCGCAGATGCGCGAGCGCATCTGCGCGTCGATAGCATCGAAGAGGATGCGCTGATCACTGCGGCAATCGCCGCGGCGGTGCAGCATCTCGACGGTTACGGTGGCATTCTCGGCCGGGCGCTGATGAAGCAGGACTGGCGGCAGTTCCTGCCCTTCTGGCCGGCCTCCCGCTCCGTCGACCTGGCGCTGGCGCCGGTCCTCTCCGTCGTGTCGGTCGAGGCGCGCGGCGCGGATGGACAGACCGTGACCGTCGACCCTGCGAGCTATCGCTTGGTCGGCGGCGCCGGCGCCGCGCCGCGCCTCCTGTTCGACCTGGGGTCGCACTTGCCCGGCCTCGCCTATGCCCCGGATGCCGTAATCGTCACCTTCAGTGCCGGCTATGGCGAGGCGGCGGATAAGCTGCCTCCGGCTCTCAAGAGCGCCATCCTGCTCATGGTCGGCGATCTCTACCGCTTCCGCGACAGCGTCCAGATCGGCGCCTCCAGCGCCGTGCCGATGTCGACCACGGTCGACCGGCTGATCGCGCCCTTCCGCCGGTATCAGATCTGATGCTCGGCGCCGGGCAGCGACCCTTCCGCGTCCGCTTCGAGCGGATGCCGCGTGGTGCCGATGACGGCGCCGGCAATGTGCAGCGCCTGCCCTGGGTCACGCTGGTAACCTGCTGGGCTGGCTTCAAGCCGCAGTTCGGACGCGAGCAGCTCGCGGCCGGCCGGCTGGAAAGCACGATGAAGGGTGTCCTGACCGTGCTCGCCTTTGCCGAGACCAAGGCGGTCTCGGCGGAGGATCGTGTCGTTTTCGTCACCGGCCCTTATGCCGGTAAGGAATGCCAGATCCGCTCGATCGTGCCGACGCCGAACGCGCGGGAGATCGAGTATTTGCTCGAAGATGGCGCCGCGGTCTGACCGTCGGCACCGGCACGACGAGGCATTAGTCCTTCTTTGAACGCATGTTTGGGTGCCGAACAGTTAACAGGCATTCGGCATAGGTATTCAATATCCAGGCACGATCCTTTGCGCCTGTTTCATTCTTAGCGATATCCAGCAGAAGCTTGTAGGCAACCTCTTCCGGCGAGTCCCCGCCAAGCTTCACTTCAACTTTATCAGACATGCCAGCCTCATGGTCGATGCGGTGATCCAATGCCCCGCGTGACATTCATCCGGGATTTCGACTGCCCCGCCAAGCCCGGCGTCTTCATCGCCTACAAGGCGGGAGGGCCGAAGCTGATCCCCACCGCCCATGCCGCGCGCGCCCGCGCCGCCGGAGTGCTCCTCGATGCCGAGCCCGAAGACCGCAGCCTCGCTCGCCCGCCTGCGCCGGCGCCTGGAGAAGGTGCCGCTTCAGGTGCGGGCGGCAGCGGCGGCGGAAGCGCTGCTGCGGGCGCGGCAGCTCGGCCGGGCCATTCAGCAGGCCGCGCCGAAGGATGAGGGCAAGCTCCAGGAATCGGTCCGCATCGAGGGCGGTCGCTTCGGCGACCGCTTTTATGTGAAGGCCGGCGGCCCCCTGACGACCCGTCCAGTGCGCGAGGGCATCAGCGCAACCTATGACTATGCGCTGGCCGTCGAGCACGGCACGCAGAAGATGAAGGCCGAGTCCTTCTTCTATCCGACCTACCGGCTGCTGCGGAAGGATATCCGCCGCGGCATCATCGAGGCGGCCAAACGTGCGGCCAAGCTGCAGGGGCCGGCCTGATGGGCGACCCGTCGCTCGACCTGCAGAAGGCGATCAATCTGCGCTTGCGGACCGATATCGCCGCCGTCGACAACCGCGTTTTCGACCGCGTGCCCGCCGATGTCGCCTTCCCCTATATCGAGCTGGGCGAGTTCCAGACGCTCGATGACGGGGCGCAGTGCCATGACGGCATGGAGGTCTATGCGACGCTCCATGCCTGGTCGCGCGCCATCGGCCAGGTCGAGGTCAAGACCATCGCCGGCGCCATGCGCGGCGCGCTTCGTGAAGCCGAGCTCGATCTCGGTCCCGACTGGCAGTTCCTCGAAATCGCGCATCAGGACACGCGATATCTGAAAGACCCGGATGGCGTCACCAGCCATGCCGTCCTGACGTTCAAGGCGCTCGTCGCCGCAGCCTGACACCACAAACGGAGGCCACCATGGCACAGCCGATCGTCCTTTCCTTCGGAAAGGGCTTGTTCTTCCTTGGCGACGGCGCCGCCGTCGACGAGGTCTTCCAGAAGATCTGCGGCTTCAACAGCATGGGCTTGCAGATCCAGAAGGACACCAACGACGTCACCATTCCGGATTGCGACAACCCCGACGACCCGGCCTGGAAGGCGACCGACGTGCTCAGTCTTTCATGGAGCATGAACTTTGAGGGCGTCATGGCAAAAGAGGCTGAGCCGCTGCTCTGGGCTGCGACCAATCGCGGCGTCTCGACCAATGTGCGCCAGCGCCTGCTTACCTTCGGCACCGGCGCCGGGACGCCGGATCTCGAATTCTCCGGCAAGGGCCATGTCTCGCATGAGATCACCGGCCAGCGCGGCAACAAATGGGAGGTCAAGGTTACTATCGTCGGCGACGGCGCCCTCGCCCGTGCCAGCGTGGCGGCGCTCGTGCCGTGAGCCGCTGCCGCATAGATCTGGAATGGGCGGACGGAACCTATCCCTTCTGTCTGCCGCTCGCGCAGCTCGAGGAGCTGCAGGCGCTGTGCGAGGCCGGGCCGCTCGTCATTGCGCAGCGGCTCGAGCACGGTCAATGGACCTCGAAGGAGGTCTACCACACCTTGCGGCTCGGCCTGATCGGGGGCGGAATGTCGCCGGTCGCCGCCCTTCACAAGACGAAGCTGTATGTTCTGGCCGAGGACCGCCCCTGGGCGGAGAATGTCCCCTTCGCGCACGCCGTCATCAGCGCCGTTGTCTTCGGCAAGCCGGATGAAACGGTGGGAAAATCGCGGGCGGCGCGGAAAAGCCGGGCTCGCCGCGCCGCCCGAACGGAAAGCTCGACTTCCGAGATTTCTACGCCCTCGGAACCGTGATGGGCTTCACGCCGGAGCAGGTCGGGAACATGTCGCTCTGGCAGTTCCTGGCCTGCGCCGATGGTTGGGCGCGTGCCCACGATCCGAAGGCCGCGTCCCGGTCAAACGATGACGAGGACTACAGCGACATCGAGGCGATCCTCGACGCGGCTCCCGACGTGATCATCTGATCAGGGCTTGGGCTTGAGCACGTTCTTGATCAGGTCGGCGTTCACGTCATTGATCGCATGCAGCTCGCTTAGAAATGCGGGGACATTGACGCGGCAGCGGATTTCTTCCGCAGCCACGCTTGTCGTGCGGCCGCCGACTAGTACCGCGGCGAAAGCTCCCATTCCGGCCATTGCGCCGATGATCGCGGTTTTCAGCATGACGAATCCTTTCTCCAGAAACGGGGCCGATAATGGCGCAATCTGATCTCGTCGTATCGGTCGGCGCCAATATCGCGGCGCTGGAGCGTCAGATGCGGGCAGCAGCCGCGTCGAGCGAAAAGGCTGCGGCCGATATCGAGGCGCGCTTCAACCGGATGAATCCGACGTTCTCGACCTCGGCATTGACCGGTGCGCTCAAGGGGTTCGTCGCCGCCTTCACTCTGGACAAGGTCATCCAGGGCTTGGCGGCGGCGAATGCCGAGCTCGTGCGAATGGGTGATACCGCCAAGCGTGTCGGGCTCGATGTCCAACGCTTCCAGGAACTGCAGTTCGCCGGTCGGTTGAACGGCCTGTCCGGAAAGCAGTTCGGGACTGGGCTTGAAGGCCTCGCCGAAAAGCTCAACGAGAGCAGGCAGACCGAGAATGCGCTTTCCAAGCTGTTCGACGACAACAACCTGAAGCTGAAGGATCGCAAGGGACAGGTGATCGGCATCAACGATGCCTTGGGCAAGGTCGCGGGGCTCGTTCAGAACGCTGCGACCGAGTTCGACAAGATCAAGATCGCGGAGGCGGTCGGTCTGAGCCGTGAATGGGTGCCGCTCCTCGAGCAGGGGGCGGTCGCGATCGAGAAGCAGGCTTCCGCCGCACAAGCGGCCGGCGGGGTGATCGACACGGAGATCATCCAGAAGGCCAAGGAGTTCGAACGCAGCTGGGCCGAGGCGACGACACGGTGGGCAACCGCCTTCCAGGCCAATGCGGGCTGGATCATCGGTCTGATCGATACGATCATCGACAAGGCGTCGGGGTTGTTTGCCGGGCTGGAGCGCTATTCGCGGGGGCTATCGGCTAAAGCAGACCTAGATCAGAACGGGTCGGCTGGTGCCAGCCGTGAGACGATTGCGCATCTCCGCTCCCTCGCTAAGGAAAGCGGGAAGGTTCTTCCCGACGACTTGGCCGCTCGCGGTCGCGAACTGGACGAGATCGACGCGGAGACGCGTAGGCGGTCTGGCCGTCGGGGTAATCCCGAGCGGCAGCCGCTTGAAGTCACGGTGCAGGGTCGCACCAATACAAAGTCCTTGTTTAACAAGGGCGGCGGCGGGGGCGGTGGCGGCAAGTCCGAGGAGGAGCAGGCGGAGGATCGTCTCGACCGCTATATCGAGACGCTGATGCGCCAGAATTCGGTGCTCGACGCGCAGATCGCCACCTTCGGCCGCTCCAATGCCGAGAAGCGCGCCGCGGTCGAGCTGGCGAAGGCGCAGGTCGATCTCGGCAAGCTCGACGAGGATTCGCGCGCCAAAGTCATCGCCAGCCTGACGAAGGAGATCGAGCTTTCCGAGCAGAAGCGGACGCAGCTCGAAAGCCTGAAGCAGACGCAGAAGGGCCTCGTCGACGCGCAGAAGTTCTTCGGCGAAGCGGTGACCGACGGCCTGACCGACATGATCGTCAACGGCGCCAAGGCGCAGGACGTGCTGAAGAACCTGACCGCGACGCTGATCAAGGCGACGCTGCAGGCGGCCCTGCTCGGCAACGGGCCGCTCGCCGGCATCTTCGGTACCGCCGGGACCAACGGCAATCTCGGCGGCATCTTCGGGCTGTTCGGCGGGCTGAAACTCGCCTCGGGCGGCTTCGTCTCCGGGCCGGGCTCGAACCGCAGCGATTCCGTGCCGGCGCGGCTCTCCAATGGCGAGTTCGTCGTCAATGCCGGCGCCACCCGCAAGCATCGCGACCTGCTCGAGGCGATCAACAATGGCCGCGTGCCGATGATGGCGGCCGGCGGCCTGGTCGGAAGCCTGCCGGCGATCGCGCCGCGTGCCGGCTCTGGCGGCGGCGTCATCGTCAATGTGCAGAACAACACGCCGGCGCAGGTCGAGACCAAGCCGCGCAGCGACGGGGGCGTCGACATGATCATCCGGCAGGTCGAAGGCGCGATGGCGCAGCGCTTCGTGCGCGGGCAAGGCTCGCTCTCGCAGGCCTTCGGCGCCGTGCAGAACGGCCGGCAGTACTGGGGCTGAGATGGCGCTCGCAGTATGGCCAAGCCAGATCCCGGCCCGGCCGGTGCTCTCCGGCGCGCAGGTCGGCGCATCCTATGGCGAACCGATCCGGAGCGAGACCGAGGGCGGGCCGCCGCTGATGCGCCCGCGCCCCGGGCCGCGCGTCACCGAGATTCCCTTCGTCTCGACGATGTGGACGCGCGCAGAATGGGCGGCTTTCGAGCAGTTCGCGCGCGACACGCTGTTCCGCGGCACGCAACCCTTCCGCATGCCGGTGTTCCGGCCGGATGGCGGCATGGTGATGCGCATCTGCCAGATCAGCGACGGCAAGTGGTCGACCGACATGTCGGCGGTCTCGCGCTACCGCGTCTCCTTCACCCTGATCGTCTTCAACTGGTGAAGCGATGAGCGTTTCGGCTGCGCTTGCGGAGGCCTGGGCGTCGAACGACGTCTCGGGCGATCTGCTCTACACCCTCGAGATCGACCATATCTCCTTCGAGACGCCGCTGCGCTTCGTGCAGGGCACGCGGGTTCCTGAGGAATACGAGACGGTCTCTTTGCCGGTCGCCGGCAATCCGGCCGCCGTCTTCACCGTCGTCGACTTCTCCTGGCAGCGGCCGGGGCAGGAAGAAGGCGGCGTGACCAAGGCCCGCATCCGCATCGACAATGTCAGTCGCCAGATCCAGGAGGCGTTGAAGGCGGCGGTGTCGGCCGACACGCCCTTCAGCGTGATCTACCGGGAATATTCGTCGAAGGACCCGAACCATCCGGAGGTCTTCGACAGGCTGCGCATGCGCTCGGCCAATCTCACCGCTACCTCCGCCTCGGGCGAGCTCGGCTATGAGGAGATCGAGCTCAAGGGCTTCCCGGCACGGACATACAGCAGCGACCTCTATTCGGCGCTTTACGGGCAATAGCGATGATCGAACCGCGTTTCAGCGATGGCCTCCCGCCCGATGGTGCGGAGGGGCTTTTCCTTGCGTGCGATTCCGCCGGCGGCCTGTGGCTGCTGCGCTGGGAGCCGACACGCTCGGCCTTCGCGGCGCTTGGCTGGCCCTCGGCCGGCCACCCGGAACAGCGCCCGGTGCGGGATTATGCGGGGTGGCTAATCACCGGCCACCAGGCGATCGCCTGGACGCCGCCTGCGGCTCCCGAGGATGCCAGCTGGGCTGAAGTGGACCATGACGGCCCCGCCGCGCTGCCGGCGCCGGCGGCGTGATGGACGCGGCGGCCTTCGTGAACAGCGTCATCAGCCGGCCCTGGCGGGCCGACGGCCTGCATTGCTGGGAGCTGACGCGGCTGTGCCAGCGCGAGGTCTTCGGGCGCGATCTGCCGGCTGTGCTGGTGGCGCCCGAAAGCCTCCTCGCCAAGGTGCGGCTGATGCGCCGGCGCCATGATTTCGAGGGCTGGATCGTGACCGACCGGCCTTGCCATGGCGCGGTCTGCTTCCTCACCCGCAAGGGTCATGGCGATGCCGATGCCGCCTGCCATTCAGGCACCTGGCTCTCGCTCGATGGCCCGGGTTCCCTTCTCCATGTCGACCACCCGCAGGGCGTCGCCTTCGAAAGCCTCGCCGAGCTGAAGCTGCGCAACTGGTCCGAACCGAGCTTCCATATCCCGATCCGATGACGAACATCCTCTTCCAGCGTTGCGACGGAAAGCCGGCCGGCTCTCCGATCGAGCTTCCGCGCGCGCGCCGCCGGCTCTCGGCGCTCGTGCGGCGCCATGCCGACCACAGCCGCCCCCATATCGTCAGCGTCCATCGCCGCGGCGAACTGCCGGTTGTCACCGACATGTCCGTCAGGCTGCGCCGGCACTGGTCGCGCACGCTGGTCGGGCCGCGCGACATGGTCCTGATCACCTATCTGCCGCGCGGCGGTGGCGGCGCCTCGGGCTCGTCGCGCGGCGGCAAGGGCGCCTCGATCGGCCTGCTAGTTGCGACGATCGCGCTCGCGGCGGTCGGCCAGTTCTGGGCGATCGGCGCCATTGCGCCGCTGGTCGGCGGCAGCATGGCGGTCGCCGGCACGATCTGGGCCGGCGTCGCGGCAACCGCGCTGGCCGGTGGCGCCTATCTGATGTCGCGTGCGACGAAGTCGAAGGCCAACAAGTCGGATGACCGGCCGGTCTACGGCGTCAGCGGCGGCGGCAACCTGCCGCGCTTGGGCGATCGCATCCCCGTGATCTATGGCCGCTGCTGGACCTCGCCGGACCTCTCGCAGCCCGATTACACGGTCTATGTCGGCGACGACAGCCAGGAGCTCTACAAGCGCCTGACCATCGGCTGCGGCAAGTATCTGGTGAAGACCATCCGCGTCGCCGGGGCGGTGATGTGGACGCCGGAGGGTGGCATCACCCCGCCCTTCACCGGCTCGCAGATCGAGGTCATCAACCCCGGCACGGTCTCCGGCCTCGTTCCCGGGCAGGTCGCCAGCATCGCCGCCATCGGCAGCAACCAGCTTCCCTATGTCGACGATACGCCGAGCTTCGCCGGCCCCTTCAGCTTCGGGCCGGGCGCGCCGGCGCAGCGCGTCATCCAGATCGACTTTTCCCTGCCGGAGGGCTGCTTCGCCATCGTCAAGGGCGGCAAGTATGACGGCAAGCAATATGGCACGACCTGGGGCGTGCTGTTCGAATACGCGCCCTGCGATCTCGACGGCAATCCGATCGGCCCCTTCCAGACGCTCTGGACCGAGGGCGGCAGCAACGTGCTCTCGACGCGACCGATGCGCTTCACGCGCTTCGCCACCATCCCGGCGGAGGGGCAATACACCTACCGCGCGCGCAACATCGGCGCGCCGAAGGAAAGCCACCACGAGGCCGGCTTCATCGCGGAGGTGACCAACACGGTGAGATGGGAGGGCTTGCGCACCCATATTCCGCAAGCGGCGGTGCGTCCCGGCATCACCGAGCTGGCGATGAAGATCCATGCCGGGCCGGAGCTTGCCGTCACCTCCTTCGGCGATGTCGAGGTCGAGGTCTCGCGCATCCTGCCGGTCTGGGACGGAACGGGCTGGACCGAGCAGGAAACGCAAAGCGCGGCCTGGGCAGCGGTCGATGCCATGCGCGACGGGCTGCATGGCGGCGGCATCGCCGAGAGCGCGATCGAGCTTTCGACCTTCCGGCACTATGCGACGGCCGGAGCGCCCTTCAACACCTTCTCCGGCATTCTGCGCGGGCCGGTTTCGCTCTATGAGGCGCTCTCCACCATCCTCGGCGCCATGCGGGCCTCACCGCTGCGGCTGGGCCGTGCCTGGACGATGGTGCGAGACGAGCCGCAGGCGGTGCGCAAGCATGTCATCAGCCGCCGGCGCATCCTGAAGGATACGACCGGGATCGAGTTCAACCTCGACCTGTCGGATGGCTCTGCCGATATCGTCGTCGAATGGTACACGGACGGCGATCCGAAGCGCCTGCGCACGCATCGCGTCACCTTCGGCTCGCAGACGCCGAACCCGCGCCGCATGCAGGCTTTCGGCGCGACCTCAGCCGAGCATGCGATCCATCTCGCGACCTGGGCGGCGGCCATCGCCTATTACCGCCGGCAGAAGCGCAGCTTTACCATGGAATTCGCCGGGCGGATGCTGAAGCCGAACGACTCGGCGCTGGTCGATGCCTGGTTCTTCGACCCGCTCGAAAGCCCCGGCATCGTCGATGCGGAGATCGACCGCGAGGCCGGGCGCTTCGCGGTGATCGTCGACAGCGAGGTCAGGCTGCCGGAGGCGCCCTTCGCCTATCTGCGCGGGCGCGACGGGCTGGAATGGGGGCCGGTCGGCATCAGCCGCGACGGCGATTGGCTGCTGCTCAATGCCGAGGATGTCGAGCAGGCGGAATCCCTCACCGGCCTCGCGCTCGAGCAAGTGCTCAACACGCAAACGCAGAGCTTCACCGACCTCGTCATCGGCACCTTGCCGACGTTGCAGGAAGCCTGGCTGATCCGGTCGATCCAGTTCGACGGCGAGACGCGGGTCAATCTCGCGGCGGTGCAGGATGCGCCGGAGGTCTGGACGGCTCTGGCCGAGCCGATCGTGCCGCCGCCGCCTCCGCCCTCCTCCGGGCTCGAAAACGAGGCCTCGGCGACCCTCGCCTATGTGCAGGGCAAGGCGGTGCAACAGGGCGCCGCGGTCTATATGCGCTGGGCGGTCGGCCGCTCGCGCGCCGCCGCGAGCTACCAGGTGGTGATCAGCTATGACAACTGGCTGACCTCGGAGGCGGTCTATCTCGGCCCGTCGAGCTCCGGCAGCTATCCCCTGCGGGATGTCGACACCACGATCAGGATCCGGGCACGCGGCATCACCGCGGCGGGCGTCGCCGGCGCCTGGGTCGAGAACGCCTTTTCCTCGGTGAAGGCGGTCATCGATCTTAGCGGCGCCCTGAATGGCTCGCTCGCGATCCAGGCCTTCCTCGACAGCCTGCAGCCGCCGCAGCTCGTCGACGCACTGCCCGACCTGTTCGAATATGAGGGCTCGAAGGTCGTGGCGCTGATCCGGCCCGGCGAAAAGCCCCGCCTGTATTACCTCTCCGACGATCGCACCCAATGGTTGCCGCAGGCGGCCGAGGATTACGTCGCCGGCACGATCACCTCCATTGCCATCCAGGCCGGCGCCATCGTCACCCAGCATCTCGGGGCGCTGCAGGTGACTTCGGCGAAGATCGCGGCCGGAGCGATCACGGCCGACAAGATCGCGGCCAATTCGATCGTCGCCGGCAACATCGTCGCCGGCACCATCACGGCGGACCGGATCATCTCCGGCGGAGTCGGCTTCGGCGGGGCTTCGGCGACCGGCGCCGTCGACCTGCCCAACAGCGATTCGGATACGGCCTGGTACGACTATGCGACGGCCTCGCTCGCTCCTCAAAAGGACGGGCGGGCACTCTTCCTGTTCGATTATATCGGCTCGGCTGGCACGCGATATTCGAATGGCGTCCGAACTAACGCCTTCCGGATCGTGCGGCGCAAATTCGGTGTCGACACCGTCGTCTACGGCGAAACCCAGTTCAATACCGTCGGTTTCCGCTTCTTCCGCTGGTTCTTCGACCAGCCGGGGGCCGGCGCGGTCCAATACGTCTGCCAGCACCGCTTCGTCAGCCAAACCGGCTCCAATTCCGGCTTCACCTATGTCAGCCGCAGCGATTTCTTCCGGATCGACTGGTCCGGGACCGACACCTGACGCCGCCCTTCGGCCATCGCCTTTTCTTCACAGGACATTGCCATGACGAACACGATCGCGGTCTTTCAGATCTCGACGGAAGAGGACCTGCGCTTCCAGCTCGATTTCGTCGGGCTCGACCTGGCCGGTCGCGTGCTCAAGGTCAATGTGCGCGAGCGCGATTCCGGCCTGCTCAAGGTCTCGTTGGAGGCGCCGGCGAACCTGATGCTGGTGGGCACCGGCAACCTCACCGCCTTCTATGCCAAGGGGCTGATGGCGGCCTGGGCGCGCACCGAATACGAGGCGGATGTCATCGACGAAACCGGGGGCACCTTCACCCGGATCATGGCGGTGCGCTTCGTCTATGACGAGCCCGGCAAGCTGGTCTACGGCGTCAAGGGCAACCAGGCGACCGTGAAGTGGGGCGGCAACCAGGCCGTGGTCACCGCGATCGGAGGCGTGGGTCCGCCGGGGCCGGCCAACAACCTGACGATCGGCGATGTCGACACCCTCGAGACTGGCGAGCCTGCGACGGCCTCGATCACCGGAGCGGCTCCGAATCAACAGCTCAATCTCGGCCTGCCGAAGGGCGACAAGGGCGACAAGGGTTGGGCGCCGGTATTCGGTCTGGTCGCCGATGGCGAGCGCTTCGTCTTTGCCCTGGCCGGATGGTCCGGCGGCGAAGGCCCTCCGCCGCCAATCACCTCGGGCGGGCTGCCGGTCTATGTCGGCCCCGCCGGGTTCACGACGGCCATTGGCGACGCCTTCGATACGCGCGGGGAGACGGGCCTCAAGGGTGATCGCGGCGACAAGGGCTGGGCTCCGCTGCTCGTGGCCGTGCCGGATGGCGCACGGCGCGTGCTGCGCGTCGCCGATTGGCTCGGCGGCGAAGGCGGCAAGCCACCAGTTGGCGCTTATCTCGGCGACGGTGCGCTCGTCACGGACATTGCCGATGCCGTGGATTTCCGTGGCCCGCCGGGGTCGGTCGTTGCCCCCGGCAGCATCGATACCGCCGACCTGGCCGACGGCATCCTCTCCGCCGACACGGAAGGCCGCGGCAAGATGGCCGACGGCTTCCTTACGACCGATAAGGTTGAGGACAAGGCGATAACGCCCGAGAAGCAGGCAGATGTCGCGAGCGGCGTCTTCATCGGGCGAGCCTCGGCTGGCGCCGGCCCGCAGGAGACCATGACGCCCGCTCAAGCGCGCACCGTCATGCAAATCGACGGCTTCAATCGACCGCGCAGTCGCATCATCAATGGGGCTCTTAGGGCCAATCAACGCGGCACTGTTACGGCCAACACTAACGGGTCGTTTCCGTGCGATCGCTTTGCGCTGCTTCAAAGCGGCACTGGCGTCCTTAAAGCTACGCAGACTTCCGGCAAGACACCGGGGGGCTCAAGCGCCTACTTGTACGTCGAAGTGTTCACTGCGGCTCCTGCGCTGGCAGCTACTGACTATCATATCATTAGACATAGCATTGAGGGGCTTAATATACAGGATGCCTTTCTCGGTACTGCTCTAGCAAGGCCGATTATCATTTATTTTGTTGTTAATTCCAACATCGCGGGTACTTGGCCTATTTACTTGAGTAATGCCGATGGTACTCAAACGTATGTAGGCAGCTACACGGTAAATGCCGGCGAAGTAGGTAATAACGCGGCTAAATCAATTCTTGTTCCCGCGCGCACCGTTGGTACTTGGCTCATCGACAGCGGCGTCGGATTGATGTTAAATTTTGTATTCGGCGCCGGTAGTAATTGGGTCGGCGCGCTCGGTTGGCAGGCATCTAATAAGCTTACTGCGCCGGGGTTGGGGAACTTCATGGCTTCTGCTGCCAATAAAATGGCAATCATGGACATCGCTCTATATGTTGACACCGACGGAACCGGCGTCGTTCCTCCGTATGTCCTTCCGTCTATGCATAGCGATCTCCTTGAATGCATGCGGTTTTGCCGTATCGTACAAGAAAATCGCGACGCTTATTCAGGCAATCCGCTTTCGTACGATACTGTAAGTAAACCTATTTCCCCAATGATGCGCGCAGCCCCGTCCCTGTCTAATTTGGCTTATTCAGGCTACAACATTAATTCGTTTACTTATGACACGATAAGCATCTACGGGTATCGCGTAGTTGCACAATGCGGTAGCGCTGGTGGTTTCGGTTACGCTACGACGGTACTACTCAACGCGGAGTATTGATGATGCAAATCGTTTCTGCGGTGTTTACTTCCGACTATAAGTGCGCATCCGTTACAATGGACAGCGGAGAGGTGTGTTTCGTCGACACTACGCTTCCGCCAGATGAGCAGTTCCGCCGCATGTTGGCCGATTGGCTCGCCGCCGGCGGCGAGATCGCGCCATACCAGCCGCCGCTGATTGATCTGATCGCCTATGCCGCTGATCGACGGTGGCGAAACGAGGTTCGTGGCATCAGCGTCGCCGGCATCCCCGTCGCGACCGACGACCGCGCCAAGCTCATGATCACCGGCGCGCGCGTCGCGGCCATGGCAGATCCGAGCTGGTCAACGACCTGGCACGGGGCGGATGGCAACACTTATCCCGTCGACGCTGCGGCTATCATCGCGATCAGCGACCAGGTGCAGCAGCACGTCAACACAGGCTTCACGACCTTCGCCGCAGTCAAGGCTGAGATCGACGCCGGCACGATCACCACAACCGATCAGATCGACGTCGCATTCGGCGCCTGATCGCTCCCGCACCGCTTGCCTGTCCGCCCGCCTCTGGCGGGTTTTTTCATGCCCGGAGATCATCCATGACTGCGCAGAATTTCGCGCCAGCGCTTTCGCGCGCGCTGGTGCATGAGGGCGGCTTTTCCGATCACAAGGATGATCCGGGCGGCGCCACGATGAAGGGCGTGACGCAGCGCGTCTATGACGCCTGGCGCAAGCGCCGCGGCCTCGGTGCACCTGATCGAGGAGGCCGAGCTGCAGGCGATCTACCGCAAGCAGTATTGGGATGCGGTCAAGGGCGACCGCCTGCCCGCGGGCGTCGATTATGTCGTCTTTGACGGCGCGGTGAATTCCGGCCCGGCGCAGTCGGTGAAGTGGCTGCAGCGGGCGCTGGGGTCGGTCAAGGTCGACGGCGTCATCGGCGAAGCGACGCTGGCGGCGATCGAGGCCTATCCGGATCACGATAAGCTTGTCGCGCTGATGATCGGCCGGCGCCTCGCCTTCCTGCAGGCGCTGAAGACCTGGCGGGTTTTCGGCAGCGGCTGGTCGCGCCGCGTGGCGCAGGTCAAGCAGGTCGGGCAAGCCTGGGCGACGGGTTCGGTCGGGCCGCAGCCGGTGTTCTTCGCCGGCGGCAATGCCAAGGCGACGATCGACCAGGCGAAGCCGCTGCCGGCCAAAGCCGGCGCGGATGCCACGACCGGCGCGGGCGTCACCTCGGGCAGCCTCGGCGGCGTGCTCGAGGCGGCGCGCCAGCAGCTCGACCCGCTGGCCTCGACATCCACCGTCATCGGCTATGTCGTGACCGCGCTGGTTATCACCGGCGCGGTCCTGGCGATCGGCGGCTTCGTCTACCGCGCCTATGTCAGCCGCAAAGCCAAGGCGCGGGCGGATGCGCTCGATCTGCCTGAAGGCGTAGCCGCATGAGCGTCGCCATCGCTCTGCTTGGCGCCGTATGGCCCTACCTCGCCGCCGTCGGCGCTGCTCTTCTGGCGGTGCTCACGGCCTATGGCAAGGGCCGCTCCGACCAGAAGTCCAGGACCGAAACGAAGGATCTCCGCGATGCGAATGACATCCGCAAGCAGGGCGCGGATGCTCGCGCTGACGCTGCTGTTGACCCTGGCCGGCTGCGTGATGACGACGGGTGGAAACGCCACTAAGTCGGCGCTGTGCGATCAATTCCGGCCGATCCGCTGGGATGATGCGGACACGGATCAGACGATTGTCCAGGCGAAGCAGCACAACGCTGTAGGCAAGCGGCTCTGCGGATGGACGCCGGGGATATGATCGCGCGCGCCCGGCCTTCGGCCGGACCCTACAGCTCGAATCGTCTGTTCGAGTGGATCATGGCCGGGGGGCTGCTGCTCATGGCCTTCACGCTGGCGCTGCCGGGCGACTCGCTCGATCGAGGAACGCTACGGCTGCTGGCGGAGAACGGGGCCAGCGAGGAAGCCATGGCGGTGACGCTGGGCTGCATCGGCTCGATGCGTGCGGTCGCCCTCTTCGCCAATGGCAAGCTGCCCGTCTACGGGCCGCTGATGCGCTATGCCGGCTCCTTCGTCGGCGCCTTCGTCTGGATGATGCTCATGCTGCCGCTGGTCTACGACAGCCTGCTATCCGGCAAGGTGTCGATCTTCGTGCCGCTCCTAGGAATGCTGACACTCGGAGAGCTGATCTCCGTTTACCGGGCGGTGAGAGATGGCGGATTTCGCAGGCGCTGAGATTCTAAAACCCTTCCCGCTCCTGCAGCTCGCGGGCGGCGTCGTCGTCATCATCCTTGCGATCTTCATGACGCTGCGCGGCGCGAAGGATAACAAGAAGGATGGCCATCTCGCGCCGCAGGGACATGACCCTTTCGGCCTCGTTGTCCTGGCGAATTCGATCCTGGCGCAAGTCAGCATCATCGCCGAGGGCGTCCGGCGCATGGCCGCCCGGATGGACGATCTGCACGACGAGCAGATCAAGACCAACGCCCGCCTCGGCGAGATGACCGACCGACACGCCCGCGAGATGGATTCTCTGCGCGACACGATCGAACGGGTCGAGCGCAAGCCTCGGCCGGGTAGACGCAACTGAATCCGGCTGCGGCCGCTGATCGCCTCGCCCTTTTGTTTTGGGAACCGGAGCGGCGCTGTTTGCGTATCCGCCACAGCAGATGAAAACGACTTGGCCCCGTCAGCTCCGGCTGGCGGGGCCTTTTTTGTTATCGCCCGTCTCAACTATCCTTTTTTGATCGGCAAAGCGGCGTAGGCAGCCCCGACCTCAAATAAGTCTGGCTGTTCAGGATGCGACAGCACTCGCTTGGCCTCTTCATCAATCAACCCCTCCGTAATCCCACGCATGATGACATAGGGCTGCATGGCTGGCTGGGCGAACCGGAAACGATAGGCGCGGGGTTCGCCGCGCCGCTGAAGAACGGCGCCGCGGGCGTGGTCGATGAATGCCTGCAGATGGTTCTGGAAGTTTGCGATTTCGATTTGCCGGCCGAGAATTGCTGACAGGGGCTCCTTGACAGAGGTGGGGGTGAAAAACCCTCCATCATCGTCGGGCTTAGCCAAAGCACAGGCCGTCAACGCTTGCCGCAACAAATTTCCCGGCTGATTGCTCCTCGTCGCTGAGTGATATGCGTCCTTGAACGACCGCTCCGTCGCCGCGATCAGTGCGGTGATTGCCCCATCGACATGCTTCTCGGCGATATGAAGCTGTCCGCCATCTTCTATCGCCTGAAGGCAGGCATGTTTGCCCAAACCGTGCACATAAGCGGGTAGTCCCTTCGCCAAGTTGATGATCTTCCACGCTGCGTCACCGGCGATGGAGAAATCCAGCTGCTTCAAGCGCACATCTAGGACGTCACGCAACTCCTTGGTGTCCATTCTCGGCATCGGAATTTCCTCGGTGCAGCGCTGGATCGAGGCATGTTCCTTGATCAGATCCGAGACGTCGTCAGCGACGCCAACGATTATGAGGGTCACATTGACGCCGTCATCTGAAAGCGCCTTGATCGTGTTTGCAATGACATTCCTCGCGTCTGGGTCTCGGACTTCATTGAATTCATCAATGACGATCACAGGTATTTCGCTTTCCGAGAACCCCGACATCTCTCTGACAAAATCTGCGGGAGTTATCGACCCAGGGTATTGGTCAGCTACATTATAGATCGGGCCGTCATCGTCTCCCGGATGCCTAAATGACATGCTTCTGAATATATTTTTAAATAAACTTGTATAAGTATCTTCAGGATAAGCTTGAATTCGGATGTATTTTATCCGCCTTGTTTGGCTTGGAATCATGAATTGCACTATTCTGGCCAAGGATGTCTTGCCTACGCCCCTCTCCCCGTAGAGGATGACATGACGACCTCGCTCCGCAATGGCATCCATTATCCGCATCAGCTGTCCAGCCCGGCCAGCAAAAAGCTCGCGGGTTGTCACCGGCGTCGAAGGCGTGAACAGCTCATTTATTTCGAACCGTTTGACTTGGATCGCCTCATCGTCGAGCAACTTGCGGTTAGCCTTTGCCATAGGTTCGTCCCCCAACTTGAAGCAATCGATGGCATACTTATAGCAATCGAGTTGATAGTCAAACCTTTGCCTGGGCGGCGGTCGCTTGCCTGATGGCTTCCGGCCGACACACAGCCCCACCCGCACTGACCGATCTCTGCGCGCAAACGCGAGGTTCAGAGGCGACCGCGGCGAGTTGACGTGGGCGCCAGCGCTCTGCATTGAGCGCCTTCCCGATCGAAGCAGCGCGACCAACTCGATGGCATCTCAAGCGACCCGGCCCCTCGTCGAGCGTGATCTTGACACGGTTGAGGGCCGCGCCGCTCACATCAAAGCTGCCTTCAAGAACAGCGATCCGCGCGCCATCGCGAAGGCCGTTGGCGATGTCATCCTTGAGATCGGCGTGAAGGAGTTCGCGGCGCAGACCGGGCTCAGCCGGTCAGCGATCTACAAGGCCTTCGTCCGCGATGGCGGAAATCCTACCCTGACTACCCTGTTTAGGGCGCTCGACGTGATTGGCGTCGATTTCCGAGAAGACTTTGGCTAGCGGCGGCGCATCCCGGCCTGCGCGGCGCCGGGAGCCGCAAGGGAACGATTCGGCCAGCGGCCCGTTTGCGATTCGTTTCGTTGCGGAGTTGCGTTCGATGTGTGCGCGTCGGGTTCTGAGAGCCGGGCCGGGTGTCGACACCATGAAGGGACCGGTCACCCGGCGCCGGAAGCCCGAACGCGATCTGTTTTCCGATCCGATGCCCGAGCGCATCGAGCCATGCCTGGCTCTGCTGAAGGTCAGGGCGCCAGTCGGTCAGGAGTGGGCCTTCGAGGTGAAATGGGACGGCTATCGCCTGGCGGTCCACATCGTCGGCAAGCGGGTCCGGATCATCACGCGCGGTGGCCATGACTGGACGCCGCGCTTTCCGACGATCGGGCATGATGCGCTGAGCCTTGGTGTGGACAGCGCCATCCTCGACGGTGAGGCCGTGGTGCTCGACAAGCGCGGCGCTTCCGATTTCGGCGCTCTGCAAAAGGCTCTCGGCGGCCGCGGCGGCAAGCGCTTCGCCTCGGAAGCGATCTTTTATGCCTTCGACCTGCTTTATCTGAACGGCCATGACCTGCGTCCGATGCCGCTGAGCGAACGGCGCGGGATGCTGGAGGATCTCCTCCTGGCCGAGCCTCATGGCTCGATTCGGTTGAGCGAAGAAATCGACGCCGACGGCGCTCCATTCCTCAAGCTCGCCTGCGAGATGAAGCTTGAAGGCATCATCGCCAAGCGCCGCGATGCGCCCTATCGATCGGGACGGGGTGGCGATTGGCTGAAGATCAAATGCAGCCAGTCGGAGAGCTTCGTCATCGTCGGCTATGAACCGTCGACGATTGCCTTGGGCGGGATCGGCCGGCTGCTGCTCGCCGCGAGGCAGGGTGACCACCTAGTCTATGTCGGCGGCGTCGGCACCGGCTTCACCTTTGAAAGCGGTGCGGCGCTGCGCAAGGCGATGGACAAGCTCATTATTCCGCGCCCGGCCCTCGACATGACCGGCCGCAAACGCTCCTATCGCTGGCTCACGCCCGCGCTTGTCGCCGAGATCCAGTTCCGCGGCTGGACCGATGACGGCAAGCTCCGTCACGCCTCCTACAAGGGCCTGCGCGAAGAGGCCGACGAGGCGACGGTCTACGAGATGCCGACTGGCTAGAGCGGCGGCTCGCCTTCACCGGCTTCCTTCTCATGTGCTTCGGCGAGCAGTTCTCCGGCCGCGAAAAGTATAGCCCCTGTCGGCGCGATCTCCTGCTGCAGATGCCACTCGATCTTATCCCGCGTTTCGCCGGAGCGGTCCGCTATCAAGGCCACCCAATCCTGATCGGGGTAAGCCTTCTGCATGCGGAGCGCGAGTTGCCTTCCGTTGGAAATCGGTTCTTCGGGTTCCATGTGCGATCCTGTCCCCTCGGGCGATCCCTCTGACGCTTTGCCGGCCACGCTGATGGATTGCAGATAGGTCTCGACAGCATCCGCGATCGCCGCAATCTCGCGTTCTTCGTCGCTGTCGGTCGTGCAGCCCATCAATTCGTCGGCCCGCTCCAGCGCAGCGGCCAAATCCTGCTCATTGCGGATGACGAGGCGGGCCATGGCGCATCAACCGGCGCCTAATCCGATCGTTCCCTTCGGCGCTTATCGATCTGCTCATAGAACTCATGCGTATCGCCCCGGCTGATGAGGTTCTTCGAGCCGCAGCGGGAGCAGATATAGCGGAGGTAAATATCCGGGATCGGCGTTTCGGGCGGCAGGTCGCTCACGTCGATGCCGTTCTTGTTGTGCTTGCACTCGTTGCAGAAAATCTCGACACAGCGCAGGCCCAAGGCGAGGCGGCTACCAACGGTGGCGGGCGGAATTTCCCGGCCATCCTTGTCATAGGCGCGCCGCGGGTTGCGTTTCATAGCGCGCGGATCTGCTCCTCGAACTCCTCCGGGATGGCGCCATGGCGGGCGAGGACATCGATCGATGCGACTTCGCCGGTCTCGTCATCCGCGACGACATGCACGACGGCGACGCCTTCGGCCGTGCGCCCCAGGCGTTCCCCTTCATCGAGCGCGTGATGCTTCGTTTTCGCCGGCACGCGCTGGCTCGGAATGAGCTTCTTTCGGTATGTCTTGAAGGGCTGGAGAAAGAAGGTGTCGACGTTCATGGCTTGACTCCCCGGGGCTGTTTGTTCTCATAATGTTCTCATACACGAGGACGCAAGCCATGTCAGCCCAGCCGGCCGACCAACATGTCGAAGACACCACGCTGGACGCGGAAATTACGGGCATTGTTTCCATGCTGATGGAGGAGCACGGCACCGAAGCCGCGGCCCTACGCGCGTTGGCTCATGACTTCATCATCCTGCTGGCCGATGCCGACCGCTCGACTTCGCGAGGCTATCTGCGTGGGCTGTTTTCGCAGGGAGCGCGGCCAGTCCGCGAGACCGAATGAGCCATGAAGCCTCCGAACGACCTCACCGAGCTGCGGGATTTTCCGTGGATCCTCGTGCGCCTTCGCTGCCACTTCTGCCAGCGCAAGGGCGACGCCCGCCTCGCGGTCCTGTCCTGGCACTATGGAGCGGGCGCGACACTCGCTCAGATCGTCGCCATCTTCATGTCGCGCTGCCCATGGGACCCGCACAACCCGGCCCGAAAGCCGCAGAAATACGGCATGAAGTGCGGAGCCTACTGTCCCGATATCGGCCGGACCTCACCGCCCGATCTGCCACCGAGCATGACCGGGCTCACCCTGATCGAAGGAGGGAAGGATGCCCAGCTTCCATCTGAGCAACCCGGAAAGCCGAACCGCCGCCGCATTGGAGGCGACTAGGAGCGTCTATCTGCAGATTGAAGGCGCGAGCCCAGAGGAAACCAGCCGTGGCCTCGCGGCCGCGCAGGCGGTTTTCGAGAGGGCAGGCGTCACCGCCGGCAAGGCGTATTGGGCGATCTGCGAGCTTGAGAGAGCCGATGACCTGGGATGGGTGGATAAGGTGCCGTCCGAGGCGATCGAGTACATGCATGTCTGGGAGGAGGCCGAGCGCGCTGCGATTGAGGCCTGTTGCGCCGGATGGCAGTCCAATCGGCCGGAGCGCTATGTCCTCCACCTGTTTCCAAAGGCGGAAGCTGCGGTAAGCTGAGGCCGGGAGGCCTCATGTGCAATCTCTACAGCCATACCCGCAACGTCGAGGCGATACGGAAGCTGTTCGCCAAGTTCGACAGCGGCGGCGTCAACATGCCGCCGCAGCCCGGCATCTATCCCGATTATGCGGCACCGATCGTGCGCAATGAAGACGGCGGCCCACGGCTGGCAATGACGCGCTGGGGCATGCCGTCGTCGAAGAAGGCCTTGCTCGAAGCTGCGAAGAAGCGAGCCGACAAGCTGCGGGCGAAGAACAAGGAAGTCGACTTCGACTGGCTCCTGCGGATGGAGCCGGACGGCGGCACGACCAACGTCCGCAACACCTCGAGCTCGCACTGGAAGCGCTGGCTGGGCGTGGAGAACCGATGCCTGGTCCCGTTCAACTCCTTCGCAGAGCCAGGCCCCGGCGGGAACCACTGGTTCGCCTTCGGAGAAGAGCGGCCCACGGCGTTCTTCGCAGGCATCTGGTGTCCCCAATGGACCAGCGTCAGGAAGATCAAGACCGGCGAAGAGACGATCGACCTTTACGCCTTCCTGACGACCGAGCCGAACGCCGAGGTCGGTGCGATCCACCCCAAGGCGATGCCGGTGATCCTGACCACTCCCGAGGAATGTGAGGTCTGGATGACGGCGCCATGGGAACAGGCCAGGGCGCTGCAACGCCCGCTCCCAAATGGGTCGCTCGACATCGTAGCGCGCGGCGTCAAGCAGGATGGCCCAAGCGAGGAGCTGTTCCCCGCGGTCGCCCCGCCTCGGCAAGGCGACCTGTTCTGATGGGCCACTGGGAGCAGATCGGTCGCGACAACGCTGAGGCGCGGGCGCGGCGGTCAGCGTGGCCATGGTGGCGGCGCTCGCTATTAAAGCACGCCGAGGCCGCACTCATCGCAGCGGCGTGGGTTGCTGCCGGCGCCGCTGCGACGCTCTTGTTCCTCAATCGGTGATGGGGAACGCGGCGGTTATGCGAGAGCGGGTTGGCACCGCTTCCCAACCTGACGTTATATTGCGCAACCGCATTAAAAAATCGTCTTTAGGACCTTTTCGGTTCCATCGACTAAGTCGCTGATTTCTTCCTTCGTGGGCTCCCGTCCTTTAGCGTGATCGCATATATTCCTAATGTCGGCCAAGTGCTGAACAAAGCGCCACTGAGGGACCGTTGTCACGGTTTCATCTCGAAGCAGCTGGTTTAGATCCGAGATACCTGGATTCTTCTTCTTCACGGCAATGGATCGCTGCTCACAGACCTGCAGCAGATGTTTCTCGATTATGACGCCGCTGATCGCGCCCGCCGCTCGGAGGTAGCCGGCTTTCGCAAGCGCACGCGCACTTTCAATCTCCGAATCGAAAAGGTCGGCCTGTAGAACGTGCTTCAAGTCTAAAAGGACCGATCCAAGGGTAGCCTTAGCGGCATTGAGTATGTGGCGCTGTTGAGTGAACTCCGGGATTGCGGCCTTGCCATCAGCAATAACCTCATACCCCCCGCCGCGGGTGATCTGCAGGCCCTGCAAATAGTCCCTGATCATGTAATTTTGAAAGTCGATCTGCTTTCTTGGCTTCTGATATTCGAAATAGGATCGAAAATCCGACAGGCGGTCAGGAAGAACCTGCTTTATAACGGCCTGCGCTTCAGAATACCAAGCTTGATATTCTTTTTTGAAGTCCGGAAGCTTAGCAATAAACTCTTCGCCCTTCTCTTTGCCAAGCTTCGAATAAATCTCGTCTTTTTGCTTCTGACCGTAACAGTCAAGGTGCATGGCGATATTGAGCTGCGAACCTTGCTTTATGAGTCGGTCTAACTCTTCGGCGAATTTCTTCGTTCTTTCAGACATGGCGCCCCCTACGACGAGGCTAGCGGTATCACTCGTTCACTCGCGGTCAAGGGCTCTCTGTTGGTCTCCGTGCTAGATGCGCCGTGCCCGAACCCGATAGCTGAACCCGATTTGTTCTGTGTGGGAGGCGGGTATGAGTCCCCTCCCGCTACTTACCCCCCCCAACGGCGATCTGACGGGCAGCGGAACCACCCTCCCCGCGCCCATGATATGCCCACGATTGGCGTGAACCTTCACGGAACGTGACGGGAACGCGCGCAAGCGAAAGCGCCGATAAATACTGGGCTGGCGGAATTGGCGCCTCGTTTACACCGAGAATGTCGGCGGTTCGAGCCCGTCACCGCCCACCATCGCTTGAATCACCACGTCCGGTAAACTCTTCGGCTCACGCCGCGTGCGGCGCGGATGTTCTCCCCACGCCCGAGTTGCGCGCCCGATTGCCGGCACGGTTTTCGGACCGTCGCGACCGGCCTTCACAGCATTGTTTTCGATTCGTGTGTTGAACGGCCCGGCCCTACGGGCAAAACCCTGTCGCGTTCAACGGAAATGGATACCGCACATCATGGGATCACTCGATAGCGCTCGCCCCTATGCGCTGACGGCCTTCAGGATCGCGCTCGGCCTCGTCGTCTTCTCATTCGGGACGGCGAAAATCCTGCCCCTGCACCCAGGCAACTTCACCCCTCCCGTCGGCTCCCTGCCCTGGATCGCCGGATCGATCGAGCTGATCGCGGGCTTTCTCTTTCTCGTCGGCTTCCAGACACGCGCCGCCGCGTTCGTGCTCTCCGGCCTGATGGCGGCCGCCTATTTCATCGCGCATTTCCCCAAGAGCTTCTTCCCGACCGAGAACGGCGGCTTCGCCGCCGCCGTCTTCAGTTTCGCCTTCCTGTATTTCGTGACGGCCGGCGGCGGCTATCTGAGCCTCGACCGGGCCTTGCGGACGAAGACGGCCTGACAGGCCGCCCACTAACGAACCGCCAAGCGTGCTTCAACGAAACAAGCGTGCTTCAAACGAAAAAGGCCGCCGGACCTCTCGGTCCGGCGGCCTCTCATGTCAGGCGATGCCTTCGCTCAGTGAGCGACGACGCCCGCCGCATCGTCCTCGGTGCCCTTGGGGGGGACGGCATTGACGTCCTCCTCCCAGACGATCGGAACCGGCTGGCGGGTCAGCGCATGCTGGAGCACCTGCTCCATGCGCGAGACCGGGACGATCTCCATGCCGTCCTTCACGGACTTCGGCAGGTCGATCAGGTCCTTGGCGTTCTCCTCGGGGATCAGCACCTTCTTGATGCCGCCCCGCAGAGCCGCCAGCAGCTTCTCCTTCAGCCCGCCGATCGGCAGCACCCTGCCCCGCAGCGTGATCTCGCCGGTCATGGCGACGTCGCGGTTGGTCGGGATGCCGGTCAGGATCGAAACGATGGCGGTGGCCATCGCGATGCCGGCCGATGGCCCGTCCTTCGGGGTCGCCCCCTCCGGAACGTGGACGTGGATGTCGCGCCGGTCGAAGAGCGGCGGCTCGATGCCGAAATCGACGGCCCGCGAGCGGACATAGGACGCCGCCGCCGAGATCGATTCCTTCATCACGTCGCGCAGGTTGCCGGTGACGGTCATGCGGCCCTTGCCGGGCACCATGACGCCCTCGATCGTCAGCAATTCGCCGCCGACCTCGGTCCAGGCCAGACCGGTGACGACACCGACCTGATTCTCCGTCTCCGCCATGCCGTAGCGATAGCGCGGCGGGCCGAGATATTCCTCGAGCAGCGGCTCGTCGACGACCACCTTCGCCTTCTTGCCGAGCACGATGTCCTTCACGCCCTTGCGGACCGTGTTGGAGATTTCGCGCTCGAGGTTACGGACACCGGCCTCGCGGGTGTAACGCCGCACCAGGGTCTGCAGGGCCTCGTCGGTGATCGACCACTCCTTGCCGTCGAGCCCGTGCTTCTTGATCGCGTTGGCGATCAGGTGCTTGCGCGCGATCTCGGTCTTCTCTTCCTCGGTGTAGCCGGCGATGCGGATCACCTCCATGCGGTCCAGCAGGGCCGGCGGAATGTTCAGCGTGTTCGCCGTCGTCACGAACATCACGTTCGACAGGTCGTAATCGACCTCGAGGTAATGGTCGTTGAAGGTCGAGTTCTGCTCGGGGTCGAGCACCTCCAGCAGGGCCGCCGAGGGATCGCCACGGAAGTCCTGGCCCATCTTGTCGATCTCGTCGAGCAGGATGAGCGGGTTCGAGGTCTTGGCCTTCTTCATCGACTGGATGATCTTGCCGGGCATCGAGCCGATATAGGTGCGGCGGTGACCGCGGATCTCGGCCTCGTCACGCACGCCGCCGAGCGACATGCGCACGAACTCGCGCCCCGTCGCCTTGGCGATCGACTTGCCGAGCGAGGTCTTGCCGACGCCGGGAGGGCCGACGAGGCACAGGATCGGGCCGGCGAGCTTGTTGGCGCGCTGCTGCACGGCGAGATACTCGACGATGCGGTCCTTGACCTTGTCGAGGCCGAAGTGATCGTCGTCCAGCACGAGCTGGGCGGCGTTCAGATCCTTCTTGATCTTCGAGCGCTTGCCCCACGGGATGCCGAGCATCCAGTCGAGATAGTTGCGCACGACGGTCGCCTCCGCGGACATCGGCGACATCTGGCGCAGCTTCTTCAACTCGGCCGTGGCCTTGTCGCGGGCTTCCTTGGTCAGCTTGGTGCGGGCGATGCGCTCTTCCAGCTCGGCCAGCTCGTCACGGCCTTCCTCGCCGTCACCCAGCTCCTTCTGGATCGCCTTCATCTGCTCGTTGAGGTAGTACTCGCGCTGGGTCTTCTCCATCTGGCGCTTGACGCGCGAGCGGATGCGCTTCTCGACCTGAAGCACGGACATCTCGCTCTCCATGAGCGACAGGACCTTCTCCAGACGATGGGCGACGTTGGTGATCTCCAGCACGGCCTGCCGGTCGGCGATCTTGACCGCGAGATGCGAGGCGACCGTGTCGGCGAGCTTGGCAGGCTCGTCGATCTGCGAGACGGCGGCGACGATCTCGCCCGAGATCTTCTTGTTGAGCTTCACATAGCTCTCGAACTCCGAGACGACCGAGCGGGCCAGCGCCTCGATCTCGACCTTCTTGCCCTCTTCCTCGGCAAGGCCCGTGGCCTCGGCCTCGTAGAAGGACTCGGCTGCCGAATAGGAGGAGGCCTTGGCGCGGCCGACACCCTCGACCAGCACCTTCACGGTGGAGTCGGGCAGCTTCAGAAGCTGCAGCACGCGGGCGAGCGTGCCGATCTCATAGATCTCGTTGGGCTGCGGGTCATCGTCGCCGGCATTCTTCTGGGTCGCCAGCAGGATGAGCCCGTCCGTCTTCACGACTTCCTCGAGCGCGCGGATGGACTTCTCGCGGCCGACGAAGAGCGGGACGATCATATGGGGGAAAACGACGATATCGCGCAGGGGCAGGACCGGGTAGGTGCCGGTCTCGCCAGAGACGAAGGGAGCGCGGGGCGTCGACGTCATTGACTTATCCTTTGCAGTTGCGCCCGGCGAACCCCCGAGATGGGCGGAACGATCGGACGTTTGCGGCCAGGGGACCATTCGCCCTTCCGCCCTCGCGCATCGCACCCTCATCAGGCATGCGACTCTCGCAAGTGCACTTAAAGTGGAGACTTCCTTTCTGGCTTTCAAGCGAGGCAGCCGGTCTATGCACTGCTGTCCTGCCTGTCGGACATACGAAGAAATCCCTGCCGTTCGGCTTTGAGTTCAGCGTCTCAATTTTCAACCGGCCCGTCGCGGAACGAAACCGCGGCCGGGCCGCATCCCATCAAAACGCAAAACGCGCGCCAAGAGGCGCGCGTCCTGTTGTCGCAATGTTGCGGCAGGCGTCAGGCAGAGGCCGTCTTGTTCTCGTCCTCGCGCTCCGCATAGATGAAGAGCGGACGGGCCTTGTTCTCGACCGCCTCCGGGCCGATGACGACCTGCTCGACGCCTTCCAGCCCCGGCAACTCGTACATGGTCTCGAGCAGGATGCCCTCCATGATCGAGCGCAGGCCGCGGGCGCCGGTCTTCCGCTCGATCGCCTTGCGGGCGATCAGGCTGACGGCCTCGTCGGTGAAAGTGAGCTGGGTGTCCTCCATCTCGAACAGGCGCTGATACTGCTTCACCAGCGCGTTCTTAGGCTCCGTCAGGATGGTCTTCAGCGCCGGCTCGTCGAGATCCTCCAGCGTCGCCAGCACCGGCAGGCGGCCGACGAATTCCGGGATCAGGCCGAACTTGAGCAGGTCCTCGGGCTCGACATCGCGGAAGATCGCGCCGGTGCGGCGGTCGTCCGGAGACTGGACCTTGGCACCGAAGCCGATCGAGGTGCCCTTGCCGCGGCTCGAGATGATCTTGTCGAGGCCGGCGAAGGCGCCGCCGCAGATGAACAGGATGTTCGTGGTGTCGACCTGCAGGAATTCCTGCTGCGGATGCTTGCGCCCGCCCTGCGGCGGCACGGAGGCGACGGTGCCTTCCATGATCTTGAGCAGCGCCTGCTGGACGCCCTCGCCCGAAACGTCACGGGTGATCGAGGGATTGTCCGACTTGCGGCTGATCTTGTCGATCTCGTCGATATAGACGATGCCGCGCTGCGCCCGCTCGACATTGTAGTCGGAAGCCTGGAGCAGCTTGAGGATGATGTTCTCGACATCCTCGCCGACATAGCCGGCCTCGGTCAGCGTCGTCGCGTCGGCCATGGTGAAGGGCACGTCGAGGATGCGGGCGAGCGTCTGCGCGAGCAGCGTCTTGCCCGAGCCGGTCGGCCCGATCAGCAGGATGTTCGACTTCGCCAGTTCGACGTCGTTGTGCTTCGTCGCGTGGCTCAGGCGCTTGTAGTGGTTGTGGACCGCCACCGAGAGCACCTTCTTGGCGTGCTCCTGGCCGATGACGTAATCGTCCAGAACCTTGCGGATCTCCTTGGGAGTCGGCACGCCGTCCTTCGACTTCACCAGCGCGGATTTGGATTCCTCGCGGATGATGTCCATGCAGAGCTCGACGCATTCATCGCAGATGAACACGGTCGGGCCCGCGATGAGCTTGCGGACCTCGTGTTGGCTCTTGCCGCAGAAAGAGCAGTACAGCGTGCTCTTCGAGTCGCCGCCGGGCTTGCTAGCCATTGTCCATCTCCAGTTCCGGAGCCCGGGACCACACCAGCCGAGGCAGATGCAACCGTCGTCTCTCCGTCATAAAATAAGCGCTCAGATCACGATGATTAGGTTAACGGCCCGTTCCGATACATCCGGATACGCTGGGTCGATCCAAATCGGATCATGATGAAGCGCCTCGTCCGCTCACCCCGACCCCATGCAAACACGGGGCCGATCCGCTTTCAATATGGGCCTTCAACCTGCCCACGCCAACCCACAGGATCGGGACCGCTCGTCGCAACCTCACGCGTCCTCGGGTCGCTTCTCGATGACCTTGTCGATCAGGCCGAAATCGCGGGCCTGCTCGGCGGTCATGAAGTTGTCGCGTTCCAGCGCAGCGTGGATGTCCTCGTAGCTGCGGCCGGTGTGCTTCACGTAGATTTCATTGAGCCGCTTCTTCAGGCTCTCGACTTCCTTGGCGTGGATCAGGATGTCGGTGACCTGGCCCTGGAAGCCGCCGGAGGGCTGGTGGACCATGATGCGGGCATTCGGCAGGGCAAAGCGCATGTCCTTGGCGCCGGCCGTCAGCAGCAGCGAGCCCATCGAGGCGGCCTGGCCGACGCACAGCGTCGTCACCGGGCAGCGGATGAACTGCATCGTGTCGTAGATCGACAGGCCCGAGGTGACCACGCCGCCGGGCGAGTTGATGTAGAAGGAGATTTCCTTCTTGGGGTTCTCGGCCTCGAGGAAGAGGAGCTGCGCCACGATCAGCGAAGCGGAGAAATCCTCGACCGGACCGGTCAGGAAGATGATGCGCTCACGCAGCAGGCGCGAATAGATGTCGAAGGCGCGCTCGCCGCGGCTCGACTGCTCGACCACCATCGGGACGAGATTGTTGTAGGTCTCGATCGGATCGCGAAGCATGGATCAATCCTTGGGAGTAAGCGCCGTATCGGGCGACGAGGTCGAATCGGCAGTGTCTCGGAAGACACTCACATAAGCACGCCGAACGTGGCTGAAAAGGGAAGCGCCGCCGGTCGCGAAGGCCGGCGGCGCAAAGGCTGGCATTAAGGTTGCCGGAACGCTCAGGCGGAAGCGTCTTCGGCCTTGTCTTCGGCCTTCTTGCTCTTCTTGGCGGCAGCCTTCTTCGGCTTGGCCTCGGTGGCGGCTTCCACCTCGTCATCGGCGTAGAGCGCCTCGCGCGATACCGTCTGATCCTCGACCTTCACCTGGCCGAGCAGATGGTCGACGACCTTCTCCTCGAAGATCGGGGCGCGGATCTCGGCGAGAGCCTGCGGGTTCTTGCGGTAGAACTCCCAGACCTGCTTCTCCTGGCCCGGGAACTGGCGGGCGCGCTCGATCAAAGCCTGGGTGACCTCGTCATCCGAGATCTGCACCTTGGCCTGCTCGCCGATCTCGGCCAGCACGAGGCCGAGGCGAACGCGGCGCTCGGCGATCTTGCGGTAGTCGGCGCGGGCTGCGTCCTCGGTGGTGTCCTCGTCGGCGAAGGTCTTGTTGGCCTGCTTCATGTCGGCCTCGACCTGGCTCCAGACGCTGTTGAACTCCTGGTCGACCAGCGTCGGCGGCAGCTCGAAGGTGTACTTGCCGTCGAGCGCGTCGAGCAGGCTCTTCTTGAGCTTGCGGCGCGACTGGGCGCCGAAGTCGCGGCCGATCTGCTCGCTCACGGCGGTCTTGAGCGCATCGAGCGACTCCATGCCGAAGGCCTTGGCGAGCTCGTCGTCGATCTTGATCGCGTCCGGGCCCTGGACGTCGGTAACGGTGACCACGAACTCGGCCGCCTGGCCGGCGAGATGGGCCGCGCCGTAGTTCTCGGGGAAGGTGACCTTGATCGTGCGGGTCTCGCCCTGCTTCACGCCCTCGAGCTGCTCCTCGAAGCCGGGGATGAACTGGCCGGAGCCGAGATCGAGCGGGATGCCTTCGCCGGTGCCGCCCTCGAAGGCCTTGCCGTCGATGGTGCCGACATAGGAGATCATCAGGCGGTCGCCGGTCTCGGCCTTGGCCTTCTCGCCCTTCGCCGAATAGGTGCGGTTGCCGGACGCCATGCGCAGCAGCGCGGCGTCGACATCGGCGTCCGGAACCTCGGCGACCGGCTTCACGAGCGAAACGTCGGAGATGTCGACGAGCTCGATCTTCGGCAGAACCTCGAGGGCGACGGTGAAGGCGAGATCGCCCTTGGCCTCCATCGCGGCCTCGATCTCGTCCTTGTTCTCGGGGAAGCGGATCTGCGGCTCGAAGGCGAGCTTCAGGTTGTTGTCGGCGACGATCTTCTGGTTCGCCTCGTTGACGGCGTTCTGGAGGACGTCGGACATGACTGAGCGGCCATAGAGGCGGCGCAGATGCGCGACCGGCACCTTGCCCGGGCGGAAGCCGTTGATCTTGGCCTTGCCCTGGAGGTCCTGCAGGCTGTCGTCGAGCCTGGTCTTCAGGTCGGCGGCGTTCAGCACCACCTGGAATTCGCGCTTGAGGCCCTGGGACAGGGTTTCGGTCACGTTCATTTTTGTACCGCCAACAGCTCGTTTACGTCTCAATGTCCAAAGCGCGACGCCGGTTCCGGCCGCCACCGCGCTCGCGAAAAATTCCGGCATCGGACCGAAAAGTGGCTTCCACTTTCCGGAAAATCCGATGCGATAACAGTCGCATCGATCACCGTTACCGCATCCGGAAGGACACGCGATGATCTCGGCCGATGGTGCGGGCGGAGGGACTCGAACCCCCACGACTTTCGCCGCTGGTACCTAAAACCAGTGCGTCTACCAATTCCGCCACGCCCGCCGGCCCGATAGCGCTGCGCGCGAGCAAACGCAGCGCGGCCATCATTGGGCCGCGGTGCTATACGCATTTCAGGCGGCGGTTGCAGCAAAAAAATGACGGTTCTGCAAAATGCCGGTGCCGCCACTTTTCGGCACGCTTCGCGCCAGGCCCTCTCGCCAGTGCCCGCCCGCCGGATTATGCGGAGGGAATGACGAGCCTGCCGCCAGACCGCCCGACCACCGCGACCCGCCGTCAATGGCTGGCGGGAATGAGCAGCACCGCCCTGCTCGCCCCCCTGCCCGGCCGCGCCCAGAGCCCGACGCCGCCCGGCAACACAAAACCGCCGGAGGAGCCCCCGGTCAGAACGCTGGTCGCCGGCCCCGCCAAGCTCCGCTTGCGCCCGGTGCCGGCCGCCGAGACCGAGATCTGGGCCTTCGACGGCACGACGCCAGGGCCGAGCTTGCGAATCAAGCAGGGCGAGACGCTGCGACTGAAGCTGGAGAACAAGACGGCCGCGCCGCTCTCGCTACACTGGCAGGGCCTGCGCGGCGCAGCGGCGCAGGACGGCGTCGGCGGCTTCAGCCAGCCGCCGGTCGCGCCGGGCGACAGCATCGAATACCGGCTGACGCCGCCGGATTCGGGCACCATCCTGTATCGCCCGCTGGTCATCGGCGGCTCGTCCGAGCCGGCGGGGCGGGGCTTGAGCGGGCTGCTGATCGTCGAGGAACGCGAGCCGCCCGCCGTCGATCTCGACCTGCCGGTGTTCGTGAACGACTGGCTGCTCGGCGACGACCAGGCGATCCTGCCCTTTGCCTTGCAGGCCACGAGCTCGGCCGCCGCCGGCCGGCTCGGAAACTGGCTCACCGTCAACGGCAAGCCACCGCCGCAGCCGGTCAAGCTGCTGCCCGGATCGCGCGTGCGTCTCCGGCTCGCCAATGGCTGCAACGCCCGCATCATGCGACTGCGCTTCGACGGCGCGAAGGCTGCGGTCGTGGCGGTGGACGGCCAGCCGACCGAAACCTTCGAGCCGGTGCATGCGCAACTGCCCTTCGCGCCGGGCACGCGCTACGACGTCATCCTCGACCTGCCGATCGAAGCCGGCGCCTCGGTCAACGTCACCGCCCTGATCGGCCCGGGCCTGCCGCTGGTGCGGATCGTCACGGATGGCGCAGCGAAGGTCCCGCCAGCCGCGGTGCCGGCGCTCAAGCTCAACCCCGCTTTGCCCGCCGCGGTCCGGATGCAGGACGCGCTGCGGCCGACGCTGGTGATCGAGGGCGGCGGCAAGCCGACGCCGGAGCGGACGCTCGACTATACCGGCCTCGATCTCGCCCGGCCCTGGCTGGTCAATGGCGGCATCGGAGCGAAGGACGGCAAGCCGCTGTTCAGCGTCAAGCGCGGCACGCCGGTCGTGATGGCGATCGACAACCGCACCGCCTTCATCCAGCCCGTGCATGTGCACGGCCACGCCTTCCGCCTGCTGCACCCGCTCGACGACGGCTGGGAAAACTACTTCCTCGACACGGTGCAGATTCCGGAGGGCAAGAAGCTGCACATCGCCTTCATCGCCGACAACCCCGGCCGCTGGCTGATCTCCTCGACCGTGCTGGAACGCTTCGATCTCGGGCTATGGAGCTGGTTCGAGGTGGTTTAAGGTCTTCTGCTCCGTCATTCTCGGGCGAAGCGGAGCGGAGACCCGAGAAGCCCAGGCCGAGAAGACACTGGTTTCCGAGATGCTCGGGTCAAGCCCGAGCATGACGGCAGTCTCGCCTGATCCGATCAGCCCGCGTCCAGCCCCAGCCGCTCCACCACATCCTGCACGATGGCGTCCTTGCTGTCCTCGACCGAGACGACGAGCGGGTTCTCGTCGGAGCCCGGTTCCTGCAGCGTGGCGAACTGGCTGTCGAGCAGCGCCGGCGGCATGAAATGGTGCTGCCGGGCCGCCATGCGCCGGCCGATCAATTCGCGCGAGCCCCTGAGATAGACCAGCCTCACATCCGGCCGATCGCCGATGATGACCTCGCGATAGGCCTTCTTGAGCGCCGAGCAGGTAACGATGCCGTGCGCGCCCGTCGCCCTGAGATCGTCGATCCAAGCGGCGATGGCGGCGAGCCAGGGCTTGCGATCCTCGTCGGTCAGCGGGGTGCCGCCGGCCATCTTGGCGACGTTCTCGGGCGGGTGGAAGGAATCGGCATCGCGGAACGGCCAACCGAGGCGCGCCGCCAGCCGCTCGCCGAGCGAGGTCTTGCCGGAGCTGGCGACGCCCATGATGACGATGACGGCCGGGCGACCGCCCTTATCTTCTGCGCTCACGCCGGTCAGCCCTGCTTTTTCGGCTCGACATGGCCGCCGAAGCCGGCGCGCATGGCGGAGAGGATCTTCTCGCCGAAGGTGTGATCGACCCGCGAGCGGAAGCGGGCGAAGAGCGCCGAGGTCAACACCTCGGCCGGCGTCGCGGTCTCCACGGCGGCATCGACGGTCCAGCGACCCTCGCCCGAATCGGAGACGTTGCCGGTATAGGCGGCGAGCGCCTCATCGGAGGCGAGCGCCTCGGCCGTGAGATCGAGCAGCCAGGAGGTGACGACCGAGCCGCGGCGCCAGACCTCGGCGATCTCGGCTACGTCGAAGTCGAAGCCGTAATCGGCCGGCAGGCCTTCCTTGGCCGATGCGTTGCGCAGCAGGTCGAAGCCTTCCGCGAAGGCCTGCATCATGCCGTATTCGATGCCGTTATGGACCATCTTGACGAAATGGCCCGAGCCGGTCGGCCCGCAATGCAGATAGCCCTGCTCGCTGGTCGGGTTGCGGCCTTCGCGATGCTTGGTCGGCTCGACCTCGCCCTTGCCGGGCGCCAGCACCTTGAAGATCGGCTCCAGCCGGTCGAAGGCCTCCTTGGCGCCGCCGATCATCAGGCAGTAGCCGCGTTCCAGCCCGTGCACGCCGCCGGAGGTGCCGACATCCATGTAGTGGATGCCCTTGGCCGCCAGCTCCTTGCCGCGGCGGACATCGTCCTTCCAGAAGGCGTTGCCGCCATCGATCAAGACGTCGCCTGCGCCGACGAGGCCGGCGAGCTCGGCGAGCGTGCCCTCGGTGATCTTGCCGGCCGGCAGCATCACCCAGATCGCGCGCGGCGCCTTCAGCTTGGCGACCATGTCCTTGAGGTCGGCGGCGACGATGGCGCCATCCTCAGCGAGCGCCTGCCCCGGTTTCGGATCGCGGTCATAGACCACGCATTCATGGCCGGCGCGCATCAGCCGGCGCACGATGTTGCCACCCATCCGGCCGAGGCCGATCACTCCGAGCTGCATGTCAGATCACTCCTGCCGGGAAGCCGGCTCTCTTGCCTGCTTGAAGCATGGCGGCAGCGGGCGGAGCAAGCGGGGTAGGGTCAGCGCGCCGCGGCGGCCCGCTGCTGCAGGCTCCGCCAGCGACCCGGCGTGATGCCGTAGGCCCTGTGGAATTGGCGGGTGAGATGGCTCTGATCGGCGAAGCCGCAGGCGGCCGCGACCTCCGCCAAAGACGTGCCGAGCGTGAGCAAGCTTCGCGCCCGGCCGAGGCGACGCATGACGAGGTAATTGTAGGGGCTCGTGCCGAAGGTCGTCCGAAATTGTCGCGCCAAAGTGAAGCGGTCGAGGCCGGTCAGCCTCTCGAGCTCTTCCGAGGCGACCGGCGCTTCGAGATGGCCATCGAGATAATCCCGCGCCCGCTCCAGCGCCGGACGATCGAGCCGCTGCCGTCGCATGCGCGCCGCGGAAGAATCGATCGCGGCAAGCGCGTCAGCCAGGGGAACCACGATGTCATCGAGCCCGAGCGCTTCGAGCGGCGCATCGAGATCGCGAAGCGCGCCGGTAATGGCACTTACCAACCGAGCATCTTGCGAGACGGCGGCCGGAATGAAGGGCAGGCTGCGGCCGGCCTCTCCCATCGCCTCGCGGATCAGCCGCGGCTCGACATAGATCATCCGGTAGCGAAAGCCCTCGGCGATGCCGGAGCGACCGTTATGGATCTCGTCCGGGTGGATGACGATCGCATGGCCGCACAGGCTGTCGCGCCGGGCGCCGCGATAGTCGAAGGACTGCACACCGGAAAGCGTCAGCCCGAAGGCATAGGTGTCGTGGCGATGCGGATCATAGGCGTAGCCGTGGAAGAAGGCCTCGATCCGCTCGATGCCATCAGCGCCGGTGCCGAGCCGCACCCAGTCCGCGGCACCCGGCTTGCACGATCGTTCAAGACTGGCCTTTCCGGCCTCGGCTAACGCTGCATCCATGCGTTACGATACCAAGATCGCCATCATGGTGCGCGAGAATCTCGCGACCTGGCAGAAACTCAATGTCGCGAGCTTCCTCGCCGGAGGGCTCGTCGGCGCCTCATCCGAACTCGCGGGAGAGCCTTATCAGGACGGCTCGGGCCGGTTCTACGGCCCGCTGATCCGCCAGCCCGTGCTGATCTTCGCCGCGAGTGCCGAGGCTCTGAAGCAGGTGCTGCAGCGCGCGCAGGGGCGCGGCGTCAGGGCCCATCTCTACACGCATGAGCTGTTCACGACCGGCAACGATGTCGACAATCGCGAAGCCGTGGCGGCGGTCGCCACGGCCGATCTCGATCTCGTCGGCCTCGCTCTCCATGCCGAGCGCAAGGAGATCGACAAGATCGTCAAGGGCCTGAAGCTGCACGATTGAAGGCTCAAGGAAACAGAGCCTCCACCGGGCCGGCGGCGCGCACCGGCTCGCGCATCAGGACCCGCGCGTCCACGCCGTTCGGAAACGCCGCATCGGCGCGCCAATCGGCGATGATCGCAGCCGCATCGGCCGCCCTGGCGAGATCGACAGCCATGATCTCGCGGGCCTCCTCGCCCCTCCGCTCGGTCGCGACGAAGTGCAATTGACCCTTGCAGGCCAGAACGAGCGCCTCAACCCGGCCGAGCAGGGCCTGCCGGACGCCCGCAGCCCGTGCGTCGTATTCGACAAGAAGCAGCCCTTCCATGGCGGCTCAGCCGTTGCGGAAGGTGTAGCTGTAGCCGTTGATCGCCGGCACGCCGCCGAGATGGGCGTAAAGCACCTTCGAACCGGCCGGGAAGAAGCCCTTCTTCACCAGATCGATCATGCCCTGCATGGATTTTCCCTCATAGACGGGGTCCGTCATCATGCCCTCGAGCCGCGCCGACATGCGGATCGCCTCGATCGTTTCCTTCGAGGGCACGCCGTAGACGGGGTAGGCGTAGTCCTCGTTGAGGATGATGTCATCGGCGGTGATGTCCTTGCCGCCGATGAGTGCCGAGGTCTTCTGCGCGATTTCGAGGACCTGCGCCTTGGTCTGGGCCGGCGTGGCGGAGGCATCGATGCCGATGACGTTGCGCTGGCGGCCGTCCTTGGCGAAGCCGACGACCATGCCGGCATGGGTCGAGCCCGTGACGGTGCAGACGACGATATAGTCGAACTTGAAGCCGAGTTCGGCCTCCTGCGCCCTCACCTCCTCGGCAAAGCCGACATAGCCGAGCCCGCCGAATTTATGGACCGAGGCGCCGGCCGGAATCGCATAGGGCTTGCCGCCCTTAGCCTTCACATCGGCCAGCGCATTCTCCCAGCTTTCGCGGATGCCGATGTCGAAGCCCTCATCGACCAGCTCGACATGGGCGCCCATCACGCGCGACATCAGGATGTTGCCGACCCGGTCATAGACGGCGTCGTCATGCGGCACCCAGCTTTCCTGCACGAGCCGGCACTTCATGCCGATCTTGGCCGCCGTGGCCGCGACCATGCGGGTGTGGTTCGACTGCACACCGCCGATCGAGACCAGCGTGTCGGCGCCGGAGGCGATGGCGTCCGGCACGATGTATTCGAGCTTGCGCAGCTTGTTGCCGCCGAAGGCGAGGCCCGAATTGCAGTCCTCGCGCTTGGCGTAGAGCTCGACGGCGCCGCCGAGATGGGCTGAGAGCCGCGAGAGCTTCTCGATCGGCGACGGCCCGAAGGTGAGCGGATAGCGCTCGAATTTCTCCAGCATGGGTCTTGCTTGCTCCGTTAAACACCGGAGAAAGCTAACAAAATCGATTCGAAACGTCCTTCCGAAATAAGCCCTCTTTCTATTGCACTCCCGCCGCAATAAGCAATTCTGTGACTCCTGCAATCAGAAACTGAGCCATATTTCGGAAGAATCTTTCATGGATCAGACGCTCGACAAAACCGACCTCAGGATTCTGCGACTGCTGCAAAGCGACGGGCGCATGGGCAATGCCGAGATCGCCAAGCGGGTGAACACCAGCGCCGCGACCTGCCATCGCCGCATCCAGCGCCTCTTCGCCGAGGGTTACGTCACCGGCGTGCGGGCTCAGATCGCGCCGAAGAAGGTCGAGATGGGCACGCTCGCCTTCGTCGGGGTGGTGCTGGACCGCTCGACGCCGGAAAGCTTCGGCGCCTTCGAGGAGGCGATCCGCGAGATGAAGCTGGTGCTCGACTGCCACATCGTCGCCGGCGATTTCGACTACATCCTGAAGATCCGCGTGCGCGACATGGCCGATTTCAACAAGCTCCACGCCGACAGGCTGATCGCGCTGCCGGGCGTGCGACAAACGCGCACCTTCTTCGTGATGAAGGAGGTCGTGGACAACGCGCCGCTGGTGTTCTGAGGGATCGCGCGGTCCTCCCCCAAAAAAAGCGCGTCGACGGCATTGACTTAGAGCGCACTCGAACTCGTAGCTTCCCGGGCGTCACGACGAGAAGAACGGCATGAAGATCGGCGAACTGGCCCGGCGTTCGGGGCTGACGGCCCATACGATCCGCTATTACGAGCGCATCGGCCTCCTGCCCTATGCCGACCGGGACCGGTCGAGCCAACGCGACTACGATGCCTCGATCCTGACCTGGATCGAGTTCCTGGGCAGGCTCAAGACCACGGGCATGCCGATCCGCGAGATGCTGCGCTACGCCGCCTTGCGGGAACAGGGTGCCGGCACGGAACCCGAGCGCCGCGCCCAGTTGGAGCGCCACCGCGAGCAGGTCCGCGCCCGCATCGCAGAGCTCAACGCCTGCCTTCTCGTCCTCGACACCAAGATCGCCGGCTATGCCGGCGCCGAGAACAGGATAGAAGACTATGACGCACATCAACGCTCACGCCGAAACCAGCCGGCTAGAACGCGGCAAGCGCGCGCTCGCTGAGATCGACGGCGAAGCAGGCCACAAGGTGATCGCGGCGCTCGCCGACATCGCACCCGATTTCGCGGACTATGTGTTCGAATTTCCCTTCGGCGACATCTATTCGCGGCCCGGTCTCGACCTGCGCTCGCGCGAGATCGCGACGATCGCCGCCCTTGCGGCGATGGGCAATGCCGCGCCGCAGCTCAAGGTGCATATCGAGGCGGGGCTGAATGTCGGCCTCTCGCGAGAGCAGATCACCGAGGTCCTGATCCAGATGGCCGTCTATGCCGGGTTTCCGGCCGCGCTCAACGGGCTGTTCGCGGCGAAAGAGGTCTTCGCGGCGCGTGATCTCGCCGCCTGACGAGAGGCTGCATCGGAGCCGCTGACTCTTAATCAGCGGATCTGGTAATCAGCGGGTCCGCCCCTCAGACCTGAATCAGCCTCTGCACCTGGTTGCCGTCGAGCTCGTTCATCGGGCCGGACAGCACGACCTCGCCGCGGTCCATCACGAACATCGTGTCGGCGAGGTCGCGGGCGAAGTCGAAATACTGCTCGACGAGCACGATCGCCATGCCGCCCTTCTGGCGGAGATAGTCGATGGCGCGGCCGATATCCTTGATGATCGAGGGCTGGATGCCCTCGGTCGGCTCGTCCAGAACCAGCAATTTGGGCCGGGTGACCAACGCTCGCGCTATGGCGAGCTGCTGCTGTTGGCCACCCGAGAGGTCTCCGCCGCGCCGGCCCAGCATGGACTTCAGCACGGGGAACAGGTCGAAGAGCTCATCCGGGACGAAGCGCTCCCTGCGCTTCAGCGGCGCGAAGCCGGTCTCCAAATTCTCCTTCACCGTCAGCAGCGGGAAGATCTCCCGCCCCTGCGGCACATAGGCGATGCCGGCCCGCGCGCGATCCTCGCTGCGCAGAGTCGAGATGTCCTCCCCGTCGAAACGGATATGGCCGGCCGAAATCGGCTGATGGCCGACGATGGCGCGCATCAGCGAGGTCTTGCCGACGCCGTTGCGGCCCATCACGCAGGTGACCTTGCCCGGTTCCGCGGTGACGGAGACGCGGCGCAGTGCCTGGGCCGCGCCGTAGTGCAGGTCGATGGCGTCGACGGTCAGCATGAGGACGCCCCCTCGCCGGAATCGCAAGGAAACACCGCGTCATCCCGGACGCAGCGCAGCGGAACTCCTGGATCCATCGGAAGCCTCCGGAGCCCTCCGATGGATCCCGGATCGGCGCCGCTTCGCGGCTTGTCCGGGATGACGGTGAGGATCAGCAGACGGACTGAGCCGGATGAGAACAGCGTCATCTCACCGCCCCAGATAGACTTCGACGACGCGCTCATTGGCGCTGACCTGGTCGAGCGGGCCCTCGGCCAAAACCGAGCCCTCATGCAGGACCGTGACCTTCACGCCGAGTTCGCGGATGAAGCCCATATCGTGCTCGACCACGATCACCGAATGATCCCTGGCGATCTCCTTGAGCAGCACCGCCGTCTGCGCCGTCTCGCCATCGGTCATGCCGGCGGCGGGCTCGTCGACGAGCAGGAGCTTCGGGTCCTGCGCCAGCAGCATGCCGATCTCGAGCCATTGCTTCTGTCCGTGGGAGAGCGAGCCCGCGAGCCGGTCGCGCTTGTCGGCCAGTTTCACGATGCCGAGGATGTCGTCGATGCGCTTCTGCTGGGGCTCCTCCGTCTTCCAGAACAGCGTCCTGCCGACCGTGCGCTTCGATTTCAGCGCGAGCAGGATGTTGTCCTCGATGGTGTGGAAGTCGAACACCGTCGGCTTCTGGAACTTGCGGCCGATGCCGAGATTGGCGATCGCGGCCTCGTCGAGCTTGGTGAGATCGACCGAGCCGCCGAACATCACCGTGCCGACATCGGGCTTGGTCTTGCCGGTGATGATATCCATCATCGTGGTCTTGCCGGCGCCGTTGGGGCCGATGATGGCGCGCATCTCTCCCGGTTCTATGGTCAGAGACAGTCCGCGGATCGCCTTGAAGCCGTCGAAGGAGACGCTGACGCCGTCGAGATAGAGCAGCGAGGAGGTGAGTGCGCCGGGCACGGGAGCGTTCATCGCTTCACTCCGCCGGGGCCGGCTCGGCTGCCGGAGTCTGATCGGGCTTGCGGCGGCGCGCCCAGAGCGCCTCGGCCGTGCCGAGGATGCCCTTGGGCAGGAAGAGCGTGACGACGACAAAGAGACCGCCCAGCGCGAAGAGCCAGTAAGGCGCCATGAAGCCCGAAGTGAACACCGTCTTGGCCCAGTTCACCACGACCGCGCCCAGCGCTGCGCCGACCAGCGTGCCGCGGCCGCCGACCGCGACCCAGATCACCGTTTCGATCGAGTTGGCCGGGGCGAATTCGCTGGGATTGATGATGCCGACCTGCGGCACGTAGAGCGCGCCTGCCACGCCCGCCATGCAGGCCGAGACGGTGAAGACGAAGAGCTTGAAGCGGTCGACCCGGTAGCCGAGGAAGCGGGTGCGCGACTCCGCGTCCCGGATCGCGATCACGACCTTGCCGAGCTTCGAGACGACGATGCCGCGCGCGATCAGGAAGCCGACCGCAAGCATGACGCAGGTCAGCGAAAACAGAGCGGCACGAGTCGCTTGCGCCTGGATGTTGAAGCCGAGGATGTCCTTGAAATCGGTCAGGCCATTGTTGCCGCCGAAGCCCATATCGTTGCGGAAGAAGGCGAGCAGCAGCGCATAGGTCAACGCCTGGGTGATGATCGAGAGATAGACGCCGGTGACGCGCGAGCGGAAGGCGAACCAGCCGAAGACGAAGGCGAGCAGGCCGGGCACGGCCAGCACCATCAGCATGGCGAAGGGGAAGGACGAAAAGCCGTACCAGTACCAGGGCAATTCCTGCCAGTTCAGGAAGACCATGAAGTCGGGCAGGATCGGGTTGCCATAGACGCCGCGCGAGCCGATCTGGCGCATCAGATACATGCCCATGGCGTAGCCGCCGAGCGCGAAGAAGGCGCCGTGGCCGAGGCTGAGGATGCCGCAATAGCCCCAGACGAGATCGAGCGAGACCGCGAGCAGCGCGTAGCAGAGATATTTGCCCCAGAGCGACATGGTCGAGGTCGGGACGTGGAAGGGCGAGGACGCCGGCAGCAGCAGGTTCGAAAGCGGCACCAGCACGGCCAGGCCGAGCAGGATCGCGAGAAAGATGCCGCCGCGACGGTCCATCTTCTGCAGGAGGAAGCGGGTGATCATGCTTCCACCGCCCGGCCCTTGAGCGCGAACAGGCCGCGCGGGCGCTTCTGGATGAAGAGGATGATGCAGACCAAGAGCGCGATCTTGCCCAGCACCGCGCCGGCATAGGGCTCGAGCAATTTGTTGGCGACGCCGAGCGTCATCGCGCCGACCAGCGTGCCCCATAGGTTCCCGACGCCGCCGAAGACCACGACCATGAAGCTATCGATGATGTAGCTCTGGCCAAGGTTGGGGCTGACATTGTCGATCTGCGAGAGCGCGACGCCGGCCAAACCCGCGACACCGGAGCCCAGCCCGAAGGTCAGCGCGTCGATGCGGCCGGTGCGGATGCCCATCGCAGAGGCCATGCGGCGGTTTTGGGTGACGGCGCGCATCTGCAGCCCCATCGGCGTCAGCTTCAGGATGGCGAGCAGCGCCGCAAAGACCAGCCCCGCGAAGACGATGATCCAGAGCCGGTTATAGGTGATGGCGAGACCGCCGAGATCGAAGGCGCCGGACATGAAGCTAGGGGCGCCGACCTCTCGGTTGGTCGGGCCGAAGGCGGTACGGACCGCCTGTTGCAGCATCAGGCTGATGCCCCAGGTCGCCAGCAATGTTTCGAGCGGCCGGCCATAGAGGAAGCGGATGACGCCGCGCTCGATGGCGATGCCGACTGCACCCGAGACGATGAAGGCCGCCGGCAAGGCGATGGCCAGCGACCAATCGAACAGGCCGGGCGCGTTCGCCCGGATGATCTCCTGCACCACGAAGGTGGTGTAGGCGCCGAGCATGACCATCTCGCCATGGGCCATGTTGATGACGCCCATCACACCGAAGGTGATGGCAAGGCCGATGGCGGCCAGCAGCAGCACCGAGCCGAGCGAGAGCCCGTACCAGAGGTTCTGCGCCATGGCCCAGAGACGCAGGCGGCCCTCGATGGCAGAGATCGCCCTCGCCTGCGCGTCCTTGAGCGCCGGGGTCGCCTCGCCTGCGAGCGAGCGCAACGTCGCCAGCGCATCCTGGTCGCCGCGCTCGCGCAGCAGGTCGATGGCGCCGAGGCGGTCGAGCGGGGCGGCATCGGGCTTGGCGATCAGGATCGCGGCCTGGGCCTGGCGCAGGGCGGCGAGCGCGCGCGGATCGGTCTCCTTGCCGATGGCGGCTTCGACGATGGGCAGGAGGCTGGCATCGCGCGACTTGAAGACCGCTTCGGCCGCGGCAGTCCGTTTCGCGGGTTCAGGATTGAGCAGGCTCAGGCCGCCGAGCGCGGCCTGCACGGTGCGCCGCACCGCGTTGTTGAGGCGAACGGTCTTCACATCCGCCGGAGCGGCGGTAAGCGCAGCGCCGGTCCTGGCGTCGACGAAGCCACCAGTCGGGGTCTTCAGCACGACGCCGCCGGGGCCGGCGAGCAGGCGCCCGTCGTTCAGGGCTTCGACGATCAGCGCAGCATTGGGATGGGCGGTCGACACCAGGATTTCGACGGCGCGCGTCGTGTCGGAATAGCTGTCGGCGGCGAGGCGCGTGAAGGCCTCGTCGGCAGTCTGCGCGAAGGAGGCGATCGAGGCCGCGACCAGCGCGACGACGATCACTCCGAGATGCAGCAGGCGATAAAGGAAGGACATCAAGACCGGCTTCCGCATTCAGGTCATCCCGGGCGCCCGCAGGGCGACCCGGGATCCGGGCGTTTCCCCGAAAAGCTCAGGCATCGATCCCGCCTCTAGGCTTCGCTCCGCCGGGATGACGGAGCGGGACGAGCAACCGCGATGGAACGGCGAGATACGAGGCGAGATACGAGGGACGACCGGGATATTTCCCGTGCCGCCCCTCCCCCTCATGATCTCAGGCGCCACCGCACTTGTTGGTCTTGACGTTGAAGTTGCCGCACTTCTTCTCGACCCAGTCGCCGACCAGATCCTTGGAGCCGTCGAGCTCCTTCGACCAGGCATCGCCCGGAACGAGGCCGGAGGTCTTCCAGACCACGTCGAACTGGCCGTCATCCTTGATCTCGCCGATGAAGACCGGCTTGGTGATGTGGTGGTTGGGCAGCATCTTCGAGATGCCGCCGGTCAGGTTCGGCGCCTCGATGCCGGGCAGCGCGTCGATGACCTTGTCGGGGTCGGTCGACTTGGCCTTCTCGACCGCCTTCACCCACATGTTGAAGCCGATGTAATGCGCCTCCATCGGGTCGTTGGTGACGCGCTTCGGGTTCTTGGTGAAGGCCTGCCACTGCTTGATGAAGGCCTCGTTCTCCGGCGTCTTGATCGACTCGAAATAGTTCCAGGCGGCGAGATGGCCGACGAGCGGCTTGGTGTCGATGCCGGCGAGTTCCTCCTCGCCGACCGAGAAGGCGACGACGGGAATGTCGGTCGCCTTGATGCCCTGGTTGCCGAGCTCCTTGTAGAACGGCACGTTGGCATCGCCGTTGATGGTCGAGACCACGGCCGTCTTCTTGCCGGCCGAGCCGAACTTCTTGATGTCGGAGACGATGGTCTGCCAGTCGGAATGACCGAAGGGCGTGTAGTTGATCATGATGTCCTCGGGCTTCACGCCCTTGGATTTGAGATAGGCTTCGAGGATCTTGTTGGTCGTGCGCGGGTAGACATAGTCGGTCCCGGCGAGCACCCAGCGCTCGACCTTCTCCTCCTTGGCGAGATAGTCGACGGCGGGGATCGCCTGCTGGTTCGGGGCCGCGCCGGTGTAGAAGACGTTGCGCTCGCTCTCCTCGCCCTCGTACTGGACGGGGTAGAACAGGATGTTGTTGAGCTCCTTGAAGACCGGCAGCACCGATTTGCGCGACACGGAAGTCCAGCAGCCGAAGGTGGCCGCGACCTTGTCCTTGGTGATCAGCTCGCGCGCCTTCTCGGCGAAGAGCGGCCAGTTCGAGGCCGGATCGACCACCACGGCCTCGAGCTTCTTGCCGAGGACGCCGCCCTTCTTGTTCTGCTCCTCGATGAGCATGAGCATGACGTCCTTCAGGGTCGTCTCGGAGATCGCCATCGTGCCCGAGAGCGAGTGCAGGATGCCGACCTTGATGGTCTCCTGCTGCGCCGCCGCCGGCAGATAGGAGGAACCGAGGAAAGCGGCGCCCGCGAGCGCGGTGCCGAGGAATTCGCGACGATTGCTGTTCACGGGCTGCTCCCGAATATTCCTGTTGAGCGGCGCCGCGATCGGCACCGACAGGCCTCCCCGGCCCGAAGGCAGGTATCGCAAGCCACATGCCAACCGGCCTCACCGAACGGGTCGTCGCGCAAATCTCTGCCGCTAGGTCAGCAAACCCCGCATTTCCTGCGAAAGAGGGGGCCCCGACGCAATGATCAGGTCATATCGATCATTTCTGCTCATTTTACAGGCAAACCCACTGCCTGCTAATTGCGCACCGCACCATCCGCCTGAAATTTAGCCCGCAAACACGCCGCTCACGGCGCAGCGGACAGCGCTTTTTTTGGCATTTACGTGGAGCCGAGAATCACCCTAGCCTCTTCTGGTCGGTAACAACTGAAAGGAGGTGATCCAGTGTCTCATTGTCATCAGCCGCTGGTGCAAGGCGGGTGGACCTGGACCTCTTCTTGCTGGGGTTCGTGTTCCGCGTGAGTTTTCGCACCTTTGATCCGGTTCGCTGGATCGCGGTTCGACAATGGAAGGGCTGTCCGAAAGGGCGGCCCTTCTTCTTTTCGTCTCGCGAATGCTGGCACTTGCTCGCCGGCCGTGGCAGACAGTCGGGTGTGGTTCATATCCTTCCCATCCTGACGAGCGGCGCCCCGTGAACGTGCCTGAACCGAGCCGCGAGGCGATCCTCGATTTCATCGAGGAGGAGCGTTCCGCCGGCCGCGAGGTCGGGCGGCGTGAGATCGCGCGTGCCTTCGGCCTCGACCAGGGCGGCAAGATCTGGCTCAAGCGCCTGCTGCGGGAGATGGAACAGGAAGGCGAGATCGGCGGCGACGGCAAGGAGCGCCCGGTGCATCCGCGCGGCGCCCTGCCCCCGGTCCTGCTCTGCGAGGTGAAGTCCCGGGATCGCGACGGCGATCTCGTGGCGCAGCCGCTCGAATGGAACGAGGCCGATGACGGCGCGCCGCCGCGAATCCTGATCGAGAACCGGCATGAGGGCCGGCGCAAGCCGAAGGATGCACGCCCTGCCCCCGGCGTCGGCGATCAGGTCCTGCTCAAGCTGACGCGGCTGCGCGGTGTCGATGGCTTCGCCTATTCCGGCCATGTGCTGAAAGTGATGGGCAAGGCGAAGGCCGCCGTGCTCGGCATCTTCCGGGCCCTGCCCGACGGTTCCGGCCGGCTCGTCCCGATCGACAAGAAGGCGCAAGGGCGCGAGGCGATCATCCCGAAGGGACGCACCGGAGAGGCCGAGGACGGCGATCTCGTCTCGGTTTCGCTCCGCCGCGAGAGCCGCTTCGGCCCGCCGGAGGCGCAGGTGCGCGAGCGGCTGGGCTCGCTCAAGTCGGAGCGCGCCGTCAGCCTGATCGCGATCCATGCCCACGGCATCCCACATGAATTCCCGCCGGCGGCCCTCAAGGAAGCCGCCGAGGCGCCGCTCGCGAGCCTGAAGGGCCGCGAGGATTGGCGCGAGCTGCCGCTCGTCACCATCGACCCGGCCGACGCCAAGGACCATGACGACGCGGTCCACGCCGCGCCGGACGAGAGCCCCGATAATCCCGGCGGCTTCGTCGTCACCGTCGCCATCGCCGATGTCGCGGCCTATGTGCGGCCCGGCTCGGCGCTCGACCGCGAGGCGCTGGAACGAGGCAATTCGGTCTATTTCCCCGACCGCGTCGTGCCGATGCTGCCGGAACGGATCTCCAACGACCTGTGCTCCTTGCGTGAAAACGAGGACCGGCCGGCGCTGGCCGTCAGGCTCGTCCTGAAGGCGGACGGCTCGAAGAAGAGCCATTCCTTTCACCGCGTATTGATGCGCTCGGCGGCGAAGCTTTCCTACCAGCAGGCGCAGGCCGCCATCGACGGCACGCCGGACGAGAAGACCGGCCCAATCCGCGAGAGCGTGCTGATGCCGCTCTGGGCGGCCTATGGCATCGCGGCGCGTGCCCGCGACCAGCGCCAGCCGCTCGAACTCGACCTGCCCGAGCGCAAGCTGGTCCTGAAGCCCGACGGCGCGGTCGAGCGCGTGATCGTGCCGGAGCGGCTGGCGGCACATCGATTGATCGAGGAGTTCATGATCCTCGCCAATGTCGCGGCCGCCGAGACGCTGGAGAAGGCCGGGAGCCTGCTGATCTATCGCTGCCATGACGAGCCCTCGCTCGAGAAGATGCGCGCGCTCGGCGAGGTCCTGGCCTCGATCGGCATCAAGCTGCCGAAGGACGGGGCGCTGAGGCCCGTGCTGTTCAACCGCATCCTCGGGATGATCAAGGGCTCGGAAAACGAGACGCTGATCAACGAGGTGGTGCTGCGGACCCAGGCGCAGGCCGAATATGTCGCGGAGAATTACGGGCATTTCGGCCTCAATCTGCGCCGCTACGCCCATTTCACCTCGCCGATCCGGCGCTATGCCGACCTGATCGTGCATCGCGCCCTGATCACGGCGCTGAAGCTGGGCGATGACGGCCTGCCCAAGAGCGTCACGCTTGCGGAACTGCGCGAGGTCGCGACCCGCATATCGGCGGCGGAGCGGCGCGCCATGGCGGCCGAGCGCGAGACCACCGACCGGCTGATCGCGCATTTCCTCGCCGACCAGATCGGCGCGAGCTTCGACGGGCGCATCGGCGGGGTGAACCGCGCCGGGCTCTTTGTGAAGCTCGACGGCACCGGTGCCGACGGCTTCGTCCCGGCCTCCACGTTGGGCGGCGACTACTATCGCTATGACGAGGCGGCCCATGCGCTGATCGGCGAGCGCACAGGCGAGAGTTGGCGGCTCGGCGACAAGGTCCATGTCAAGCTCGTCGAGGCGGCGCCGGTCGCAGGCGCGCTGCGCTTCGAGCTGCTCTCGGCCGGCCGCACCGTGGCGACCGGACGCGCTGGCAAGCGAAGTGGCGGCACGCCATATGGAACGAGCCGACCCGCCGCCTCCTTCGGCCGGACAGGCAAGACCAGGCCGGGCAAGAGCGGGCCGGGCAAGAGGCGCCGATGAGCGTTCAGTTTCACGGTCCTGCCGGCGATGCCGGCCTGCGCGACTGGCGCGGGGCGATCACGCGCGGCGTCAAGGGCCGCTGCCCGCATTGCGGCGAGGGCCGGCTGTTCCGCGCCTTCCTGAAGCCCGTCGACCGCTGCGAGGCTTGCGGCGAGGACCTTTACCACCAGCGCGCCGACGACCTGCCGCCCTATATCGTTATCACCATCGTCGGCCATGTCGTGGTCGGCGGGTTGCTGCTCGCCGAGAAATACGGCGACTGGCCGATGTGGTGGCACATGGCGCTGTGGCCCACCCTGACGATCATCCTCTGCCTTGCCCTGATGCAGCCGGTGAAGGGAGGCGTCATCGGCCTGCAATGGGCCTTGCGGATGCATGGCTTCGGCGGCGAAGCCGATCAGCCCGAGCGCCAGCCCCTGCCTTCCCGCGGACGCAATCCATGACCGACCATACCGTCACCCTGACCCAGGCCGAACGCGCGCGCGTCACCGTCAACCTGCGCCCCAAGGACGCCGCGACGATGCTGATCATCGATCGCAACGGCGCCCGGCCCAAGGTGCTGATGGGCAAGCGCCATGAGAGCCACAAATTCATGCCGGGCAAATATGTCTTCCCCGGCGGCCGCCTAGACGACGGCGACCGGCGCATGGTGGCGACCGGCGCATTGTCGCAGATCTGCGAGGACCGGCTGCTCAAGCGCGCTGTGCGGCCGAGCGCGAGCAAGGCGCGCGCGCTGGCGCTGGCGGCGGTCCGGGAGACGTTCGAGGAAACCGGCCTGCTCTTCGGCTCGGACGAATTCGGCGTGCCCGAATTGGCGCCCGAGGGGAGCTGGAGCGAGTTCGCCGGCCATGGCGTGTTCCCGGATCTCTCCGCCATCACCTTCGTCGCCCGCGCGATCACACCGCCGCGCCGGCCGAAGCGCTTCGACACGCGATTCTTTACCATCGACGCTTCGGCCCTGGCCAAGAAGATCGACGGGGTGACGGGACCCGATTCGGAATTGACCGACCTGGTCTGGGTCGATTTCGACGAGGCCAAGGCGCTCGACCTGCCGAGCATCACCAAGGTCATCATCCAGGAGGTCGAAGCGCGGATCGCAGGCGGATTCGCGCCCTATCTGCCGGTGCCGTTCTATTGGGAGAAGCGCGGCAGCTTCGTGCGCGAGGAGCTTTGAAGCGCGACGAGGCCGCATTCCCGGATGAAGCGCACATCCGGCCACGCTATTCTTCCTTGACTTCGCCGGCCCTTTGCGGCATCTCCCGCGCTGACGGTTTGCCGGGTCTGCCCGGCCATTTTCTTTTCTGAGGGCCATCCGCGGCCCGCATGGTTCGAGGATAAGCCCATGGCCAAGGCCGTGACGATCAAGATCAAGCTGCTTTCGACCGCCGACACCGGTTTCTTCTACGTGACGAAGAAGAACTCGCGCACGATGACCGAGAAGATGTCGAAGAAGAAGTACGACCCGGTCGCGCGCAAGCACGTCGAGTTCAAGGAAACCAAGATCAAGTAAGGCACCCGCCTTCAGATCTGGATGCTTTTTGCAAAGCCGCCCGCCAGGGCGGCTTTTGCTTTTCGGGTGGCCCGAGCTTCGCAAAACAATCCGCCAGGCCGCGGCGACCGCTCCGGAACCGCGTGAAGCCGGCACCGGCGACCGCCTCCTCCGCCGCGGGACGGAGCCCCCGGCTATTCTTCCTGGGGATTGGGGTAGCCACCACGGTCGAACTGCCGTTCGCTCCGCTTCTGGCGATCCCGATCGGCCGTCATGACGCAGTTCGCGAAGGCGTCCGTCCCGCGCTGGAAGCCGTAGGCATCGCAGCGAGAGCGATCCTCGACGATGGGCTCGGGCGTGCTCGCGCAAGCACCCAGAGCGAGGACGAGAGTTGATGCAGCAAGGAGCCTCATGGCCACCAGCATCGTCGAGCGCATGGCGAATTTAGGGCTGTCGTTCGATGCCGATGCGTCGGCGGCTCCGCCGCCGCCACGCTTGCCGCTTGGTGCCAGCCTGCAGCGCGCCGGCGCCGCGCAAGACGCGGCCACTCGCAACGCTTTCGCAGGCAAGCCTGTTAATCGGCTGCTCGACACGCTATTTGCTGGAGCAGCGCTGTTTCGGCTTGGCACGCGCCGCTAGAGTTTTACCGGCACCGATCACGGAGTGCTTTCTTTGGCGAATCAAGAGGATGGGAAGGCGCATCACAGGACGAGCGGTCTCGCGCGACACTTGTTGAAGCTGCTCGTCGAGATCGACTCGTCGCGCTTTCTCAGCAAGAGAATCGCAGCGGCGCTTGGATTGATCGGCCTGCTTGGAAGCTTCGCTGCCGCCGGCTATTGGCTGCCTGCGCTCTTCCAGCACTATTTTCCGGGATAGGCATCCCGTCGCGCTGAAAGCGGCGAAGCATGGGCTTGCGGCTTTATCTGTTGCCACCGCTACCGGAGATGAGGTGGCCGGTCGGCGACGGTTCTGAGGAGGCCAGAATTCCGCTGCCGACCGGCCGAGCCCTTCGGTTTCCCAGGAGATGCGGCGGACCTGAGTCTCCGAGGGGCATTGCCGAGCAGCGATGCCGCTGCGTTGCGGAAACACTTACAATCTGACTGAAACGAATCAATCGAATACGACCGATTCGCCATTGTTCATCGATTTTTAACCTTACCTGCTAAGCTTAAGCTTGAGGCTGCACGCACTGACTCAAGGTCACGTTTCACGAATCGGCGCAGCGGCTTAGCGGAAAGACTTCATCCGCTGGATGCGGAAACGCCCTCAAGCGGCGTTGGCGGCAATCACGCGGTTGCGGCCGCTGGCCTTGGCCCGATAGAGCGCGTCGTCCGCGCGCTTCACGATATCGGCGGAGGAGGCGTCGCCGGCCTTGCGGCTCGCCACGCCGATCGAGACCGTGACCGGGATCTCGCGACTGTTGTTGTAAATGGCGAAGGGCGTGTTCTCGACGCGCTCGCGAATGCGCTCCGCCACGGCATAGGCCGCCTTGGGGCCGGTTTCCGGCAGAACCACCACCACCTCCTCGCCGCCCATGCGCGCGACGAGATCGATGCCGCGCGTGCAGGCGCGCACCCGGTCGGCAAATTCCTTCAGCACCTCGTCGCCGGCATCGTGCCCCCAGCTGTCGTTGACCACCTTGAAGTGGTCGACATCGAGCACCATCACCGACAGGGCGCGGGCCCTCAGCGCGGATTCGTCGAACATCGCGGCGAGGCGCGTGTCCATGAAGCGGCGATTATGCAGCCCGGTGAGCTGGTCCAGCACCGCCATTTCCATGGAGGATTGCAGGCTGTCGCGCAGCCGGTCGGTGAAGCGCTTGCGGCGCACCTGCGTGCGCACGCGGGCGAGCAGCTCGTTGCGGTCGATCGGGCGGATCAGGAAATCATGCGCACCGATGTCGAGCCCGCGCAGGATGCGGCCCCGATCCTCAGCCTCCCCCATCAGCAGCACCGAGATGTCACGGGTGCGGTCGAGCGAGCGGAGCTGGCTGCACAGGCGCAAGCCGTCCTGCCCCTGCAGGTCGAGGCTGATCAGGACCGCGTCGACATCTTCTTCCGCCGCCCGCACAGCCGCCCGCTGGGAATCGGGCTCGACCTCGACGAGATGGAAGGCCGAAAGCGCGCTCTGCAGGCGCTCGGCGACCGAGACGCGGTCCTCGACCAGCAGAACCCGCCCGTTGAGGCCGGTTTCGGCGGCGGCCGCCACCAGAGGATCGGCGATGCCGAGGCGGCGCGAGGCGGCGGCGCGGTTGCGCAACTCGTCCGTCATGGATTTTAGCCGCGAAAGGCTGCGCACCCGCGCGAAGAGCGCGACATCGTCGAGCGGCTTGGTGAGGAAATCATCGGCCCCGGCATCGAGACCCTGCAGGCGGTCGCGCGGCTGGTCGAGCGCCGTGACGATCACCACCGGAATATGCGCCGTCACCGGCGTGCTCTTCAGGCGGCGGCAGACCTCGAAGCCGTTCATGCCCGGCATCATCACGTCGAGCAGCACGATGTCGGGCTCGCCCCGCTCGCAGATCGCCAGCGCGTCAGGGCCGCTCGTCGCCGTGAGCACGTCGAAATACTCAGCCGAAAGCTTCGCTTCCAGCAGCTTCAGATTGGCGGGAACGTCGTCGACGATGAGGACGCGAGCGGACATGGAAGGGCTTTCGACTCAGGCAGCGCCGGCATAGGCGCGGACGGTCTCCAGGAATTTCGCTACCGAGATGGGCTTCGACAGATAGGCCTCGCAGCCGCCTTCGCGGATGCGCTCCTCGTCGCCCTTCATCGCAAAGGCGGTGACGGCGATGACGGGGATGGCCTTGAGGTCGTCATCCTCCTTGATCCATTTCGTGACCTCGAGCCCCGAAACCTCCGGGAGCTGGATGTCCATCAGGATCAGGTCCGGCCGATGGGTACGGGCCAGCTCGATGGCCTCGATCCCATCCGAGGTCTTGAGCGTGGCATAGCCATGCGCCTCGAGCAGGTCGTTGAAGAGCTTCATGTTGAGCTCGTTGTCCTCGACGATCAGAACCGTCTTCATTCGGCCGCCCTTCGTGCTGCGCCGCCAAAATCCGACTTGCGTCGGAGCTTCGGCCTGGCGGCTTCGTTCGCTAAATGTGCTAGCATGACAGCAGTTGACGAAACGCAAATCGAATATGCGACAAGAGGCCGATGGCACCGCGACAAAGCTTTCCCGACGCCGAGGCGCTGGCGGTCCAGGCGCTGGGCTTCCTCGCCGCCGAACCCGAGCGAATCGGGCCTTTCCTGGCCACGACCGGGCTTGATCCCGCGAATTTGCGCGCTGCCGCCAGTGAACCCGGCTTCCTCGCCGCCGTGCTCGATCATATCGGATCGAGCGATTCGCTCCTGCTCGAATTTGCCGAAAATTTAAGGCTGAATCCGGAAATCGTGGCCGAGGCACGCCGCCGGCTCGCCGGGGACGCGCCTGGCCCCGGCGAATTCGCCTGAACGAGCGGGGTTTTGCGCGTGCGCAGCCTGTGCCGCGATTGCCTGAACGACCACGAGGCCGTGGGCCCGCTGCGGCGTTGCCCGACCTGCGGCTCGCCACGGCTGATCCGCCACGCCGAGCGCGATCGCTTAAGCCTTGCCCATATCGACTGCGACGCCTTCTACGCCACGATCGAGAAGCGCGACGATCCGAGCCTGCAGGACAAGCCGGTGATTGTCGGCGGCGGCAAGCGCGGCGTCGTCTCGACCTGCTGCTACATCGCCCGCACCTATGGGGTGCGCTCGGCCATGCCGATGTTCAAGGCGCTGGAGGCCTGCCCGGACGCCGTCGTCGTCAAGCCGAACATGGCGAAATACGTCTCGGTCGGCCGCGAGGTCCGGCAGATGATGCGGGAGCTCACGCCGCTGGTCGAGCCGCTCTCGATCGACGAGGCCTTCCTCGACCTCTCCGGCACCGAGCGGCTGCACCATGCCAGCGCCGCCGAGACGCTGGCGCGCTTTGCCCGGCGCGTCGAGGACACGCTCGGCATCACCATCTCGGTCGGGCTGTCCTATGCGAAGTTCCTGGCCAAGGTCGCCTCCGACCTCGACAAGCCGCGCGGCTTCTCGATCATCGGGCGGGCCGAGGCCGTCGCCTTCCTCGCCGACAAGCCGGTCGGGCTCATTCCCGGCATGGGGCCGGCGAGTGTCGCCAAGCTCTCGGAGGGGGGCTTCAAGCTGATCGGCGACCTGCGCGAGGCTCAAGACGAGAAGCTCTTCCGCCTCGCCGGCAAGGACGGGCCGCGGCTGAAGAAGCTCGCCAACGGCATCGACCCGCGCAAGGTCACGCCCGAGCGCGAGACCAAGAGCGTCTCCAGCGAGACGACCCTGGATGTCGATCTCTCAGGTTTCGAGGAGCTGGAGCCGATCCTGTGGCGGCTCTGCGAGAAGACCTCGAAACGGCTGAAGGCTCAGGAGCTTGCGGGGCGGACCATCACCCTGAAGCTCAAGACCGCGAGCTTCCACAGCATCACCCGCGCGACCCGGCTGCCGGAGCCAACGCAGCTCGCCGCACGGCTCTTTGCCGCCGGGCGCGACCTGCTGAAGCGGGAATGCACCGGCCCACGCTACCGGCTGATCGGCATCGGCGCGAGCGATTTCAGCCCGCCGGCCGAGGCCGACCATGGCGATCTCGCCGATACCGCCACGCCGCGGCTGAAGGCCATGGAGGGCGCGCTCGACAAGCTGCGTGCTCGCTTCGGCGATGCTTCGATCGGCCGGGGCCTGAACCTCAGGCTGCCACAGCGCCCGTCGAGCGCACCGGCTATTTCGCGCAAGGCTCCTGAGGAAGAAGGTCCAGACGGCTGAGCGTGCCGCGCAGGGCGAAGCTGCCGTAATCGAGATGGATCGCGCCGGTGACGCCGTTCTCGTAGAGCTCGAAGGAGATGGTGTAGGACGGCGTCGATTCGCCTGCGCCGACCTTGTAGTAGGAGATCGAAACCGGCCAGCGGGCGATCTTCTCGAATTCCGGACGCTGCAACGGCTTCTCGGACGGCGCGGCCTCGATGCGCTTCCCGATGATCGAGAGCGTGTCGTAGACCTCCTTGCCGCTGTTGGCGCCGTCATAGAGCCGCACGTTCAGCGTGGTCTTGCCGGCGCGCGCGGCCTGGATCACCGCCTTCATCTGCGCATTGGGGAAAAGGGCGTCGTTCGGCTCGCGATAGGCCTCGGCCTTGGGCTGGCGCAGCTTGACCTCATAGCCGCCGCCGGCCTTCTCGGCCGTGCCGTCGACCGTTTCGGGCTGGGCGCCGCCCGACGAGCTTTCCGTCTTGAAACGGTAGCTCGCGCCGTCGCCGGCCTCGAAGCTGGTGGTGCGGGCATCGACGACGCGCGGGCCGGCCTCGGTGCCGAGCTGCGTCACCTGCCGGAACGAAAGCGCGTACCCCTCGCAGGCGTCGCCGGTGAACTCGAAGGCGATCCGCCCCTTCGCCGCCTCGATGTTGCCGGACGGCTTGGCGCCGTCGAGAACGAGGTCGTAGACGGCGCGATGCGGCGCCAGCACCACCCGGTCGGCCGCATTGCCCTTCGGCGCGGCCGTGTCCTGCGAGGCGCTCTGCGCCTGCGCCCCGCCCGCCAGCAGCAGCGCCGCCACGCAAACCCGCCCCGCAAGGCCGAATAGACTTCCGCTCATGATGTCGCTTGTCCGCTTCCTGTCAGCGAAATCTAGGTGCATTGCGGCAATGGCGCAAACAAGGCGAAATGGCCTCGGCTTCCGTGCCGTGGCAGCCCTGCCCGCGCGGCATGCCGCGGCGCTTGCGAGCCGTCCGGCCATCGGCCATGAAAGGCCCCTGCCCTCGTTCGCGCAGCCAGACGGAGCCAAGACCATGAACGTCGTCGATACCAAGCTCGCCGAACTCGGCATCACCCTTCCGACACCGGCCGCGCCGATCGCCAACTACGTGCCCTACGTCATCACGGGCAAGCTGCTGGTCATCTCCGGCCAGCTCTGCTTCGGCCTCGACGGCAAGCTCTCCGACAAGCACAAGGGCAAGCTCGGCGCCGAGATCTTCAACGAGGCGGGGTTGGAAGCGGCACGGCTCTGCGCCATTAACGTGCTCGCCCAGGCGAAAGCCGCGCTCGACGGCGATCTCGGCCGGATCGTGCGCTGCGTCCGCCTCGGCGGCTTCATCAACGCCGCCCCGCATTTCTCCGCCCTGCCGGCGATCATGAACGGCGCGTCGGACCTGATGGTCGAGGTTCTCGGCGACAAGGGCCGTCATGCCCGCTCGACGGTCGGCGTCGCCGAATTGCCGGCCGATGCCGCGGTCGAAGTCGAAGCCATGTTCGAGATCGCCTGATGAGCGCCGGCCTCGCAAAGGGCGCCAGCCGGCCCGATCTCGGCTGGCTGGTGGCAAAGCCGATCGCCCATCGCGGCCTGCACGATCTCTCCGCCGGCGTGATCGAGAACAGCCCCTCGGCGGCGAAGGCGGCCATCGCCGGCGGCTTCGGCATCGAATGCGACGTGCAGCTCACCGCCGACGGCGAGGCGGTGGTGTTCCACGATTTCGTGCTCGACCGGTTGACGGGCGAGACCGGGGCGGTCGTGGCGAAGACGGCGGCCGAACTCGGCAAGATCACGCTCAAGGGTTCGAGCGACCCGATCCTGACGCTCTCCGCCTTCCTCGACCTGATCGGCGGGCGCGTTCCTCTCGTCATCGAGATCAAGAGCCGCTTCGACGGCAATCTCGCCCTGACCCGGCGCACGGTGGAGGTGCTGGCCGGCCATGCGGGCCAGCCGATCGTGATCAAATCCTTCGATCCCGAGATCGTGACCGCCTTGCGCACGCTCGCGCCGCAGATCCCCCGCGGAATCGTCGCGATGAATGCCTATGATTACGGCGACTACGACAAGCTCTCGCCCGAACGAAAGCATGCGCTCGCCAATTTGCTCCACTTCACCGAAAGCCGGCCGGACTTCCTGTCCTGGAAGGTCACGGACCTCGAAAGCGCCGCGCCCTATCTCTGCCGCAACGTCATCGGGATGCCGCTGATGAGCTGGACGGTACGCACCCCGGAGGAACGGCAACGGGCGGCCGATTTCGCCGACCAGATGGTGTTCGAGGGCTTTCGCCCTTGAGCGACGGCCCGGGCGACAGTCTCAGCGTCCGCGTTGCGACCTCGCTCAAGGCCGTGCCCGCCGGCGCGTGGAACGCCTGCGCCAATCCTCATGCCTTGCAGGACGCCCTCGCGGCGCCCTGCTCCCCATCCGCGGAAACCGGCATCGACCGCGACAACCCCTTCGTCAGCCATGAATTCCTGAGCGCGCTGGAAGAGAGCCGCTGCATTGGCGGCCGCTCGGGCTGGTCGCCGGCCTATCTGGTCGTCGAGGATGAGAGCGGGCAGATCCTCGCCGCGAGTCCCAGCTTCCTGAAGGGCCACAGCCAGGGCGAATATGTCTTCGATCATGGCTGGGCCGATGCCTATGAGCGCGCCGGGGGGCGCTACTATCCCAAGCTCCAGGTCGCCGCGCCCTTCACGCCTGCGACCGGTCCGCGCCTGCTCGTCGCCGATACGCTGCGCGCCGAGGAAGCGCGCGCAGCCCTGATCGCAGGGCTGGAGGCGCTGCGCGGGCAGACACAGGCCTCCTCCGTCCATGTCACCTTCGCGCAGGAGCCCGATGTCGCGGCGCTGAAGCAGGCCGGCTATCTCGAGCGCAACGATCTGCAGTTCCATTGGCGGAATGAAGGGTTCGCTGGCTATGACGACTTTCTCGCCACGCTGGCCTCGCGCAAGCGCAAGGCGCTGAAGCGCGAGCGGCGCGAGGCGGTTTCGGCCGGCATCACCATCGAGGCTCTGTCGGGCTCCGACCTGACGGAAGCCGTCTGGGACGATTTCCACGGCTTCTATGAGGACACCGGCTCGCGCAAATGGGGCCGGCCCTATCTCAACCGGGAATTCTTCTCGCGGGTCGGCGCGGCGATGGGCGAGCGGGTCGTGCTGATCATGGCGAAACGGGCCGGACGCTATATCGCCGGTGCGATCAATTTCCGTGGCGCCAACACGCTCTACGGCCGCAACTGGGGCTGCATCGAGGACCACCCCTTCCTGCATTTCGAGGTCTGCTACCATCAGGCCATCGACTACGCGATCGCGCATGGGCTCGCCCGGGTCGAGGCCGGGGCGCAGGGCGAGCACAAGCTGGCGCGCGGCTACCGGCCGGTCATCACCCGCTCGCTGCATCACATCGCCGATCCCGGCCTGCGCCGGCCGGTCGCGAACTATCTGGCGCAGGAACGCGCGGAGATCGCAGCCGCGCAGGCGGCGCTGGAGGCGGACGGACCGTTTCGGAAGACAGAAGGTGACAATGACTGACGGCCCCGTCGAGCCTGTGAGCCCGCTGCTGTTCTGCACGGACGCCGAGCTTGGCTATCGCCGCAGCCTGAGCGATTTCTCGCAAGCCTTGACGCTCGACGAGAGCTACCGGCTGGCGCATCTGCCGCTGGCGGCGCCGGACCATCCGCGCGTCATTCCCCGCCAGGACGGCAAGTTCTACGAGATGGGCCGGCATTCGCGCGTGTTCTCGCTGGTGCTGCCGGTCGACGACGCGACCCTGCAAGCCTCACCGGCCTTCCGCGAACTGGAAAGCGCGCTGAAAGCGGCGCCTTTCGCCGGCAAGATCGCCTGGGACCTGCTTCCAAGGCGGCGTGACAAGCTGCATGCGACCATCTGCGGTTCGCTCGGCGTGGGGGAGCCGCCCGTCATCGCGCCTGAAACCCGCCGGGCACTGGCCGCGATCGCTCCTTTCACGGTCGAGCTGCGCGGGCTGTTCTCCGGAAACGTCAATCGCGGACGCCTCTATCTTCCCATCTATCCGCAGAAACGGGACGGGGCGAACATGCTGCACAAGGTCCAGGCGGCGTTCGGACGGCCTCCGGGCGATCTCTGGCTCGTCGGACTCTACAATCTGACCGAGGATCTCGATGCGGCGGAGACGGCCGCCCTCGCCGCTCTCATCGAACGCTGGCGGGACATGGCGCTGCTGCGCTTCACCCTGCGCGAACTCTGGCTGCTCGGCGCCGAAGACGATCTCGTGCTCGACTCGCAGATCACGGAGACACTGCCGCTCGGCGGCTGACGCAGGGGCGCCGGCGGCCCCCCGGCCTTGACGCCCCGGCGGCCGGGCCACAGGTTGCGACACCTTCGTCGAACCAGCCGGACCCGCCATGAGCGCCTATGACCCGTCCAATGTCTTCGCCAAGATCCTGCGTGGCGAACTGCCCTCCCAGACCGTCTACGAGGACGCCGAGACGCTCGCGATCATGGACATCATGCCGCGCGCCGACGGGCATGTGCTGGTGCTCCCGAAAGCCCCCTGCCGCAACATCTTCGACGCCCCGCCCGAGGCGCTGAAGGCCGTCGCGCTGACGACGCAGAAGCTCTCGCATGCCGTGAAGGCCGCCTTCGACGCCGACGGGCTCACCATCCAGCAGTTCAACGAGTCGGCCGGCGGCCAGGTCGTGTTCCACCTGCATGTCCATGTCATGCCGCGCTTCGAGGGCGTGGCGCTCAGGCCCCATACCGGCGCGATGGAAAAACCGGAGATCCTCGCCGCCCATGCCGAGAAGATTCGCGCCGCGTTGAAAAATTCCTGAGGAGCATGTCACAGCGGCGCAGGCTGCCTCGTCCTGTCTTCATCAACTGATGGAGACGAACCATGAGCCAACGCCTCAACGCCTTTCAGGCCGCGCCCGGCGCGATCGACGCGATGCTGAAGACGCAGACCTACATCAATGAATGCGGGCTGGAGCACAGCCTGCTCGAGCTGGTGAAGATGCGGGCCTCGCAGATCAACGCTTGTGCCTATTGCCTGCTCATGCACGCCGCCGATGCGCGCAAGGCCGGCGAGACCGAGGCCCGGCTCTATCTGCTCGACGCCTGGCACGAATCGGAACTCTACACCCCGCGCGAGCGCGCGGCGTTGGCCTGGACGGAGGCGCTGACCCGGCTCTCGCAAGGCGCGCCGAGCGACGAGGCCTTCGCGGAATTGCGCGCGCATTTCAGCGAGAAGGAATGCGTCGACCTGTCGCTCGCCATCGGCGCGATCAACAGCTGGAACCGGATCAATGCCGGCTTCCGCACGCGCCATCCGGCCGACAAGCCGGCGAAGGCCGCCGCCTGACGCTCACGCCTTGACCGGGCCGGGCCACAGGCAGAACCTGCGGGCCGGCAACCGCTATCTCTGTCATCTCATCGGATTTCCCCGAAAAGTGGCTTCCACTTTTCGGTCCGATGCCAGCGAGAACCGCCATGAATAAGCGCCTCAACCCCTATACGACCGCCCCCGATGCATTGAAGCCGATGATGGCGCTCGAGGAGGCGGTCGCGAATTCCGGCCTCGAGCACAGCCTGATCGAGCTCGTGAAAATGCGGGCCTCGCAGATCAACGGCTGCGCCTATTGCCTGCACATGCACTCCGCCGACGCCCGCAAGGCCGGCGAGAGCGAGGCCCGGCTCTACCTGCTGAGCGCCTGGCATGAATCCGCGCTCTATACGCCACGCGAGCGCGCCGCCCTGACCTGGACCGAGGCGCTGACGCTGGTGTCGCAGACCCATGCGCCGGATGCCGATTATGAAGAAGTCTTGCGCCATTTCAGCGGGGAGGAAATGGTGAAGCTCACCCTGCTGATCGGCGCGATCAATGTCTGGAATCGGATCGCGATCGGCTTCCGTTTGCACCACCCCAATGACAGGGCGCCGAAGGCTGCGGCAGCCTAGGAATCCGTATACACGGGATTTCATGACGGACGCCACCGCCGCCGGCTTCGAGCTTCACCGGCCCTATCTGACGCGCCTGGCCTACCGCATGCTCGGCTCGCTCAGCGACGCCGAGGATGTGGTGCAGGATGCCTGGCTGCGCTGGCACGAATCCGCGCCCGAAGCGCTGGCGAACCCGCGCGCCTGGCTCGGGCGCGTGGTGACGCGGCTTTGCCTCGACCTGATGAAATCGGCCCGGCGGCGGCGTGAGAACTATGTCGGAGCCTGGTTGCCGGAACCGCTGATCGAGGAGATCGGCGGCCCTTCCCGCGACGAGGACAATCTCGACATTCCCTATGTGCTGCAGCTCGCCCTGGAGCGATTGTCGCCGCTCGAGCGCGCCGCCTTCCTGCTGCACGACGTGTTCGACGTGCCGTTCTCCGACATCGCCGACACGCTGGGGCGCAGCGAGGCGGCGTGCCGGCAGCTCGTCTCACGGGCGCGCCGGCATGCGCGGCAGGATGCGCCTCGCCACCCGCTCTCGCCGGACGAGGCCCGCCGCTACGCCATCGCCTTCTTCGAAGCGGCCCACAGCACCGATCCCACAGCCCTGAAGGGGCTGCTCGCGCAGGATGCGGTGTTGCATGGCGACGGCGGCGGCAAGGCGAGCTCGGTGCTCAACCCGATCTTCGGGCGCGACAAGATCGGCCGCTTCTTCGCCGGCCTCGCCCGCAAATCGGAGCAGCAGGGCTTCGCTCCACGCTACGAGCCGATGCTGATCAACGGGATGCCCGGCTATATCAGCACGGAAACCGACACCGAGCAGGCCGTGGTGCTCGATATCCGCGATGGCCAGGTCCATGCGATCTACGTCATCCGCAACCCGGACAAGCTCGGCCCGGTGCGGGACCGCCTCAAAGGCAGCTAGACCGCTCCGAACAGCCAGACGCCACCGATCAGCACCGCCTCTCCCATCAGCACCGCCAGCATCATGCGCCGCCGATCGATCGCCATGACGGCGACGGCGGCGGCCAGCGCCGTGATCCGTATCAGCAGCGGCGCGTGAGCCAGCGCACCCGGCGGCGAGACGATGAGCTTGGCGACGATGCCGGCGAGCAGCGCGGTTGCAACGGCGCGGACCCAGTCGAGCAGCGCCGATTCGGCACCGAGCCCGCGCGCGAAGACCACGGCGAGCCAACGCCAGATCTCCGTCGGCAGCACCGCGAACAGAAAGAGCGCGAGATAGGGCCAATACGGCCCGTCGAGCCAGGCGATGGGCTGGGTCATGCCGTCTTTCGCCTTTTGCCGACGAAGAGCGCGATGGTCCCGGCGACGAGTCCGGCCACGATGAGGTCGAAGCCGCCGCCGATGAAGCGCTCGCAGATCGGGGCCAGCACGAGGCCGAGGATCAACGCGACCACGTCGCCGCGATGGCGCAGCCCCGCCGTGAGCGAGACGAGGAAGAAGATCGGCGTGAGGCAGAGCAGCCCGGCGGCGAACGGCAAGGGCAGCGCCCCGACGAGATAATAGCCCGCGAAGGTGCCGAGCGCGCTCACCGCCATGCAGGTGTTGGCGAAGGCGAGGAAATAGGGAACGCGCTGGTGCAGCGGGATCGCCGGCAGCCGCCGCAGGCCCTCGGTCCAGGCGGTGACGGCGACGTAATGCGCCAGCAGGAGCTGCAGCCAGACACTCTGGCCGGGGCGGCGCAGCAAGGGCAGGATCGCGACCGTCATCGGCAGGAAGCGCAACGACGCAAAGCCGATCGCGATGGCGATCGCGCTCCAGGCCGCGCCCGCCGCGATCGAGGCAAAGAACAGCACCTGAGAGGGGCCGGCCCAGACGAGAATGGTGGACAGGACCGCGCTGCCGACGGGATAGCCGACATCGCGCGCCAGAGAGCCGATGCCGACCAGGCCGAAGCCGACGATCCAGGCCGGCAGCGACAGCGCGTCGCGCATGCCGGCCAACGCGACGCGCTGCCAGCTCCAATCGGCGGATACGCTCATGCGGTCATCGGCGGGAAGGCTCGGGAGGGTTCAGGTCCCGGCGAATCCGGAGCCCTCTCCTCTATCGTTCACGCAGCCGACGCTTGCATAGACATCAGCAAGCCGGCCTGCCCTGCGGTAGTTGCAAAGGGAACCAGGCGGCGAACCGGAATCCGCGAGCACCGCACAGCCGCAGGGTTCAGCGACGAGCCATGGCTTCGCCGCGCGCGGGATGACGGCGCCGCCTCAGCCCTTGCCCTTCAGGGCCATGGCGATCAGCTCGTTGGCGAAGTCGACCAGCTCCTTGGGGATGCCGCCGACCGACTTGATGCCGAGATAGATCAGATAGATGAAGGCCGGGACCAGGATCCAGCCCAGCACCTCCTCGAAAATGATGCGCCGCCGCCGCCGGCGGCTGCGCTTCTCGAACCAGCCGAGCTTTTCCTTCTGCCGCGGCGGTGGCGCGGCGGTTTCGGTCGCGACCTCGCCGGTCTCGGTCGCCAGCGTCGCAGTCTTCCGTCTGAACAGCACGTCTTAACGCCTTCTCACGCCTTGGTCAGCGGAACCTTCGGCACCGTGCGGACGGCACGGCCGGACGCCTTGGTCGGCGCGGCCGTGCCGCCCGGTGCCCCATTCGACCCCGCACCGCCTGACCCTGCACCACCTTTGGGAGCACGACGAGGCGGAACGGGCTTGGCCGGAGCGGCGCCCGACGCCTTGGCGCGCGACTTCGGCTCGCGCTTTGCGGTGGCGGCCACGACATCCTTCTCCGGCTTCGGCTTGACCGGGCCATCGGGGAACTCGAGGCCGAGCACCTTGATGCCGGTCTCGGACTGGACGACCACGACCTTGACGGCGCCGCCGCCCTTGAGGCGCCCGAACAGCACCTCATCGGCGAGCGGCGTCTTGATCGTCTGCTGGATGAGCCGGGCCATCGGCCGGGCGCCCATCGCCTCGTCATAGCCGTTCTCTACCAGCCAGTCGCGCGCCTCGTCCGAGAGCTCGATGGTGACGTTGCGGTCGGCGAGCTGCGCCTCGAGCTGGAGCACGAACTTGTCGACGACGCGGGCGACCACGGTCTTCGGCAGGTGGCCGAAGGAGATCGTCGCATCGAGACGGTTGCGGAACTCCGGCGCGAACAGCTTGTTGATCGCCTCGGTATCGTCACCCTCGCGCTTCTGGCGGGTGAAGCCATAGGCGTTCTTGGCCAGATCGGCCGCGCCGGCATTGGTCGTCATGATCAGGATGACGTTCCTGAAATCGACCTGCTTGCCGTTGTTGTCGGTCAGCTTGCCGTGGTCCATCACCTGCAGGAGGATGTTGAACAGGTCGGGATGGGCCTTCTCGATCTCGTCGAGCAGCAGGACGCTGTGCGGATGCTGGTCGATCTGGTCGGTCAGCAGGCCGCCCTGGTCGAAGCCGACATAGCCCGGAGGCGCACCGATCAGCCGCGAAACGGTGTGGCGCTCCATATATTCCGACATGTCGAAGCGGATCAGCTCCACGCCGAGCGAAGAGGCGAGCTGGCGCGCGACCTCCGTCTTGCCGACGCCGGTCGGGCCGGCGAAGAGATAGCTGCCGATCGGCTTCTCGCCATCGCGCAGGCCGGCACGGGCGAGCTTGATCGCCGAGGACAGCGCCTCGATCGCCTTCTCCTGGCCGTAGACGGAGCGCTTCAGCGTCTCCTCGAGGTTGCGCAGCACCTCGGCATCGTCCTTCGAGACGGTCTTGGCCGGAATGCGGGCCATGGTCGAGATCGCGACCTCGACCTCCTTCACGCCGATGGTCTTCTTGCGCTTGCCCTCGGGCAGCAGCATCTGCGAGGCGCCGGTCTCGTCGATGACGTCGATCGCCTTGTCCGGCAGCTTGCGATCATGGATGTAGCGCGCCGAGAGCTCCACCGCCGCCTTGATGGCGTCGCTGGTGTAGCGCAGCTTGTGGAACTCCTCGAAATAGGGCTTGAGGCCCTTGAGGATCTCGATCGTGTCCGGGATCGACGGCTCGTTGACGTCGATCTTCTGGAAGCGGCGCACCAGCGCCCGGTCCTTCTCGAAATACTGGCGGTATTCCTTGTAGGTGGTCGAGCCGATGCAGCGCAGCGTGCCGGAGGCGAGCGCGGGCTTGAGCAGGTTGGAGGCGTCCATCGCGCCGCCCGAGGTCGCACCGGCGCCGATCACCGTATGGATCTCGTCGATGAACATGATCGCCTTCGGGTGCTGCTCGATCTCCTTCATCACCTGCTTGAGGCGCTCCTCGAAGTCGCCGCGATAGCGCGTGCCGGCGAGCAGCGTGCCCATGTCGAGCGAGAAGACGGTGGCGTCGTGCAGCACCTCCGGCACCTCGCCGCGGATGATCTTGAGCGCGAGGCCCTCGGCGATCGCGGTCTTGCCGACGCCGGGGTCGCCGACCAGCAGGGGGTTGTTCTTCTGGCGGCGGCAGAGGATCTGGATGGTGCGCTGGACCTCGGCCTCGCGGCCGATCAGCGGATCGATGCGCCCGTCCCTCGCCTTGCGGTTGAGGTTGACGCAGTAAGCGTCGAGCGCGCTTTCCTTTTTCTTCTTCTCCTTGTCGTCGCTTTGGCCCTGCTCGGCGCGCTGCTCACGCTGCGGCTCGGCATCGTCCTCGGCGCCGCGCACCGGACGGCTCTCGCTGGCGCCCGGGCGCTTGGCGATGCCGTGGCTGATGTAGTTGACCGCATCATAGCGGGTCATGTCCTGCTCCTGCAGGAAGTAGGCGGCGTGGCTCTCGCGCTCGGCGAACATCGCGACGAGCACGTTGGCGCCGGTCACCTCCTCGCGGCCGGAGGACTGGACATGAATGACGGCGCGCTGGATCACGCGCTGGAAGCCCGCCGTCGGCTTGGAATCGTCACGGCCGTCGGTGACCAGATTGGTCAGCTCGGCGTCGATGTAGTCGACGAGGTTGCGACGAAGCAGGTCGAGATCGACGCTGCAGGCGCGCATCACCGCGGCCGCGTCCTGATCATCGACCAGCGCGAGCAGGAGATGCTCGAGAGTGGCGTATTCGTGGCGGCGCTCATTGGCCAGAGCCAGAGCCCGGTGAAGCGCCTGTTCGAGACTGCGCGAGAAACTCGGCAAGGGGCGCGCTCCTATCTGTTTTGAGAGGGTGAAATACCCAAGGCTACTTCTTCTCCATCACGCATTGCAGCGGATGCATGTGCTTGCGCGCCAGATCCATCACCAGCGTAACCTTGGTCTCGGCGACCTCGTAAGTGAAGACGCCGCATTCGCCGACGCCGTTCTGATGCACATGCATCATGATCCGCGTGGCTTCGGAGCGATCCTTGTTGAAGAACCGCTCCAGCACGTGAACGACGAACTCCATCGGCGTGTAGTCGTCGTTCAAGAGCAGGACACGATAAAGATTGGGCTTGCGCGTGCGAGTCCGGGTCAGCACCGCCGTCCCGGTTCCCTCGCGCCCGCCATCGGCCGGCGGCCCGGCCCGTTTCGGGCGGTCGGCCATGCCGACGGTGCCCGCGACACGCTCAGCGCGCGCGGACATCCCCTGCGAAATCCCGGCTCGCATCGCTCTGCCCTGGCCTGCCTCGCTCATATCCGTCCGCGCCGTACCCAACCGATCCCGCATCACGATCCAAGATAGTGCTTCGTCACCGAATTTACAGACCTCGTCTCCGCTTCGCCAGCCTGTTCGCGTCGCAGCCGATCAACTCTGCGCTGGCCTCGCCCGCCCTGACCCCGGACCGCGACTTGACCGGGGCGGTGCAGCAGCCATATGCCCGGCTGCCCGCCCGCAAAGGAAATGCCATGACCCCGCACGCCATCGTCTCCATCGGCGAGGATCTCGCCCGGCCCGTGCGCTTCGGCAACGCCCTGCCGCTCGCGCTGATCGCCGGCCCCTGCCAGATGGAAAGCCGGGGCCATGCGCTGGAATGCGCGCTGGCGCTCAAGGAGATCGCGACGGCGCTCGGCATCGGGCTGGTGTTCAAGACCTCCTTCGACAAGGCGAACCGGACCAGCGTGCGCGGCCAGCGCGGCATGGGGCTGGAAGCCGCCCTGCCCGTCTTCGCGGAGATCCGCGAGCGCACCGGCATGCCCGTCCTGACCGACGTGCATGATGCGAGTCAATGCGCGCCCGTGGCCGAGGTGGTGGACGTGCTGCAGATCCCCGCCTTTCTCTGCCGCCAGACCGACCTGCTTGTCGCGGCGGCGAAGACCGGCCGGGTGGTCAACATCAAGAAGGGTCAGTTCCTCGCTCCCTGGGATATGGTGAACGTCGCCAACAAGGTAACGGAAAGCGGCAATGCGAATGTCATGCTGACCGAGCGCGGCGCTTCCTTCGGCTACAATACGCTGGTCACCGACATGCGTTCCCTGCCGATCATGGCCGAGATCGGCGCCCCCGTGATCTTCGACGCCACCCATTCGGTGCAGCAGCCGGGCGGCAAGGGCTCCTCCTCCGGGGGGCAGCGCGAATTCGTGCCGGTGCTGGCGCGCGCGGCGGTGGCGGTCGGCGTCGCCGGCGTCTTCATCGAGACGCATCCCGACCCGGACAAGGCGCCGTCCGACGGGCCGAACATGGTGCCGCTGTCGGAGTTCCAGAGCCTGATCGCCGAGCTGCAGGGTTTCGATCGTCTCGCCAAGGGCCGTCCATCGCCAAACCTGGCCTATGTCTGAGCCGAAGCCGGCCGCCGGCCATGATCTCGGCGCCCTCATCCCCGTGCTGGGGCTGTGCGGCTTCGCCTCGACGTTCACCATGCGGCTGGTCGACCCGCTGGTGCCGACCCTCGCCGCCGAATTCGGCCAGAGCGTCCACCAGATCGCCTTCCTGGTGACGGCCTTCGCCGGCTGCTATGCGCTCGGCCAGCCCTTCCTCGGTCCGATCGCCGACTCGGTCGGGAAGCTGCGCAGCATCTCGACCTGCCTCGCCTTGCTGTGCGTGCTGTCCGGCCTTGCGGCCTTCGCCACCAACTACTGGATGCTGTTCGCGCTGCGTGCCGGAGCCGGCGTGATGGCGGGCGGCGTGATCCCCGCCGCGATGGCGGCGATCGGCGATAGGGCTCCGATGGCCGAGCGGCAGATCATGCTCGGTCGCTTCCTCGTCATCATGATCATCGGCCAGATGGCGGGCGCCTCGTTCTCGGGGGTGGTCGCCGACCATATCGGCTGGCGGGCGGTGCTGGGGGTGGCTGCCGCGCTCGCGGCCTGCGGCGCGCTGGTGGTGCGGCTCGTCCTGAAGCCCCGGCCCCTCGCCGAACGGCCGCCGCTGAGTCTCGCCGGCGCCATGACGAGCTACGCAGCCGTCTTCGCCAATCCGCGCAGCAAGGTGCTGTACGGCCTCGTGCTACTGGAAGGCGCGCTGATCTTCGGCTTGCCACCCTTCGTCGCTGCGATCCTGCACGAGCGCTCGGGCACCGGCCCATCCGAGGCGGGGATCGCCATCGGCGCGATGGGGCTTGGCGGGTTGGTCTATGGCCTGCTGACGCGCATCCTTGTCCAGCGCGTCGGACCCGCGCAGATGATGCGCCTTGGCGGGCTTGCCGTGGCGCTGGCCGATTTCGCCTTCATCCTGCCAGCGCCATGGTGGACGTCGATCGGCGTCTTCCTGTCAATCGGCTTCGGATTCTTCCTGATCCACGGCACGTTTCAGGCCCAGGCGACGGAGCTCGCTCCCACGGCACGCGGTTCGGCCATGGCCCTCTTCGCCTGCTTCTTCTTCATGGGCCATGCGACCGGGCCGCTGCTGATGGGCTCGGCCCTTCAAGCGCTCGGCACGCAAGGAGCGCTCGCCCTCTTCGGCACCGCCGTCGGCCTGCTCGGGCTGATGGCGCCGAAGCTGCTGCCGCCCTTGGGCTCGCGGACCTGAGAGGTATACGCCGCCGACATGCTCGGGCTTGACCCGAGCATGTCTTCCCGAAGGACGTTCCCCGCGCCCCTCTGCCCGGAGATCTCGGGTCAGGCCCGAGAATGACGCCCGGCTCCCAATCGTCCGGACGGCCTCAGCGCCCGCGATAGGGCGCGACGCCCTGGTCGGGCAGCCAGAGCCCCTTCGGCGGCTCGCCGGTCTGCCAGAACACGTCGATCGGGATGCCGCCGCGCGGATACCAGTAGCCGCCGATGCGGAACCATTCCGGCTCCAGCAGATCGACCAGCGTCTTGCCGATGCCGACGGTGCAATCCTCATGGAAGGCGCCGTGGTTGCGGAACGAGGCGAGATAGAGCTTGAGCGACTTCGACTCCACCAGCCACTGGCCCGGCAGATAGTCGATGACGAGGATGCCGAAATCCGGCTGGCCCGTCACCGGACAGATCGAGGTGAATTCCGGGCAGGTGAAGCGGGCGAGATAATACGTGCCGGCATGGGGATTGGGCACGCGGTCGAGGCGGGCTTCCTGCGGCGAGGCCGGCAGCGCGCTGGCTTGCCCGAGCTGCAAGGTCGAGGCGTCGATGGACATCGGATGCTCCTGTGTTTGCGCCGCTTCTAGAGCAGGACGCGAAACAGTGGGAGCCGGTTTTTCGCGAGAATCCTGCCCCAACCCTTTGGCCAGAGCATCTTGCGCGATGGTGGGAGCTGCCCGCGCAGGCGCATGACCCTTCGGCGCGCATCGGGGCCGGGCCGCATAGCCTCGCCCGTATCGGACAAGCGCAGAGATCGCCCTAAAGACCTACCGGGCGCGATATCTCAATATTTATCGATCTTCCACACGCATCCTTGCGACGCACCATGCAACATCATAGTGCAAATCAATAGCGTAACGGATCAGATCCCGATAATTTTATGATAATTGCGGGTATATTATTTCTGCTCGGTATTCTGATTGGCCTGTCCTATGGCTATCCGGCCATCGTCATTGCCAGCGCCGCCTTGACGCTCTTCTTCTTTCCGCTCTGGTTGATCCGCGGAGAGCTGAGCTTCTTCACCCTCTTCATCTGGATCGGCTATCTGTTCGCGCTCCAGAGCGGCTTCCTGCTTGGCAGCTATTTCGCCACGCCGGATGACGAGGCGTGATCACCAGAACCAGATCGGCCTGCCGGCGTAGAGGCACAGGCCGACCCACCACGCGACGGTCAGCGCGCACCAGAACAGGACAAGGGCGAGAGAGGGGCGACGACGAGCGGACATATTCTGGAACATGCTTGTTTCCCGATGAGGCGAAGCGCCAAAACCATCGAAAAATCCGCAATCATCGCGCCACGCATTGCCGGTCCGCGTTCCAGAGTAGCCGCTCTTCACACCGTCTTCTTTCGCCGGATCGCTCGGGTCAGAAGCGCGATCGACCTTGCCACAATGCACAATCAACAAGGCGGCCTCATGATGGCACCCCGGACCGCGACGTCCCGGCCGGCGTGACCTCACCCGATGTCTAGCCAAGGCCGGGAACAGCCTCTAGAAGCTGCCTGTCCTTCCCGCTTGCCCCTTCTCCGGAGCCTGCCATGACCGCCATCATCGACATCATCGGACGCCAGATCCTCGATTCCCGCGGCAATCCGACGGTCGAGGTCGATGTGGTGCTCGAGGACGGCTCGATGGGCCGCGCCGCCGTTCCCTCCGGCGCCTCGACCGGCGCGCATGAGGCGGTGGAGCTGCGCGACGGCGACAAGTCGCGCTATCTCGGCAAGGGCGTCCTGCAGGCGGTCGAGTCGGTCAATGTCGCGATCGCCGAGGCGATCGTCGCGATGGACGCCGAGGACCAGACCGCGATCGACCAGACGATGATCGAGCTCGACGGCACGCCGAACAAGCGCAAGCTCGGCGCCAACGCCATCCTCGGCGTCTCGCTTGCCGTCGCCAAGGCTGCTGCCGAGGCGTCCGGCCTGCCGCTCTACCGCTATGTCGGCGGTACCTCGGCCCGCGTCCTGCCCGTGCCGATGATGAACATCGTCAATGGCGGCGCCCATGCCGACAATCCGATCGACTTCCAGGAATTCATGGTGATGCCGATCGGCGCGACCTCCTTCGCGGAAGGCCTGCGCATGGGCTCGGAGATCTTCCACACGCTGAAGAAGAAGCTGCACGACGCCGGCCACAACACCAATGTCGGCGACGAGGGCGGCTTCGCCCCCAACATCAAGTCGGCGGAAGCGGCACTGGATTTCGTCATGCAGGCGGTCGAGGCGGCCGGCTACAAGCCGGGCGAGGACATCGCGCTGGCGCTCGACTGCGCCGCGACCGAGTTCTTCAAGGACGGTTCCTATGTCTATGAGGGCGAGCGCAAGACGCGCGATCCCAAGGCGCAGGCCAAGTACCTCGCCAAGCTCGTCGGCAGCTACCCGATCGTCTCGATCGAGGACGGCATGGCCGAGGATGACTGGGAGGGCTGGAAGGCTTTGACCGACCTCGTCGGGGCGAAGTGCCAGCTCGTCGGCGACGATCTCTTCGTCACCAATGTCGAGCGCCTGTCGCGCGGCATCAAGGGCAAGACGGCGAATTCGATCCTGGTCAAGGTCAACCAGATCGGCACGCTGACCGAGACTCTCGCCGCCGTCGATATGGCGCAGCGCGCCGGCTACACGGCGGTGATGTCGCACCGCTCGGGCGAGACCGAGGACTCGACCATCGCCGACCTCGCCGTCGCCACCAATTGCGGGCAGATCAAGACCGGCTCGCTCGCCCGCTCTGACCGGACCGCGAAATACAACCAGCTTCTGCGCATCGAGGAAGAACTCGGCACGCAGGCGATCTATGCCGGCCGCGCCGCGCTGAAGGCCCTCGCCTGATCGAGGCCCGCGCTGCCGCGCTCACCAGCGCGGCAGCAGGCCGCTCGCCTGCGACAGGCCCCAGGAGCCGACGGCCTGCACGCCGCCAGCAGCCCCCGAAACGGCATCGACGACCTTCGTCGCCGGTGCGATCACGAGACGGCTCCAGGAATCGTCGTGGGACGTCTCGGCCGTCGTCGCAACCTCGATCGCCGTCGCCGCGGCGGGGGGCAGGATGACCAGCGGCCCCGATGCCGCAACGGCGCGGGTCGTCGGCGAAGCGCTCCGGCGCGACACTGCACGGGGCGTGCTGTCGCCCGCCCGCGGCCGGCGCTCGGAGAGCATCGCGAGCTGCGGCGGCGCCCATTCCCCGGTTTCCGGCCAATTCAACGACATCGGCATCGCCAGCGCCGCCGGCGTGACCGGCGCGTTGGCCAGGATCTCCGCGCCCCCGGCCGAGATGCGCTCCAGCCGGTCGGCGATCTTGCCGTTCCGCAGCATCGCCAGCACCGGTACGGACGCCTGATTGCCGATCGCGGCGCGGGCTCCCTGTCCGGGCGCGGTACCGGACAGAAGCGCAGGCAGCGCCGCGAGCAAAGCAACAGTCGTCACCACGCCCAGCGAAAGCAGGAGGTGGTGGCCGAGCCGGCTCGCCATCGCTGCCGGGCTGGGTGGATAGAGGGTGCTGGACATCGCTGCCACTCCGGATCGCTCGCTGCCCCTTTGGCTCGCGGGAGCCAACAAGCCCTGCCCTGTGGGCGGCAGAAGGGCCGAACCGGGGCGCAATTGCGGTTCGCATCCGCAAGCGCGGGCGCCATGCGCAACGGCCCGTAACGGCAGTGCAGCAATCGCGCTATGCCAGCGCATGGATCAGCGCGTCGCCAGCCTTCCCGCACCTCAGGACAAGGAACGACGCCGACGCCGGCTCGCCGTCGCCGGCATGCTGCTCAGCGTGCTGATCTTCGGCTCCAACTTCGTCGTCAGCCGGCACGCCATGCTCAACGGCGTCGGCCCGCATGATCTGATGGCACTGCGTTTCGCGACGGCGGGCCTGTTGCTGATGCCGCTCTTCCTGCGCGGGGGCGGCTTGGCCACCTGTGGCGGCGTCGGCTGGAACCGTGGCCTCTGGCTCGCGGCGACCAGCGGCTTCCCGATGACCTTCCTGATGCTGACCGGCCTCACGATGGCTCCCGCCGCCCATGGCGCCACGATCGGCCCCGGCACCGTGACCGTGATCGGCATCGTCGGCAGCGTGGTCCTGTTCGGAGCAAGGCTCTCCGCGCCGCTGATCGTCGGCATCCTCGGCGTGATCTGCGGCTTGAGCTTCCTCGCCTTCGCCGGCAGCAGCGGGGCGGCGTCCGAGACGCTCAGGGGCGATCTCTGCTTCCTCGGCGTCGGGCTGCTCTGGGGCTTCTACCCACTGCTGATCCAGCTCTGGAAGATCGACGGCCTCAAGGGGGCGGTGATCGTCTCGGTGCTGTCGCTCGCCTATCTGCCGATCTACTTCCTGTTCTTCTTCCGCGGCTTCGACATCGCGCCCTGGTGGGTTATCCTCCTGCATGCGCTCTATCAGGGCGTCGTCAACGTCATCCTGGGTCTGTGGCTCTGGGGCTGGGCCGCGCATGTGCTGGGCGCCGCCGTGGTCGGGCGGTTTCCGCCGCTGATCCCTGTCACCGGCACAACGCTCGCCATTCCGGTGCTGGGCGAGCTCCCCGGCCCAATGCAGCTCGCCGGATTCGGTCTGATCGTCAGCGGGCTGTTCGTGGCGTCATGGCGCCGGCCGGTGCGCCAGGAGCCCGAGATTCCAGCAGATCGACAACAGCAATCCGAGAGCCAGCGCCGTTCCTGAGCCGAGCGGGACGGCCGTGAAGTGGAGCACGGCCAGGCCGAGGCCGACGCCGAGCAGGCCGAGCGCGCCATTCCCGATCAGGGCGGCGGTCGCGGCCCCGCCGATGCGCGGCTGCAGGATCAGGACGAGGCTCGACAGCACCAGCGGGAGCCCGGCGAGGATGCCCGACCAGTTCGCCCCGACCTGATGGCTCGCCACGGTGACGCCGCCGACCAAGGCGGCGACGCAAGCGGCGCGCAGCGGGACTGCGAACCAGGCCCGCTTTGACAGGACGGAGGGCCGCGCGGCGAGAAACGGCCGCACCAGGAGATGGACAAGGACCAGCGCGACCGTGGCGAGCAGCGTCAGGGGCAAAGCCGCCAGCGACAGGGCTCGCACCCCGAGCAGCACCGCGATCCAGGCCGTCAGCGCGGCAGCAAGGCTCGGCAGCGTCGCAAGGCGTTGCGCCGCCAGGACATAGGCCAGGACGAAGCCGGCATTGGCGACGTTGGAATGCATCGTGCCGCGGGCGCTCTCGGCGATAAAGGCCGGCTCGTGCTCGAGCGCCAGGAAGAACAGGACCGGGCCGAGCGAGATCGGCAAGGTGGCGATCATCGCCGCGAGCTTCGGCCCGCTGCGCTCGGCGATCAGCGAACAGGTGACCACCACAGCGGCCGCGATCGCCATCTTGACGAGCAGCAGGCCGGGATCGGTAACGGTCACGCCGGGCCGCTTCCGGGCTCGCCCCTGGCCCAGCCTTCCTTCGTCTCGGCGATGAAATCGGCGAGGCGCCCGGCCGCGATGGCGGCGCGCAGGCCGGCCATCAGCTCCTGATAATAGGCGAGGTTCACCCAGGTCAGCAGCATCTTGCCGAGCATCTCCTCGGCCTTGACCAGATGGTGCAGATAGGCGCGCGACCAGCCATTCGCGGCCGGGCAGGCGGATTGCTCGTCGATCGGGCGCGGATCCTCGGCGTGCTTGGCGTTCTTGAGGTTCATCCGGCCGAAGCGGGTGAAGATCTGGCCATGGCGACCGGCGCGCGTCGGCATCACGCAGTCGAACATGTCGATGCCGCGCGAAACCGCCTCGACGATGTCGTCGGGCGTGCCGACGCCCATCAGATAGCGCGGCTTCTCCTGCGGCAGATGCGGCTCGACGGCCTCGATCATCGCCAGCATGACCTCCTGCGGCTCTCCGACCGCGAGGCCGCCGACGGCATAGCCCTTGAGATCCATCGCGGCGAGCTCGCGTGCGCTCTCGACGCGCAGGCTCGGCACAGCCCCGCCCTGCACGATGCCGAACAGCGCGCGGCCCGGATGGGTGCCGAAGGCCGTTTTGCAGCGCTCGGCCCAGCGCAGCGACAGGCGCATCGCCTTCTCGGCCACCTTGTCCTCGCAGGGCAGCGCGACGCATTCGTCGAGCTGCATCACGATGTCGGAGCCGAGCAGGTTCTGGATCTCGACCGAGCGCTCGGGAGTCATCACATGCTTCGAGCCGTCGATATGCGATTGGAAGGTGACGCCCTCCTCGGTCAGCTTCCTGAGCTGCGACAGGGACATCACCTGGAACCCGCCCGAGTCGGTCAGGATCGGGTGAGGCCAGTTCATGAACTTGTGCAGCCCGCCGAGCCTCGCGATACGCTCGGCCCCCGGGCGCAGCATCAGATGATAGGTGTTGCCGAGCACGACATCGGCGCCGAGCGCCCTCACCTGCTCGGGATACATGCCCTTGACGGTCGCGGCCGTGCCGACCGGCATGAAGGCCGGCGTGCGGATGACGCCGCGCGGCATGCTGATCGCGCCGGTGCGCGCGGCACCGTCGCGGGCCGCGACCTTGAAGGTGAATTCGGGAGTGGCAGCGATGTCCGGCTGCATGGGCTGGGGCTGAACGGTCATAGCCTGCGAGGTAGAGCAGCGCGCCGGTTTAGGGAAGAGACCCGCGCGCCGGATGAGCCATGCGCCCTCACCGGGAATCCCGATCAAATCGTCATCCCGGGCGACCGCAGGGAGACCCGGGATCCATGCCGGAACCTTCATCGGAAAGGCTCAGCCATGGATCCCGGATCGGCGCCGCTACGCAGCTTGTCCGGGATGACCCGCGCCTTCCCGCCCATCCCCCGTGTTAAAGCGGCGTCGCTACTTCCCCACCAGCGCCGTCTCGTAGATCTCCGGCTTGAAGCCGACGATCGTGCTGCCCTTACCGAGATCGAGCACCGGGCGCTTGATCATCGAGGGGTTCGCCAGCATCAGCGCGATCGCCTTGCCCGCGTCGAGCCCCTGCTTCTCGGCATCCGGCAGAGCCCGGAAGGTCGTCCCGGCACGGTTCAGCACCGTCTCCCAGCCATGCTCCTTCACCCAGCCTTCCAGCGAGGTGCGGTCGATGCCGCTCGCCTTGTAGTCGTGGAAGGCGTGAGCGACGCCGTGGCTGTCGAGCCAGGCGCGCGCCTTCTTCATCGTGTCGCAGTTCTTGATGCCGTGGATCGTCGTCGTCATACCGAGCGCGCCTCAGGCCGGACGCTTCGGGCTGTCGAGGCCGCGCTGCACCGCCGGGCGCGACAGGCAGCGTTCCAGCCAGATCGGCACATGCGTCAGGCTGGCATAGCCGACGAGTTCGCCGGCGCCATAGAAGCCGACGAGGTTGCGCACCCAGCCGAGCATGGAAATATCGGCGATGGTATAGTCGTCGCCCATGATCCAGGTGCGGCTGCCCAGCCGGTCCTCCAGCACGCCGAGCAGGCGCTTGCTTTCGTTCGCGTAACGATCACGCGGGCGCTTGTCCTCATATTCGCGCCCGGCGAATTTATGGAAGAAGCCGAGCTGGCCGAACATCGGCCCGATCGCCGCCATCTGGAAGAAGACCCACTGGATGGTCTCGTAGCGGGCGGCAGGGTCCTTCGGCAGGAGCTTGCCGGTCTTCTCGGCGAGATAGAGCAGGATCGCGCCGGATTCCCACAGACCGAAGGGCTTCCCGTCCGGCCCATCGGGGTCGATGATCGCCGGGATCTTGCCGTTGGGGTTAAGCGAGAGGAATTCCGGTCCCCAGGTCTCGTTCTTGCCGATGTCGATCAGATGCGGCTCATAGGGCAGTTCCAGCTCCTCCAGCGCGATCGAGGCCTTCACGCCGTTGGGCGTCGGCAGCGAATAGAGCTGGATGCGGTCGGGATGGCTGGCGGGCCAGCGCTTGGTGATCGGGAAAGCGGAAAGATCGGCCATCGGGTGCTCCGGTTGAATCGGGAGAGCTTCGGGCGGGCACGATAGAGCCGGATGGGCTCAAGGCAACGGGGCAACCGCATTAGCTTCGCAAAGCCGGTTTGCGATGGTGCACGATCAGCGATTGGCCAGGGGCCAGCGGCCGAGGATTTCATAAGGCTGGTGCGGAACGCTCCGGATCAGGGCGAAGTCCGCCACGCGCCAGCCCAGCGGCCGCACGCGGAACGCCTTCGTCCGAAAGCGGGCATAGAGCAGCGTCAGATGAGGATGGCAGGGAGAGCGCCTGCCCCGAAAGCCGCCTGCCCGCAGTTCCCGATCCAGCCTGTCGTGAAGCCGGTCAGCCCCGATCACGCTGTCCTGGCCGGTCATGACGAGCGCCGGTTTCTCCAATCCTTGGGCGAAGGTCGCGACTTCGTCGAGCCGCAGCTTGAAGCCATTCTGCCTGACACGCCCCGCCGCGCAGTGCATCAAGGCGAGTTCCTGCGAATCCGGTTCGCGACGTTCAGGCCATCCCCACAGCGTGACGTGGTATTTGCCGATACCGCGTGGATTGCCGGACAGATTGAACCAATTGCGCAGCGCGCGGGCCATATGGTCGGCCGCGGCCGCCGCGACGGGGTTGGGCAGGAGCGCGAAGAAGTAATTCGCCCGTTCGGGCGGCCGGACACCCCGTTCCATGGTCGCCTCCTTCGAAAAGATGGCCGAGGACAGTATTCTAGAACAAATCAGGAACGATCGTAAATCGTGATTTTCCTCTTGCGCCACCGGGCCCGGGACCCGGGGCACACCGCGATTTTGCGCTCGAAGACTGTCATGAGGCATCGCTCTTGAGGCTTGCCGCCAGCCGCATTTCCCTTATATTCGGAATATGCCGAATATATCAAACAAGCCCAGCAAGGATGAGCAACGGTTCGTGGAGGACGTGGCCCGGCTGCTCACGCCCTGGGGCGTGCCGCCCGTCGCGGCTCGCCTTTATGGCTATCTGCTTCTCTGCTCCGACCCCGTCAGCCTCGACCAGATCACCGAGGGCCTCGAGATCAGCAAGAGCAGTGCAAGCGTCGCCGCGCGACTGTTGGAGAGCTACACGCTGGCGCGTCGCCACAGTCAGCCCGGGACAAAGCGTGCGCTCTATGCCGTGGCCGACGACTACGACGTCATGATCCGGCAGCAGAACCGCCTGCTCGACGCCTTGGCCGAACAGCTGAACGCCGGAGCCGAAATCGCCGCGTCCAAAACGGCAAGCGCGCGTCTCGACGAGATGGCCGATTTCTATCGGGTGATGCGTGGCGCCATGGAAGACGCCATGAGCCGCTGGAAGCGTGGCCGGCGACCCCGGTGAGAAACGAACTCCCGCAGCGGCGTATGCCGCGCGGAAGGATCAACAGCTTCGACGCGAGAGGCAGGCAATGAGTCTCGTTCTCAATCTTATCCTCCAGACGATCGTCTGGTTCGGCTTCATGGGCGCGATCATCTTCGGTGCCGCGGGCACGACCGACTATGCCGGCGGCTGGCTCTATCTCGGCCTGATGGTCGCGCTCTCGATCCTGTTTGGGGCGATCATGGCGCGTATCGATCCCGGGCTCCTCAGAGAACGCCTGAAGTCGCCCATGCAGAAGGACCAGCCTCTAGCCGACAAGCTGGTTCTCGTCCCGATCCTGCTCCTCATCTTCGGAGGCATGGGCTTCATGGCAGCCGATGCGGCGCGCTGGCACTGGTCGACCATGCCGCCATCCGTGCAGTGGGCAGGTTGCGCCCTTCTTCTGGCGGCGCTGGTCTTCGTTTACTGGGTCATGCGCACGAACAGCTTCGCGGCACCGGTCGTGAAAATACAAAAGGATCGCGGACAGGCGGTCATCTCGACAGGCCCTTATGCCATTGTCCGCCATCCCATGTATTTCGGCTCGCTCTTCTACATCGCCGGCACGTCGCTCGTGCTCGGCTCGTGGTGGGGACTTGCGACAGTCCCCATCCTCGCCCTCCTGTTCGGCATCCGGATCGGCATCGAGGAGCAGGCGCTGCGGACGGGCCTCGAGGGCTATGAGGACTATGCGCACCGCGTGCGCTGGCGCCTGATACCGCTTATCTGGTGAGACGACTGACCCGCGGTCACTCCCACTCGATCGTGCCGGGCGGCTTGCTGGTCACGTCGTAGACGACGCGGTTGATGCCCTTGACCTCGTTGATGATGCGGGTCGCCGCACGGCCAAGGAAATTCATGTCGAAGGGATAGAAATCCGCCGTCATGCCGTCGACCGAGGTCACCGCGCGCAGCGCGCAGACATGGTCGTAGGTGCGGTAGTCGCCCATCACGCCGACGGTGCGCACCGGCAGCAGCACGGCGAAGGCCTGCCAGATCACGTCGTAGAGGCCCGCCTTGCGGATCTCGTCGAGATAGATCGCATCGGCCTTGCGCAGGATGTCGAGCTTCTCCTTGGTGATCTCGCCGGGGCAGCGGATGGCGAGACCCGGCCCCGGGAAGGGATGGCGGCCGACGAAGGCCTCGGGCAGGCCGAGCTCGCGGCCGAGCACGCGGACCTCGTCCTTGAACAATTCGCGCAGCGGCTCGACGAGCTTCATCTTCATGCGCTCGGGCAGGCCGCCGACATTGTGGTGGCTCTTGATCGTCACCGAGGGGCCGCCGGAGAAGGAGACGCTCTCGATCACGTCGGGATAGAGCGTGCCCTGTGCCAGGAAGTCGGCGCCGCCGATCTTGGCGGCTTCCGCATCGAAGACCTCGATGAAGAGCCGGCCGATGGTCTTGCGCTTGGCTTCCGGATCGGGACCGACCTTCTCCAGCTCGGAGAGGAAAAGCTCCTCGGCCTCAACATGGACGAGCGGGATGTTGTAGTGATCCCTGAACAGGGTCACGACCTGCTCGGCCTCGCCGAGGCGCATCAACCCATGATCGACGAAGACGCAGGTAAGCTGGTCGCCGATCGCCTCATGGATCAGCACCGCAGCCACCGCCGAGTCGACGCCGCCGGAGAGCCCGCAGATGACGCGGCCGCTGCCGACCTGATCCTTGATCTTCTTCTGCATCTCGGCGCGATAGGCCGACATGCTCCAGTCCGGCTTGCAGCCGCAGATTTCGACGACGAAATTGCGCAGCAGCTTGCCGCCATCCGGAGTGTGGACCACCTCCGGGTGGAACATCGTGGTGTAGAAGCGCCGCTCTTCATCGCTTGCCACCGCGAAGGGGGCGTTCTCCGAGGTCGCCTTGACCGAAAAGCCCTGCGGCAATTCGGTGACGCGGTCGCCATGGCTCATCCAGACCGGATAGCGCGCGCCCTTCTCCCAGACGCCTTCGAACAGCTTCGAGGGCGCGACGATCTCGACATCGGCGCGGCCGAACTCGGCGGCGTGTCCGCCCTCGACCTTGCCGCCGAGCTGATGCGCCATGGTCTGCTGGCCGTAGCAGATGCCCATCAGCGGGATATTCGCGGTGAACACCGCCTCCGGCGCGCGCGGGCTACCCTCATCCGGCACGGAAGCTGGGCCGCCGGAGAAGATCACGCCCTTGGGCTTCAGCCGCTGGAACGCCTCGCCCGCCGACTGGAACGGGGCGATCTCGCAATAGACGCCGATCTCGCGGATGCGCCGCGCGATCAGCTGCGTCACCTGCGAGCCGAAATCGATGATGAGGATGGAGTCGTGATGGGGCTGAGCGCTCGTCATCGCGTCCCGTTAGAGCATCGGACCGAAAAGTGGAACCCACTTTTCGGGGCAATCCGATGCGGCCGCAGAGTATGGATCACGCGGGCGCGCGCAATGGCTGCCCCCGCCTCAATCCCCGCGTCGCAGGCAAGCCAGATAGAACCCGTCCGTCCCGGTCCGGCGCGGCGAGAGCTGCAGGCCGAATTCCGTGGCGAAGCGGGCGAGCAGGGAGAAGTCGCTCTCGGCCCCGGTGAGCACGTCAATCGGCGCCACCGCGGCGAAGCCCTGGTGACGGCCGAGGAAGGCGCGGATCGCCTCGTCGTTCTCCTCCGGCAGCATCGAGCAGGTGATATAGGCGATGCGCCCGCCCGGCTTCACCAGCCTGGCGGCGCGGGCCAGCACCTCGGCCTGGTCCTTGATCCGCTCGGCGAGCGCGCCGGGGCGCACGCGCCATTTCGCATCGGGATTGCGCCGCCATGTGCCGGAGCCGGTGCAGGGCGCATCGACCAGAACGAGATCGGCCTGTCCGGCGACATCCGCCAAAGGCTCGTGGCCGCGCGAGCGCGGAATGCGGATATCGACGATGTCGGCGCCCGAGCGCGCCAGCCGGTCATGCAGCGGGGCAAGGCGGCGGCTGTCGAGATCGGTGGCGTAGAGATTGCCGCGATTGGCCATCAGCGCCGCCAGCGCCAGCGTCTTGCCCCCTGCCCCGGCGCAAAGATCGATCACCGTATCGCCGGGCTTCGCGCCGGCGAGCAAGGTCACGAGCTGCGAGCCTTCGTCCTGGATTTCGAAGGCACCGGCAAAGAAGGGGGCTTCAGTCTGGAGCGACGGGCCGCGCCCGTCATGGCCGGGCTGGAAGCGCAAGGCGTCGGGCGACCAGGCGCCCTCTTCCGGCTGAAGATGGGCGAGATCCTTCAGCACCGCCTCGCGGCTGGCCTTGAGCCGGTTGACGCGCAGATCGACGGGAGCGCGCGTCGCCAAGGCCCGCGCCTCCTCCACCGCCATCGCGCCGAACGCCGCCTCGAAGGCGGGCCAGAGCCATTCCGGCACGTCCGCGCGAATCCAGTCGGGCGCATCGTCATCCGAAAAGGCGGTGAGCAGGGCCGTCTCATCGGCGCTGAGCGGCGCGGGCGCGTGGTTCTCGCCGGAGCAAAGCGCGGCGATCTCGGCGAGCGGCAGGCCGCGCAGGCCCATCAGCATGCCCAGCACCAGCGCGCGCGGCTCCTCGGAAGCCATGGCGTAGCTGGAGGAGGCCTTGCGACGCAGCGCGTCATAGACCAGCGAGGCGACGGCCGCGCGGTCCTTGGAGCCGGCGAAGCGGCGCGACAGGCCCCAATCCTTGAGCGCGTCGGCAGCCGGGCGACGGCGCTCGATGATGTCCTGCAGCACCTCGATGGCGGCGCTGATCCGGGCGGCTGGCGTCATGGTCGTTCGATCCTGGCGCGGGCCGCTGGGGCATGGCGCCGCGAAACAAGGGCAAGGTCAGTTTCAACGCATTCCATCATGTCGCTGCGGCATGGGTATCGCGGCGGCATGTTCTTGACGCGGTCGTTTCATAAGCAGAAAGACGATGCAACCGCATGTCGCGGTCAATGGGACACGACACCATGAAAAATGCCGCCCGCCTTGCCGTTCTCGGCCTCTTCGCCTTCGCTCTCGCCGCTTGCGCCACCCAGCCGCAGGCCGATCTGACCCCGCCGCCCGCCAAGCGCCTCGACGCCAAGACCACGCTCGAGAATCACCGCTGAGGTTCCGTTTGGAAACGCCCTGAACCCTCATCCCGAGCCGTCATTCCGCCCGGAATGGCCTCTCGGAGCAGGGTCGAGAGTTTCCAAACAGATTCCTGACGTCCGGTTCGCAGTCGGTCGTCTCCGGCCGGCAGCGCACAGGCGCGAACGCACTTCATGGGGATGTCACATCCCGCGGCCTAGCTTCGCGCGCCCTTTCGCGAGCCGAGGCCCATCATGAAGAAGACGCTGCTTTTCTCGACATCGCTTTTCGCCGCCCTGGCGCTGCAACCGCTGACCGTCGGCGCGCAGTCCGCGCCGACGCTTTCGGGCCAACCGCCTCTCGTCATCGCCCATCGCGGCGCCAGCGGCTATCTGCCGGAGCACACGCTCGAAGGTTACCGGCGCGCCATCGCACTCGGTGCCGACTTCATCGAGCCGGACTTGGTCTCGACCAAGGACGGCGTGCTGGTCGTGCGCCACGAGCCGATGCTGAGCGGCACCACCGATGTCGCCGACCGCCCGGAATTCGCCGGCCGCAAGACCACCCGCAAGCTCGACGGCATCGAGACCACGGACTGGTTCGCCAACGACTTCACACTGGCCGAGATCAAGACGCTGCGGGCCAAGCAGGCCTTCGCCGATCGCGATCAGTCGCATAACGGCAAATACGAGATCCCGACCTTCCAGGAGGTGATCGACCTCGCCAAGGCGGAGAGCGCCCGCACCGGCCGGACCATCGGCATCTATCCGGAAACCAAGCACCCGACCTACCACGCCGCGCTCGGCCTCGCCTTCGAGGACAAGCTGCTCGACATGCTCACGGATGCAGGCTGGACGCAGAAGAGCTCCCCGGTCTTCATCCAGAGCTTCGAGACGGCGAACCTGAAATATCTGCGCAAGAAGACGCAGCTCCGGCTCGTGCAGCTCGTCGATGGCGACGGCGTCGACAAGGACGGCAAGGTCACGCTGGCCGCCCCCTTCGACCGGCCCTACGACTTCGCGGTGCTCGGCGACAACCGCACCTTCCCGGACATGCTGTCGCCGGAGGGCCTCAAGGAGATCGCGACCTATGCCGACGGCGTCGGCCCCTGGAAGGTCTATCTGATCGGCGCCCGGCAGACGATCGGCCCGGACGGCAAGCCGAAGGACCTCAACGGCGACGGGAAGATCGACGAGCGCGACCGCAACGTCATCGCGCCGACCAATGTGGTGAAGGACGCGCATGCGGCCGGGCTGGTGGTCCACCCTTGGGCCTATCGCAGCGAGGCGCACCGGCTCGCGGCCGACTACAACAACGACCCGGTTGCCGAATACAAGGCCCATCTGGCGCTCGGCATCGACGGCATGTTCACCGACTTCACCGACCACGCCGTGAAAGCCCGCGACGGCAAGTAGGCCGCAAGGCTTGCCCAGGGAGGAGGCTTCAGGCCTCCTCCTCCATGACCATCTGGGCGATGCGCGGATCCCCGTTGAACCGGGTGGCGGCGGCGTGGCCGACCGCGACGGCCGTCACGCAGAGCGCGACGGACGCGACGACGTTGATCGCCGCCCGCACCGTCTCGCCGCTGCGCAGCAGGTCGAGCGTCTGCAGGCTGAAGGACGAGAAGGTGGTGAAGCCGCCGCAGAGGCCGACCATCACGAACAGGCGCACGGGCTCGGACACCGGGAAGCGGCCGCTCGCCAGCGTCAGCGTGCCGAAGAAGCCGATGACGAAGGAGCCGGCGATATTGATGAGGATGGTGCCCCAGGGCAGGCTCCCGCTGATCGGCAGCGCAAGCACGGAGATGAGGTAGCGCGCCAGCGTACCGAGCGCGCCTCCGATCATGACGAAAACGACGGTCGAGAAGGACATGCTCGCTTCGGCTCCCTTGTCGACGGGCATGAAAAAACCCGCCTTGCGGCGGGCTCCGGACGGATTCCCACCGCAGTTTCGTGCGGTAGGAGTCATCAGCCCTCACGGGCGGTTTCGGGGGAACTCCATCCCCATCGCCGGTGAGAATAGGATGCCGCGCGGTCCGGCGCAACGGCGTTCGCGGGCGCCGGCCGCATGATTTCCGCATTGGAGCGTGGTGATTTTACCCAGAACCTCCGCCGTCATCCCGGGCTTGACCCGGGATCCATGTCGGAGCGCTTCCGATCGAGGTTCAGGCATGGATCCCGGATCTGCGCGGAGTTTATCCTTGGGCCGATCGAAGATCGGACCCGAGTCTGCGTCCGGGATGACTCGCGCTTCCACCACGACGCAATGCTCGACGAAAAAGAAAAGCGCGCCGGTTTCCCGGCGCGCTTTCGCAATTCGATCTAACCCGACCGTCTCAGTGCAGGATCTGGCTGAGGAAGAGCTTGGTGCGCTCGTGCTGCGGGTTCTTGAAGAACTCGTTGGGGGTGTTCATCTCGACGATCTGGCCGGCGTCCATGAAGATGACGCGGTCGGCGACCTGGCGGGCGAAGCCCATCTCGTGCGTGACGCAGAGCATGGTCATGCCCTCCTCCGCCAGCGAGACCATGGTGTCGAGCACCTCCTTGACCATCTCGGGGTCGAGCGCCGAGGTCGGCTCGTCGAACAGCATGATCTTCGGGCTCATGCAGAGCGAGCGGGCGATCGCCACGCGCTGCTGCTGGCCGCCCGAGAGCTGGCCCGGATATTTATGAGCCTGCTCGGGAATCTTGACGCGCTTGAGATAGTGCATGCCGATCTCCTCGGCGTCCTTCTTGGGCATCTTGCGGACCCAGATCGGCGCCAGCGTCAGGTTCTCCAGGATCGTCAGATGCGGGAACAGGTTGAAGTGCTGGAAGACCATGCCGACGTCGCGGCGGATCTCGTCGATCTTCTTGAGATCGTTGGTGAGCTCCGTGCCGTCGACGACGATCTGGCCCTTCTGGTGCTCCTCCAGCCGGTTGATGCAGCGAATCATCGTCGACTTGCCCGAACCGGACGGGCCGCAGATGACCAGCTTCTCGCCGCGGGAGACCTTGAGGTTGATGTCACGCAGCACGTGGAACTCCCCGTACCACTTGTTGACGCCGACCATCTCCACCGCCGTCGCGGTCTTCAACGAGGTCGGCTTCAGCGCTGCCGGGCGGGTGTCGGTGATCTTGGTTTCGGCCATTGCCATGGTTTTTGTCCCTCTCAACGTCTTTGGCCGGCAGCCAGGCGCTTCTCGACCGCAATCGAATATCGCGACATGCCCCAGCAGCACAGGAAATAGAAGATCGCGGCAAAAGCATAGCCCGTCGTCCGCGTCGTCGGCGTCGCCCAGGTCGGATCGACCAGCGTCGCCTGGATTGTGTTCAGGAAGTCGAAGATGCCGACGATCGCGACCAGCGTCGTGTCCTTGAACAGGCCGATGAAGGTGTTGACGATGCCGGGAATGACGATGCGCAGCGCCTGCGGCAGGATGATGAGGCGCATCATCTGCCCGTAGCCGAGGCCGAGCGACATCGCTCCTTCGAACTGCCCCTTCGGAATCGCCTGGAGACCGCCGCGGATAACCTCCGCCATATAGGCCGAGGCGAAGACCGCGACGCCGATCAGCGGCCGCAGCAGCCGGTCCGGCGAATATTCCTGCGGCACGAAGAGCGGCAGCATGGTGTTCGCCATGAACAGCACCGTGATCAGCGGCACGCCACGCACGAACTCGATGAAGATCACCGAGAGCAGCTGGATGATCGGCAGCCGCGAGCGGCGTCCCAGCGCCAGGACGACACCCAGCGGCAGCGAGAAGACGATGCCGACCGCCGAGATCAGGAAGGTCACCGTCATGCCGCCCCACAGGCCGGTATCGACCCGCGGCAGGCCGAGCTGCTGCTGGATGACGGCGATCAGCCCGAAGACGACGAGCGCCATCAGGATCAACCGCTTCGGCCGGTAGAAGCGCTGCCAGGGCGACGCCTCGCGCTCCGCCGCCAGCAGCGGCGCAGGAGTCCAGAACGCCAGCGAGGGCACGAAGGACACCACGGCGTAGAGCACCGCCAGCGCGGCGCTGAGCAGCAGCAGATTGCGCAGCAACCCCTCGGCCGTCGCGCCGCCGAGCAGCAGGATGAAGCCGCTGAGCGGCAGGATGATGAAGAAGAAGAAGGCGCCGAGCTTCTTCAGCGGCGCCTTGTTCCAGAGGAGCCAGACGACGCCGAGCGCGAACATCACGAAGACGATGTTGACCCGCCAGCGCTGCGAGACCGGATAGGAGCCGTAGACGAAATACTGGAAACGATCGACCACATAGGGCCAGCACGCGCCGACCGGCCGGCCGATCTTGTCGGCGAGACAGGCTTCGCGGTTCGCACCGGTCCAGACGGCGTCGAGGATGTAGAACCGCACCAGGTCCTCCACCCCGACGATGACGATGTAGAGGCTCACCAGCGTCAGGACCGTGCCCAGCGGGCTGGAGAACAGGTTCGAGCGGATCCACGCCACCGGGCCGGCCACCGAGAGCGGCGCCGGCTGCTGCGCGAGCGTTTCCCTGCGGACGAAGGCGTTGGGTGCGTTGTCGAGAGTTGCGTCGGTCATCGCTTACGCCCTCACCGTTCCACCAGCGCCATGCGCTTATTGTAGATGTTCATCGCGAACGAGGTCACAAGCGAGATCGTGAGGTAGACCCCCATCGTGATCGAGACCATTTCGACGGCCTGACCGGTCTGGTTCAGCACCGTGCCCATGAAGACCTGAGTGAGATCGGGATAGCCGATCGCCACCGCCAGCGACGAATTCTTGACGAGGTTGAGGTATTGCGAGGTCAGCGGCGGGATGATGACGCGCATCGCCTGCGGCACGACGACGAGCTTCAGGGTCGGCCCCGACCTCAAACCGAGCGCGTTGGCGGCTTCCGTCTGCCCTTTCGAGACAGCGAGGATGCCGGCGCGCACGACCTCGGCGATGAAGCCCGCCGTGTAGGTCGACAGACCGACGAGGAGCGCGACGAATTCGGGGAAGATCTGCAGGCCGCCCGTCAGGTTGAAGCGGCCCTGCTGCGGATACTCGAAGGAAAGCGGCTGGCCGGCCAGCAGGAAGACGATCAGGGGCATGCCGATGACCAGGCCGAGCGCCACCCAGCCGTTCGGATACTGCTTACCCGTCTTGGCCTGCTGCCCGCGCGCCCAGATGTAGAACGCGATCGAGCCCGCAATGCCGATGAGGAAAGCGATCACCACCCACTCGAAGGCCGGTGCGAATTGCGGGTTCGGGAAGATGATGCCGCGGTTGTTCAGATAGATGCCGCCGGGCAGCGAGATCGAATTACGCGCGTCCGGCAGGGGCTTCAGCACCGCGTTGTACCAGAAGAAGAGCTGGAGCAGCAGCGGGATGTTGCGGATGACCTCGACATAGATCATCGCCAGCTTGGCAATGATCCAGTTGCTGGAGAGCCGCGCGACGCCGACCGAGAAGCCGATGATCGTCGCCAGCACGATGCCGAGCGCGGCGACGAGCAACGTGTTCAGCAGGCCGACGAAAAACGCCTGGCCATAGGTCGAGCCCGAAGCGCTGAAGGGGATGAGCTTCTGGTTGACGTCGAAGCCGGCCGCGTTGTGCCAGAAGCCGAAGCCCGAGGCGATCTTCTGCGCCCGCAGGTTCTCGATGACGTTCGAGGCGGCTGACCAGATCAGGAAGCCGACCACCAGCAGCAGAACGATCTGATAGACATAGCCCCGGATCTTCGGATCGTAGAATAACGACGCCTTGCCGGGTGATACCGTTTCGGTCGGGATGCTCGACACCTGTTACGCCCTTTTTTCTTCGCTTGTTGAGGCCGGCGATCCTGCGGCGGTGCGACTCCACCGAAGGCCGTTGGGTCCGGACCGATTGTCTCTGGTCATTGCTGTCCGTCGTCGATCGCGCTTCCTGCCATGGCGGATGCGCCGCGCCTGTGACGCCCTGTCGCCAAGGCGTGCGGGTACCGCCTCGCCGGCCCATCCGCCGGGCTCGGCTGCGAAGAAACCGGCCGCGCTCGCAGCCTCTCGATCGAACTCTTCATCGTCATTCCCCTGTCGGAGCGGGTTGGTCCCGCTCTCGCCGCGTTCATAGCAAGTCCCGGACCACCTTTCTGGCGGTCTTCTTCTCGTTTCAATCCGGAAGCCCGAGGCTTCCGGCCGTTCGGCGCCCCTGCCTCCTGCGCCGGCCGATTTCAGCGCACCGGCGGCGCGTAATGCAACCCACCTCCGGTCCAGAGCGCGTTCAGACCCCGCTCAATCCCCAGCGGCGAGCCGCGGCCGAGGTTGCGCTCGAAGGATTCCCCATAATTGCCGACATGGCGAACGATCCGGTAGGCCCAGTCGCGCGAGAGCCCGAGCGCTCCTCCGAAATCGCCTTCGAGGCCGAGAAAACGGCGGACATCCGGCCGCTCGGAGGCCCGCATCGCTTCCACGTTGTTCTGGCCTACGCCGAGTTCCTCCGCATCGAGCATCGCGAACAGCGTCCACTTCACCAAGCCGAACCAGCCTTCGTCACCCTGCCTCACCACCGGCCCGAGCGGCTCCTTCGAAATCGTCTCGGGCAGGATGACATGATCCTGCGGCGCGGCGAGCCTGCTGCGCTGGATCGCGAGCCCGGCCCGATCATAGGCATAGGCGTCGCAACGGCCGGCCCCATAGGCATCGACCGTCTCGTCGCTGCCGCGATAGGTGACGATCTCGCTGCGCAGGCCGTGACGGCGAAAGAAATCGGCGACGTTGAGCTCCGTGGTGGTGCCCTGCTCGGCGCAGATCGTGGCGCCGCCGAGCTGCGTGGCGGAGGCGATGCCGAGCGCCTTGCGGACCATGAAGCCCTCGCCGCCGTAGAAATTGATCCCGGCGAAACGCAGCCCCAGCGCCGTGTCGCGCGTCATCGACCAGGTCGAGCTGCGCGACAGGAGATCGACCTCCCCCGTCTGCAAGGCGGTGAAACGGTCCTGCGAGGAGAGCGGCACGAAGGTCACCCTGGCCGGATCGTCGAAGATCGCGGCGGCCAGCGCGCGGCAGAGATCGACGTCGAGGCCGGTCCAGTTGCCCCGGCTGTCAGGCATGGAGAAGCCGGGCAGCGATGGCGCGACGCCGCAGAGGATCGTCCCGCGGGCCTTCACCTGCGCCAGCAGATCGCCCTTCGCCAGGGCCTCCGGGGCGATAATCGCCGCCGCGGCAGTCAGCGCAAAGATATGGGCTATCCTCGCTGTTCCCATGGCAAAACCGGTCGTTGCAGCCGATGAGCGGCCGATGTCGTCGCGGTCCGCCCGGGCCATGGCCCAGATCATGGCGCCGGGCGATATCGCGAAGAGGCGCCGGACGATCCGGCGCCTCCCGATGGCACGCTCAGCGAACCGGCGGAGCGTATTGCAGGCCGCCCTTGGTCCAGAGCGCGTTCTGGCCGCGGGCGATCTTGAGCAGCGAGCCCTGGCCGACGTTCTTCTCGAAGGATTCGCCGTAGTTACCCACCAGCTTGACGATCCGCACGACCCAGTCGGTGGTCAGGCCGATCTGCTCGCCGAACTTGCCCTCGGTGCCGAGCAGACGCTTGATCTCCGGATTGTCGGACTTCACCTGCTGGTCGACATTAGCCTTGGTGACGCCGAGCTCCTCGGCGTTCAGCATCGCGTAGCCAACCCACTTCACCAGGTTGAACCACTGCGGGTCATTGTTGCGGACGGAGGGGCCGAGCGGCTCCTTGGAGATGATCTCCGGCAGAACGATGTGATCGTCCGGGGCGGCGAGCTTCAGGCGCTCGGCATAGAGGCCCGAGGCGTCCGTGGTGAAGGCGTCGCAGCGGCCGGCATCATAGGCCTTGATGGTCTCGTCGGCGGTCGCGAAGGCCACGACCTCGTATTTCAGGTTGTTGGCGCGGAAGTAGTCGGCGAGGTTGAGTTCCGTCGTCGTGCCCTGCTGCGTGCAGACCGAGGCGCCGTTGAGCTGCAGCGCCGAGTTCACGCCGAGCTTCTTGCGAACCATGAAGCCCTGGCCGTCATAGTAGTTGACGCCAGTGAAGGCGATGCCGAGCGACGCGTCGCGGGTCATCGTCCAGGTCGAGTTGCGGACGAGCAGATCGACCTCGCCGGACTGGAGCGCGGTGAAGCGATCCTTGGCCGAAAGCGGGATGAACTTGACCTTGGCCGGATCGTTGAAGATCGCAGCGGCCACGGCGCGGCAGACGTCGACGTCGAGGCCGGTCCAGTTGCCCTGCGCGTCCGGCACGCCGAAGCCGGCGAGGCCGGGATTCGAGCCGCAGTTCAGGATGCCGCGCTGCTTGACCTGCGCGAGTGTGGCCTGGGCCGAGGCGCCCGTTGCGGAAATCGCGAGCCCGGCTCCTGCAAAGAGGGCGGCTGCCAAAAGCTTTTTCATCGTAACTCTCCCGTTGAAACAAGCATACCGGAGGATCCGGACACGCTCGAAAATCCGGTTCGCCGCTGGCGGCTCCCAAACCGCTCTGTCGTTCCCAGCAATGAGGCGGCGTCCCCTTAAACAAGTCGATTGCCAGAGCGACCCATGAGCGTCAAGCAACGGCCATCCGCCGCAGCCGCCACTTGTTCGCCACAATCATCACATGCGAACTTGGCAAGACGGTCAAGCCCGGCCGCCTCGCCTTCCGCTCCAGCCGCATCGGTTCCATGAAAAAGCTGCCCTCCTCTGAATTTGCCCGCCTCGGCACACGGACCCGCCTCGCCCTCGCCGGCCGCGACCCCAGCGACAGCTACGGCTTTGTCAATCCTCCTATCGTACGAGGCTCCACGGTCATCTATCCGAACACCGAGGACTTCCTCGCCCGGAAGGCGCGCTACACCTATGGCACCCATGGCAACCCGACGCTCGACGCGCTCGAGGCCGCGGCCAACACCATCGAGGGCGGCGCCGGCGTCGTGGTGACCCCCTCGGGGCTGCTCGCCTGCACCCTGCCCTTCCTCGCCTTCCTCTCCGCCGGCGACCATGTGCTGGTGACGGACAGCGTTTACCGGCCGACGCGCAATTTCTGCGATTCCTTCCTGAAGCGGATGGGCGTCGAGGTCAGCTATTACGACCCGCTGGTCGGGGCCGACATCGCCAAGCTGTTCCAGCCGAACACCAAGGCGGTCTGGACCGAGGCCCCCGGCTCCCAGACCTTCGAGATGCAGGACATCCCGGCCATCGCCAAGGCCGCCGCCGCGCGCGGCATCCTGACGATGATGGACAACACCTGGGCGACGCCGCTCTATTTCGACAGCCACGCCTTCGGCGTCGACATCTCGGTCCAGGCCGGCACGAAATACTATGCCGGCCATTCCGACGTGCTGATCGGCACGATCTCGGCCCGCACGCCCGAGCTCTACAAGACCCTGCGCAAGGCCTGGGAAGAGCTCGGCGTCATCGTCGCCCCGGAGGACGCCTTCCTGACGCTGCGCGGCATGCGGACGATGGCGATCCGCCTCAAGGAGCAGATGCCGGCCGGAATCGAGATGGCGAAATGGCTGCAGGCGCGCCCGGAGATCGCCCGCGTGCTGCATCCGGCGCTGCCGGAAGATCCTGGCCATGCCCTCTGGAAGCGCGACTTCACCGGCGCCTCCTCGCTCTTCGCCTTCGAGTTCGCGCCGGTCTCGATGAAGGCGGTCGCCGCGATGTTGGACGGGCTCACGCTGTTCGGCATGGGCGCCTCCTGGGGCGGCTATGAGAGCCTCGTCCTGCCCTTCGACTGCCGCGCCTACCGCACGGCGACGACGCCCGACTACAAGGGGCCGACGGTGCGCATCCATATCGGGTTGGAGAACCTCGAAGACCTCAAGGCCGATCTCGAAGCGGGCTTCGCCCGGCTGAAGGCTGCGAGCTGAGAGAAATAGCCGTGATGCCCGGGCTTGACCCGGGCATCACGCGAAGCGGGGCTTCGACCCCGGTTCTGCAAGAGATTCTCGGGTCGGCGCTTCGCTCCGCCCGAGAATGACGCGAGCCTCGATCCCCGGCGTCAGACCCGCCCGATCTCGTAGTCCCGCGCCAGGAGCTTCGCGAGCTGCTTCAGCCGCCCCTCGACGCGCTCGCTCGCCAGCGCCGCGAGATCGTCGGGCAGGCGCAGCACGAGGCGCCTGTCGACGCAGAGCGCCGGAATGCGCGGCAGGATGCCGGCCATGCCGGCCGAGAGCAGATAGCCGACCCGGAAGATCGCGCCGATCAGGACCGCCCGCTCGAACAGAGCCGGCGGCAGCAGCGTCCTGAGACCATCGGCCGCAGGCGAGGACGCCTTCAGCCCGGCATAGCGAAGGAAGATCGTCAGCGCCAGGAAGGCGCGGCCGACATGGTCGATGCCGGTGAAATAGGCATGGGCGATGACGTTCATGCTCTGCTCGCCGCGATAGTCGGGATGGGCGCGCCAGCCGATATCCGACAGCAGGCAGACGGCCTCGACCAGCCGCGCCGAGGGTTCGTCCTGCGGCAGACCCGCCGTCTCCATGATCGCCTTGGTCCAGTCGATCAGCTCGGCCGCGTGGCGTGGATCGCGGGCGCGCAGGAGATTGTAGTCGCGCGCCGCCTGCAGGAGCGGATCGGCCGCTCGCTCCTCGGCAGAGAGCTGCTCGTGCAGCAGGCCCTCGCGCACGCCCTGGGCGGAGATGACGATGTTGCGCGGCTTGCCGCGCTTGATCAGCTCGTCCAGCACCAGTGCGCCATAGGCCAGCAGCGGGCGGCGCGCCGAGGAGACGGCGTCGATCGCATCGAGCACCGAGGCGTCGGCGCGCTCGACCAACCTGACGAAATCGGCCGCATCCCGGGGCGGGATGGCGTAGCCGTGCATGACGTTGAGGGGATAATTGGCCCGGCGCTGATGCAGCGTCGCGAGGGCACGCCAGGTGCCGCCGACGGCGTAGAAGTCCCGCCCCTTCATGGCGGCGAGCTGGGGCAGCTTGTCGAGCTCGTCCTTGACGATCTTCTCGGCCGCCTTCAGCGAGCCCTTCGAGCGGTCGAGCAGCGCCAGGCCGCCGAGCGGCACGCTGGCGCCCTTCCCGACTTCGCCGCGCTTCACGGAGATCAGCTCGAGGCTGCCGCCGCCGAGGTCGCCAACCACCCCATCGGGCTCGTCGAAGCCGGAAATGACACCGAGCCCGGACAGCACCGCTTCGCGCCCGCCCGAGATCAGCTCGATCGGCTGGCCGATCGCCTGCTCCGCCCGGGCGATGAATTCGGGGCCGTTCTCGGCATAGCGCGCGGCGGCGGTGGCGATGACGCGGAGCTCGCCGACATGCATCGCCTCGCAGAGGATGCGGAAGCGCACCAGCGCGGCGATCGCCTTCTCGATGGCGTCCTCGGCCAGGCGGCCGGTCGTGGCGACCTGCCGGCCGAGCCCGGCCATCTCCTTCTCGTTGAAGACCTGCGACGGTGCCCGAACGAGCATCTCGTAGACGACGAGACGAACCGAGTTCGAGCCGATATCGACGATGGCGATGGTGTCGCCGAGCGCCAGACGGCCGGGCGCGTGCTGCAATTCAGGCCTTACGGCCTCCCTTGCGGGAAAGGGCACGGGGACTGGAACTGGAGAGCGATTTTCCACGACCGGACAGACTCGGATTTGTCATGAAGTAATTATGCGCATTGAACGGTTCTTCGTTCGGCGCCGGGACAATGCGGCGCGAGCCGCCATCGGGCAGGATCGTCCAGCTCTGCTCATTGTCGAGCAGGTTGGCGAGCATGATCTGATCGAGCAATTGCTGGTGCACCGTCGGGTTCAGGATCGGCGTCAGCGCCTCGACGCGACGGTCGAGATTGCGCGGCATCAGGTCGGCGGAGGAGATGTAGACCTTCGCCTTGGGCGAAGGCAAGCCATGGCCGGCGCCGAAGGCGTAGATGCGGTTGTGCTCCAGGAAGCGGCCGATGATCGACTTGACCCGGATATTCTCCGACAAACCGGGCAGGCCTGGCCGCAGGCAGCAGATGCCGCGCACGACGAAGTCGATCTCGACGCCGGCCCGGCTGGCGTCATAGAGCGCGTCGATGATCTCGGGATCGACCAGCGAGTTGCACTTGCCCCAGATCGCGCCCTTGCGGCCGGCCTTCACATGCGCGACCTCCTCGGCGATGTCGCCGAGCAGGCGCTTCTTCAGGTTCGTCGGCGAGACGGCCATGCGCTCCAGCCCGGCCGGCTCGGCATAGCCGGTGATGAAGTTGAAGACGCGCGCGACGTCCTGCGAAAGCACCGGATCGGCGGTGAAGAAGGACACGTCGGTGTAGATGCGCGCCGTGATCGGATGGTAGTTGCCGGTCGCGATATGGCAGTAGCTGACGAGCTGGCCGGCCTCGCGCCGCACGACCAGTGACAGCTTGGCATGGGTCTTCAGCTCGATGAAGCCGTAGACGACCTGGACGCCGGCGCGCTCCATCTCCTTGGCCCAGCGGATGTTCGCTTCCTCGTCAAAGCGGGCCTTGAGCTCGACCAGCGCGGTCACCGACTTGCCGGCCTCGGCGGCCTCGGTCAGCGCCTTGACGATCGGCGAGTTCGAGGAGGTGCGGTAGAGCGTCTGCTTGATCGCGACGACATTGGGGTCGCGCGCCGCCTGCTGCAGGAACTGCACCACGACGTCGAAGCTCTCATAGGGGTGATGGACCAGCAGGTCCTTCTGCCGGATCGCGGCGAAGCAGTCGCCGCCATGCTCGCGGATGCGCTCGGGAAAACGGGCGTTGTAGGGCCTGAACTTGAGGTCCGGCCGGTCGACGCTGACGAGCTGGGCAAGCTCGTTCAGGCCGATCATGCCGTTGACCTCGACGACCTCGTCGCTGTCGACCTTGAGCTCGCGCACGATCATCCGGCGCAGATGGTCGGGCATGCCGGTCGAGAGTTCGAGCCGGATGACGACGCCGAGGCGCCGCTGCTTCAGCATGGTCTCGAAGACGCGGACGAGGTCCTCCGCCTCCTCCTCGATATCGAGGTCGGAGTCGCGGATGACGCGGAAGGAGCCGGTGCCCTTGACCTCGTAGCCGGGGAAAAGCTTGGCGATGAAGAGCGAGACCGCATCCTCGAGGGTGATGAAGCGGTGCAAACCTTCGCGGGCGAGATCGGGCAGCTCGATGAAGCGGTCGATCTTGATCGGCACGCGGATCAGCGCGTCGAGCTGGCGCCCGTCGCTGAGGCGCTCCAGCGCGAGCGCGACGGTGAAACCGAGATTCGGGATGAAGGGGAAGGGATGGGCCGGGTCGATCGCCAGCGGCGTCAGCACCGGGAAGACGTAATTGAGGAAATAATCCTCCAGCCAGATCCGGTCCTGCGAACCGATATCGGCCGGACCGAGCAGATGGATGCGATTTTCGTGCAGCTCATGGCGCAGTTCGACCCAGCGCGCCTGCTGGTCGTCGGTCAGGGCCGAAACCGCATTGCCGATCTCGACGAGCTGCTCGGCCGGGGTGAGCCCGTCCTGGCTGGGGGTGACGACGCCGGCCTTGAGCTGCTCGCGCAGGCCCGAGACGCGGACCATGAAGAACTCGTCGAGGTTGTTGGCCGAGATCGAGAGGAAGCGCAGCTGCTCCAGCAGCGGATGGCTGCGGTTCGACGCCTCCTCCATGACCCGGCGGTTGAACTGCAGCCACGAGAGCTCGCGATTCATGAAGCGCGCCGGCTGCCGGCGCAGCGGCAATGCGTCCGAATCCCCCGTCGCCCTATCCGGCATGTCGGGCATGTCGGCCGCGATCTCCGTGGTCATGCGCTTGGTCCGTACCCTTACCCTGGTCGTCGTCCTGCTCGTGCGTCTCATGGGGCGTTGTGAAGCCATCCTACCGTGACGGTTCGATGACAAGCGACATGAATCGCTGTCGGAAAAGGTTAGCAGGCATCGGCCGCCGGCCATAGATATGAGGCTTCACGGGGCGCCCGGCAGCCCCCGCGATCGTCAGCAGGCCGCTCAGCCCGGCTCCTGCGGGAACAGCTCGGCCAGCACCTCCTGCACCAGCGGGCGCGTCACGCGCCGGCCGCGCTCCAGCGCCACCCGGTCGAGCCGGTCCACGACCTGCCGCGCGGCGGCGAAGGAGCGCTCCATCCTGAGCGCCAGCGTATCGATGACCGCCGTATCGACCACGAGCTGGCGATCGATGAAGAGCTTGACCAGCACGGCGCAGAGCAGCCCGTCATCCGGCGGTTCGATGGTGGCGCTCGGTGCCAACCGCAGGCGCGAGAGCAGGTCCGGCACGCGCAGGCCCCAGAGATCGGGCGGCGTGCGCGCCGTCAGCAGCAGATGGCCGCCGCGCGCCTTGATCGCGTTCATCAGATGGAACAGCGCCGGCTCGTCGAAGGGGCCGGCATCGCAATCCTCGATCACGAGCGCGCCGCCCGAGACCAGATGCGGCACCTTCTCGTCAGCCAGATCACGCGCGGGAATTGTCCAGGCATGGGCCATGCGGGCCCAGATCGCGGCGAGATGGGTCTTGCCCGCGCCTTCCGGTCCCGTCAGGCGCAGCCAGGCATCGGGCCAGCGCGGCCAGCTTTCGACCAGCCCGTAGGCCGCCTCGTTCGAGGGGCCGACGAGGAAATCCTCGACGCCGTGGCGGCTGTCGACCGGCAGGTCGAAGGCGAGCTGGCGCGGGCGCGAAGGCGCGTCTGACATGGGCGGCTCAGCGCTCGATCTCGATCGTCACATCGGCCTTCGCCGGGTTCGGATGAATGCCGCGATAGAGATTGCTGGCGAGATACTGCCTGAGGGCGAAGCGGCAGAGCACGCCGATCACCGCCGCCAGCGGCACCGCCAGCAGCAGGCCGACGAAGCCGAAGAGCGAACCGAAGGCGAGCAGCGCGAACATCAGCCAGACCGGATGGACGCCGATCGAGTCGCCGACGAATTTCGGCTGGAAGATGTTGCCCTCGAGGAACTGCCCGACCAGGAAGACGCCGAGCGTCGCCAGCGGCCAGGTCCAGTCCGGCCAGAACTGCACCGTCGCGACGCCGACCGAGAGCACGAGCCCGGTCAGCGAGCCGACATAGGGAATGAAGGAGAGGAAACCCGAGATGATGCCGATCAACGCGCCGAAATTGACGCCGACGACGCTCAGCCCGATGGCGTAAAATGCGCCCAGCAGCAGGCAGACCAGCGCCTGCCCGCGCAGGAAGCCTGCGATGGCGGTGTCCATCTCGCGCACCAGCCCGCGGATGGTCTTGCGATGGTCGCGCGGCAGCCAGCTATCGACGGTCGCGACCATGCGATCCCAGTCGACCAGCAGATAGAAGGCGATGACCGGCGTCAGCACCAGCAGCGAAAAGACGCCGACGATCGCGGTGCCGCCGCTCCAGAGCGATTGCAGCAGGCCGCCAACCCATTTCGTCGCCTGGCCGACGAGGTCGCCCAGCGAACTCTGCGCCTGCTTGGCAAGATCGCCGCCGCCGAAGCGCTCGAGCCAGGGCGCGCCCTTTTCGAGCACGAGCGACTGCAGTTTCGCCGCATCCCCGGGCAGCCGCGCCACCAGCCCGGCGAGCTGCTGGCCGAGCAGCGGCGCGAGCAGGATCAGCACCAGCGCGAAGATCAGGATTAAGACGACGAGGATGACGATGGTCGCGGCAAGGCGGCTCATCCCGAGGCGCTCCAGCCGGTCGGCCAGCGGATCGAGCAGATAGGCAAGCGCCAGCGCCGCGATGAAGGGCAGCAGGATGTCCCTGAGCAGCACCAGGAACAGCACGAAGACGAAGAGGGAACCCAGCCAAAAGCCGATCTGGCGCTGTAAGGTCATCCATCAGCCTCTTCGCGTCTTCGGCGGGAAGACGAGCAACTCTATACGTGGTCCGGCGGTTCCCGGCCAGCGCGGGCGGTCTCGGCCGATCCCGCCATGTGCCGCAGCCAGAAGGCGAGATAGGCCGCCATCGAGGCCAGCGTCAACAAGGCGACAACCAGCTCGCCGACCGTGCCGGCGGGACCGGGATCGATGCCGAAGGCGCGCGAGCCGAGCGCCAGCGCGGCAAAGGCGATCTGCGCGGCGGTGTTGAGCTTACTGACGATAAAGGGGGCGATCGTGACCGGCCGGTCGAGCAGCCAGGAGAGCAGCACCGCGGCCACGATCATGATGTCGCGCGCCACGACCAGGACGACGAGCCAGAACGGAATCGCGCCGACCACCGCGAGCGTGATGTAGATCGAGACGATCAGCGCCTTGTCGGCGATGGGATCGAGATAGGCGCCGAGCTCGCTCGCCATGCCGCAGCGCTTGGCGAGGAAGCCGTCGACGGCATCGGATACGCCGGCGACGACGAAAATGACGAAAGCGGCGTCCCAGCGCGCATTGACGATCATCACGATGACGAGCGGCACCAGGAAGAGCCGGCCGAGCGTGATCAGATTCGGGATCGTCATGGGTGCAGCTTCGCTCAGCATCACGCGCAATGCCAGCCCGGCCACTCATGACATCCGTTTCCTCGCGCCGTCATCCCGCGTTGGCCCAGGCATGGATCCCGGGTCTCTCTTTCGGTCGCCCGGAATGACGCAAGATGGCGATGATAAAGCCAATAAAGCCCGTTCCAAGCCTTGCCAGCCGGGGCGTGCTTGCCTATCGCTCCCGCGAACAGGAACAAAGGCGAGACCGCAATGAGCAAGCCCGGCGCAAACGGACTGACCTATGCGCAGGCAGGTGTCGATATCGACGCCGGCAATGCCATGGTCGACGAGATCAAGCCGCTGGTGCGCGCGACGCGCCGGCCGGGCGCGGACGCCGAGATCGGCGGTTTCGGCGGGTTGTTCGATCTCAAGGCCGCCGGCTTCAACGACCCGATCTTGGTCGCCGCCAATGACGGCGTCGGCACCAAGGTGAAGATCGCCATCGAAAGCGGGCTGCATTCGACCATCGGCATCGATCTCGTGGCGATGTGCGTCAACGACCTGATCGTGCAGGGCGCCGAGCCCCTGCTCTTCCTCGACTATTACGCCACCGGCAAGCTCGACCCGAAGGTCGGCGTCGAGATCGTGCGCGGCATCGCCGATGGCTGCCGCCAGGCCGGCTGCGCGCTGATCGGCGGCGAGACCGCCGAGATGCCCGGCATGTATGCCGAAAAGGATTACGACCTCGCCGGCTTCGCCGTCGGCGCGGCCGAGCGCGGTGCGCTTCTGCCCCGCGAGGACCTGAAGCCGGGCGACGTGGTCTTCGGCCTGCCCTCCTCCGGCGTGCATTCGAACGGCTATTCGCTGGTGCGCCGCATCGTCGAGCTCAGCGGCCTCGGCTGGGAGGCCCCTGCCCCCTTCGCCCCCGAGAAGAACCTCGCCGAAGCGCTGCTGGAGCCGACGCGGATCTATGTGAAGCCGCTGCTGCAGGCGCTGAAGGCGACCGACGGCATCAAGGCGCTCGCCCATATCACCGGCGGCGGCTTTCCCGACAATATCCCGCGCGTGCTGCCGGAAGGGCTCGGCGTCGCACTCGACCTCGCCTCAATCCCGGTGCCGCCCGTCTTCGGCTGGCTCGCCAAGATCGGCGGTGTCGCCGAGCGCGAGATGCTGCGCACCTTCAACTGCGGCATTGGCATGATCGTGGCGGCCGATGCGGCGAAGGCCGACGAGGTTCTTGCGGCGCTCAAGGCCGCCGGCGAGGCGCCGGTCAGGCTCGGCGAGATCGTGCCGGCCGCGGAAGGCGAGGAGCCGGTCAGCTATCGCGGCAAGCTCGCGCTGTGAGCATGGCGGCTCGCCGCAAACTCGTCGGAGTGCTGATCTCCGGGCGCGGTTCCAACATGGTTTCGCTAGCGGAAGCCGCGCAGGCGCCGGACTATCCGGCGCAGATCGCGCTCGTGCTCTCGAACATTCCCGACGTCGCGGGGCTCGACCGGGCGCGTGGCTTCGGCATCGCGACCGCGACCGTCGATCACCGCGCCTTCGGCAAGGACCGCGAGGCCTTCGAGCGCGCGATGGACGAGGTGCTGCGCGTCAACCAGATCGATCTGGTCGTGCTCGCCGGCTTCATGCGCATCCTGACGCCCTGGTTCGTGACGCGCTGGGAAGGCCGGATGATCAACATCCACCCCTCGCTGCTGCCGCTGTTCAAGGGCACGCATACGCACCGACAGGCTCTGGAAGCCGGCGTCGCCGAGCATGGCTGCTCGGTTCATTTCGTCGTGCCGGAGCTCGATGCCGGCCCGGTCATCTTGCAGGCGAAGGTACCGGTCCTGCCCGGCGACGACGAGGACAAGCTGGCGCAGCGCGTCCTTGCCGAGGAGCACAAGCTCTATCCGGCGGCGCTGGCCGAGGTCGCTTCGGGCCGGGCCAGACTCGAAGGCGGGGTCGTCATCCGCGGCTGAGAGGCGGCTGCGCCCTCGGCGTTCGCCGGCATCCCGCCGCCCTCGCGCTTGCAGCGCTCCCATTCCTCGCGCGTCTTCTCCTCCTCCTTCTGCCAGCGGCGGAAGAGATCGGCGCGGCGGGCGGGGTAACGCTCCTCCAGCGCGACGAGGCCGGTCATACGGTCGGTGCGGAAATGGCGAAAGGCCTGCCGAAGCTCGCACCAGGCGATGACGATGCGGACGCGCTCGTAGAAGGTCATGCCGATCGGCCAGATCATGCGCTGCGTCGCATGGCCGCTTTCGTCGCTGTATTCGATCGAGAGCTTGCGGCCGTTGCGGATCGCGGCGCGCACAGCCGCGACATCGACCTGATCGACCGGCAGCTCGCCCGGATGGGAGGCCGCGAACAAGGCGCCGTCGAGCAGGATCGGCTTCAGATGGGCCGGCAGCACGGCCGCAACCTTGCTGACGACATCCTCGGCCGCTCGCGCGAGCACCGGGTCCGCCCGCTCGCTCAGCCAGCGCATGCCGACGAGCACGGCCTCGATCTCGTCGGGCGAGAGCATCAGCGGCGGCAGGTCGAAACCGGCGTCGAGCACATAGCCGATGCCGGCCTCGCCGCGCACAGGCACGCCCTGGCGCACCAAGGCGCCGATGTCGCGATAGACCGTCCGCACGGAGACATCGAGCTCGGAAGCCAGAGTCTCGGCGGTGACGGGGCGCCTGCGGCGACGCAGGCTCTGGATCATGTCGAGCAATCGTTCGGCGCGCTGCACGGCATTATCTCCCTACCCGGCCTCGTAGCTGCGGCATCATGGCCCAGCCGGGGTGACAACTTCTGTCAGGAGCGTGTCAGCAGCAAGGCGGGAGGTATCGAAGGCGCGGGATCCCCTCTCCTGAAAGGAGAGGGGTAGGGGTGAGGTGTAGGTCGTTTGACCAGTAAGGCACAAACCTCGCAGCAGCAGCCGTCAGGTCACGGCCACAACGTCCAGCGGCCTTCCCCTCACCCTGCCCTCTCCCTCCGGGAGAGGGTTCCCCGCGCTATCCGAGAAACGGCATTGCCGCACCGACCAAAAACGCCACTCGGCTCAGATCGGCCGCTTCAGCTTGCACTGGTCGATGAAGCGGAGGCCCTTTTCGCGGGCCGTGTCGTTGAAATAGCCGGTGTCGCGGAAGGCCTGGATCTCGTCCTTGCTCATGGCATTGACGGTGCCCTTGGCGTAGCAGCTGCAGGGCGTGTGCACCGCCTCGCGCGTCGTGTTGAGCAGGCGCGACTGGGTGATCAGGCAGGCGTCGAAGGCACGGAGCTGAATCATGTAGGGCGTCAGATTCTTCGCGGTCGGGTCCGGCGGAGGCAGCGCCGTGGAGCTGCTCGCGGCATAGGCCGAGGCGCCCAACAGCATCGAGAATCCACCGGCCAGAACGACCGCACCCAACCGCCGCATCATCATGACTTGCCCGTCCTTCGAGAAGAAGCGGTCGCATGGATCCCGGCGCCGCCACGCCTCCGCATGACACAGATGCATGAAAGGTCAAGAGGCTCCGAAGCTTGTCAGGCCTTCCGGATCCACACCTTGTTGTCATGGAAGGCGGCACCGCCGAAAGGCGCCGGCGAATCGGCGCCGGTCAGGGTGTTGATGCCGCGACCGTGCTGATGGGCCGCATTGGGCCAGATCGACTCGGCGATGACCACGCCGCGTACCAGCCCTGCGAAGATCGCCGCGGTCAGATGGACCGTGCCGCGCCGGTTGCCGACGACGACTTCGTCGCCGGCCGCGATGCCGAGCCCGGCCGCATCGTCCGGATGCAGCATCAGCGTCGGCTGCCCCTCCTTCTTCAGCGAGCCTGGCGTCTCATTGAAGGTCGAATTAAGGAAGCTGCGCGCCGGGCTGGTGGCGAGGCGGAAAGGATGCTCGTCATCGGCGAGCTCGATGACGTCCCACTGATCGGGTAGCGCCGGCAGCCGGTCATAAGGACCAACGAGGCCGTCATTGGCGTTCGGCACCTTCGGCCAGTCCGGCTTGAAGTGGAACTTGCCGTCGCGATGGCCGAATCCCTTCAGGTAATGCGCCGTCTCGAAATCCGGCTGTACGTCGAGGAAATCATTCGCGATCAGCTCGTCCAGCGTACCGCGCCCGCTCTCGCGCAGCGTCCAGTCGACGATTTCGCGCGGGGTCATGGCGAAGCCGCGATGCTCGGCGCCCAGCCGCTGCGCCAGCGCCGAGACGACCTCATGGTTCGAGCGGCACTCGCCCGGCGGCTCGATCAGCTTGCCGCCCCACATGATGTGCTGGTGGCCGCCGCCTTGGTAGAGATCGTCATGCTCCATGAACTGCGTCGCCGGCAGGACGATGTCGGCCATGGCCGCCGTCTCGGTCATGAACTGCTCGTGGACGACGGTGAACAGGTCCTCGCGGGCAAAGCCCTGCTTGACCAGCTCCTGCTCGGGCGCGACCGAGACCGGGTTGGTGTTCTGGATGAAGAGCGCCTTGACGGGGCCGCCATCGCGCAGGGCCGGCGCATCGCCGGTCAGGACGCGGCCGATCTGCGACTGGTCGAGCTGGCGCACGCCGCGCTCCATGGTGTCGAGCCCCTCGATCAGGCTCTTGCGCCATTTGTAGATGCCGCTGTTGCTGTGGAAGGCGCCGCCGCCCTCGTACTGCCAGGCTCCCGTCACCGCCGGCACCGACAGCGCCGCATGCATCGAGACCGCGCCGTTACGCTGGCGCGCGAAGCCGTAGCCGAGGCGGAAGAAGCTCCGCTTGCGGGTGCCGACCAGCGTGGCGAATTCCTCGATCTCGGCGACGCTCAGCCCGGTGATCGCCGCCGCCCATTCCGGCGTGCGCGTGGCGAGATGGGCTTCCAGCTCGTCGGGGCAGTCGGTATGGGCAGCGAGATAGTCGCGGTCGGCATGGCCGTCGCGGAAGAGGACATGCATCACCGCGCAGGCGAGCGCCGCGTCGGTGCCGGGCTTCAGGACGAGCGCGAGATCGGCCTGCTGCAGCGTGGCGTTGCGGTAGATGTCGATGGCGACGATCTTGGCGCCGCGCTCCTTCCGCGCCTTGATGGCGTGGTTCATGACGTTGACCTGGGTGTGCACGGCGTTGGTGCCCCAGATCACGACGCAGTCCGACTTCGCCATCTCGCGCGGATCGACGCCGGCGAGACGGCCCGTGCCGGCGATGAAACCGGTCCAGGCGGTCGTCGTGCAGATGGTCGAATACTGGCCCGAATAGCGCTTGGCGTGGCGCAGGCGGTTGATGCCGTCGCGCATCACCAGCCCCATCGTGCCGGCGTAGTAATAGGGCCAGACCGCCTCGGGGCCATGCTCGGCCTCGATGGCGAGGAAACGGCGCGCGATCTCGTCGAGCGCCTTGTCCCAGGAGATGCGCTCGAACTGCCCTGCCCCCTTCGGGCCGACGCGCTTCAGCGGGTGCAGCAGCCGGTCGGGATGGTGGATGCGCTCGGCGTAGCGGGCGACCTTGGCGCAGATCACGCCGTCGGTATAGCTCTGGCGCTTGGAGCCGCGCACGCGGCCGATGCTGCGCCCGTCGAGAACCTCGACCTCGAGCGAGCAGGCGGAAGGGCAGTCATGCGGGCAGACCGAGGGACGGATCTCGACGCGGGGCATCTGGTTCATGGAGTGGTTCTAATCCATCGCGTGGCGGCGCGGGAGCCGAAATTCGCGACAGGCCGCATGCGTAAGAAGCCGTCAACGCTAACCGCGTCTTAATCCTCCTGATCGACATTGCAGCAAGATCCCTTGCGAGAGGTGCCACGGCGCCGGAGTTCTCGACTATGCGTTGCGTTGCGTATCTGGCGGGCCTCGTGCTCGGCCTTGCCCTGTCCTTGCCCGGAGCCGCACAGGCCCAGTCGAGCGACTACACCCAGCTCACCTCGCCCCAGTCGGCCCAGAACTGGTATCTGACGGTCGGGGCGGGCCTGCGCTACCAGCCGGACTATACCGGCTCCGACGACTATCTCTTCCGGGCGCGCCCGATCATCTCGCTCGGCCGGGGGCTGAAGAGCACCTGGTGGGCGGCCGAGGACGACGCCATGCTCAGCATCGGCGTGTTCTCCGGCCAGGGCTGGCGCATCGGCTTCTCGGGCGATCTGCTCTGGAAGCGCAACGCCAAGGTCAACCCGGCGCTGGTCGCGGTGCCCCCCACGAAATTCGGTGGCGAGGCCGGCGCCTTCGCCGAATTCTATCCGACATCCTGGCTGCGCGCCCGCGTCGACGTCCGCCGCGGCATCGTCGCCCATGACGGCGTCGTCGCCGACCTCAAGCTCGACGCCTTCACCAATCTCGGCCCCTGGACCTTCGGCATCGGCCCGCGCATGCGCATCGCCAGCGCCGATTACGTGCGCACCTATTTCGGCACCAGCGGCGCCCTGCCCGGCACCGGCGGGCTGCTGCAGCGCTTCAATGCCGGCGTGCATTCGTATGGCGCACTGGCGCAGGCGACCTATCACTGGTCCGACCGACTCCAGACCACGACCTATGTCGAGTACAAGCGCCTGACCGGCGACGCCGCCCGCTCGCCGATCGTCCGGCCCTTCGGTTCGCGCAACTCGATCACCGTCGGCATCTCGGCGAGCTATTCCTTCGACACCGGATCGAACTACTCGCTCGGTTTCTGAGGAACGGCAGGGCCATGGCCGGGCAAGCGCCCGGTCAGGCTTGCGCCCCAAAAGAAAAGGGCGGACCGGCAAACCGGTCCGCCCTTTTTGCTTTTCAGCCTGAACTGCGGCTGCGATCAGCCGACGATCTCGTTGCCCGCGAAGAACTGGGCGATCTCGACGGCCGCCGTCTCGGCAGCGTCCGAGCCGTGCACGGTGTTCTCGCCGACCGACTGGGCGAAGAGCTTGCGGATGGTGCCCTCGGCGGCGTTGGCCGGGTTGGTGGCGCCCATCACGTCACGGTACTTGGCGATGGCGTCCTCGCCTTCCAGAACCTGCACGACGACCGGGCCGGAGGTCATGAACTCGACGAGCTCGCCGAAGAAGGGACGCGCCGAATGGACCGCGTAGAAGGTCTCGGCCTGGGCCTTGGTCATCTGGATGCGCTTCTGCGCGACGATCCGCAGGCCAGCCTTCTCGATGACCGCGTTGACCGCGCCGGTGAGGTTGCGCTTCGTCGCGTCGGGCTTGAGAATGGAGAAGGTACGCTGGACAGCCATCGAATGATCCTTGGAAGGGTCGAATAAGGGAATGCGGCGCGCTTATAGCTGCCGCCTTCGCACCCTACAAGGCTTGCCCCAAAAGGGGCGCACACCGGGCTACCGCACCGGAATCCATGAGCCGACTGATCTGTTTCGTGCTAGGATGGCGCGTGAACAACAGGGAGCCAATCCATGGTTGTCGTTGCGATCGTCTTCGCGGGCTTCGTTTCCCTGCTCTGCCAGGTGCTGCTCGTGACGCCTGACTCCATCAGCAAGGACCGCAGGGGCAACCTGCCCCCGCCCTCGGGCGGCATCGCGGCCTTCTGAACGACGCGAGACCGCGTCGTCTCCGAGTAGCCGAACGCGGCACTCAGTGCCGCGTCAGGAAAGTGCGGGCCTCGCGCAACGCTTCCGCGATCTCGTCACGGCTCATTTCCAGCGCCAGCTCCTGCCGATGCGCCGCCGCCCGGGCGCTGCCGCGTGCGAAGGCGATGTTGAACCAGGTCTGAGCCTTGACCAGATCGACGGCTCCTGCCCGCCCCGAAGCATGCATCAGCCCGAGCTCGCAATAGGCCTCGGCCGATACTTCCACCGGTGCCACCAGTGAAGCGGGGATCGCGCTCATCTCCATGCGTGCCATGATTGAACCCACCCTGTCTGTCGTTGCGGCCAGCCACCCGTCCAAGGCCCCGACCGATGAGTGCGAGAGTGGCCGCAACCGTTAAAGCGCGGGCTAAATTTTGCGATGAATCGAGTCTCAACGAGACGTCATCGCCAGGTTAAAGCAACGGGGCGTTTACGAAGGAATGCCGGAAAAGCGTTTCCGCTCAATGCCCTGACCAGAGCGGCGGAATGCCGGCGTTGATGATGGATTCACCTTGCCTCACGGAACCGCCGGCAAGAACTGTCGCTGCGGCATCTTGGAGCCGACGCAAAACGGCGCTATGGTTCACATGTAAACCATAACGGCCGACGGGCCGATCAGGAGGAAACGATGAGGACACTGGCGGCTTTCGGCCTGGCAGGCCTGGCGGCGTTCACTCTGGCCGGCGCGGCCACGCGCGCCTCGGCGCAGGAGGTGGTCGGCGTCTGGGAACGCGACACCGGCGCCTCGCGCGTGCGCTTCAGCAAATGCGGCGATGCGCTCTGCGGCACGATCTCATGGCTTAAGGATCCGAACGGTCCGGCGAAACTCGGCCAGCGCATCTTCTTCGACATGAAGCCGAACGGCGCGAACAAGTGGAACGGCAGCGCCTTCAACCCGGAGGACGGCAAGACCTATTCGGGCACGATGACGCTCTCGGGCAATGCGCTGACCACGGCAGGCTGTGTCATGGGCGGCTTGATCTGCCGCACGGTGAAGTGGTCGCGGACCAATTGAGCCGGTTTTCCTTCTCCCCTCGGGAGAAGGTGTCTGCGAAGCAGACGGATGAGGAAAGCGTGGCGCTGACGGCCCTCATCCGTCAACGCTTCGCACTGCCACCTTCTCCCCCGGGGGAGAAGGGAGAGCAGTTCAGCTCGCCTTCTGGCCGAAGAGGACCGCCTTCTGCTCCGGCGTGTTGATGCCGGCCGGGCTGCGCAGCTCCTCGCCGACCTTGAGGCCGCGCTCGACCGCGGGGCGAGCGAGCATCGTCTCGATCCAGCGGCCGACATGCGGGAACTGCTTGATGTCCTGGCCCTGCCGCTCCCAGCCGCGGGCCCAGCCGATGCAAGCCATGTCGGCGATGGAATAATCGCCGCAGATGTAGTCGCGGCCCGCGAGCCGCTTGTTCAGCACGCCATAGAGGCGGTTCGCCTCGTTGGTGTAGCGCTCGATGGCGTAGGGCACCTGTTCGGGCGCGTAGAGGCGGAAATGATGGGTCTGGCCGAGCATCGGGCCAAAACCGCCCATCTGCCAGAACAGCCACTCGTCGACCGCGACGCGGCCACGCTCGTCCTTCGGATAGAACTTCCCGGTCTTGCGGCCGAGGTATTGGAGGATGGCGCCGGATTCGAAGACGGAAATCGGCTTGCCGTCCGGCCCGTCGGGATCGACGATGGCCGGCATGCGGTTGTTGGGCGAGATGGCGAGGAACTCGGGCTTGAACTGGTCGCCCTTGCCGATGTTCACCGGAACGACGTTGTAGGGCAGCCCGCATTCTTCGAGCATGATGCTGATCTTGTAGCCGTTCGGCGTCGGCCAGAAATAGAGGTCGATCGGATTGGCGGGAGCTTGCGACATCGGGAGCTTCCTTGCTGCGACGAGACTTCAGCCGCCAATCTATGGTTAGGCCGGCGGGGCCGGAAGGGGTTGCGCCCGCCCCCAGCGCGACTGCGCCATGTCCTCCCCGCGTGTAACCTTTTCGGGTTCAGAGCGGCTTCTTGAAGCCCTCATGGCTCTGGTCGAAGCCGAGTTTGCGGTAGAAGCGATGGGCATCGACGCGGCTCTTGTTCGAGGTCAGCTCGACGAGACCGGCGCCGCTCTCCTCGGCAAAGGCCAGGGCGTGCCGGATCATCAGCGCACCGATGCCGAGCCCGCGGCTCTCCGGCGAAACGTGGACGCTCTCGATCTTGGCGCGCTTGCGCCCGCGCGCGATAAGGCCGGGGATCAGCGTGATCTGAAAGGTGCCGATCACCTGCCCTGCCCGCTCGGCGACGCAGAGCGCGCTGTCCCTGCTGGCAGCGATCTCGGCGAAGGCCTCGGCATAGGCGGGGTGACGTGCCTCGGCAGCGATCTCCTCCGGCGTCAACGTCTGCGTCGGCGCGCCGAGCATCATGAGTTCCACGATGCGTGCGACATCCTCGGCCCGCGCGCGGCGGATAGTGATTTCTGCGGCGGAGACAGATGTCCTGGTCATCGCGTCGGCTTTCGGCTCAGGCAAAGACGGGAAATGGGCGCAAGGTCACTCGGCAAAGAGGCGCTTGGCCATCAGCAGCGTGTTCGGCGTGTCGTCGCGGCCGTCGAAGCGCGCCTGGCGCTGCAGGAAAAAACCCATGCGTTCGTAGAAGGCGATCGCCGGTTCGTTCTGGCTCTCGACCTCGAGGCGGGCGACCGGCGCCTTCGGAAAGCAGGCGAGCGCGACCTGCAGCAGCGTGCGGCCGATGCCGACGCCCTGCCAGGCCGGCAGGACATAGAGCCGGGTCAGCAGCGCCGCGCCGTCGCGTTCCGGTCTGGCGGATGCCGTGGCGACGATCTCCGCACCGACCGACGCGACGAGGAAGACGCCCTCGTCGCGGCCGAGCTGGCTGTGCAGATTCTCCGGCGAATGCCAGGCATTGGTGATCTCGGCGACCCGCTGCCAACCATAGATGCCGTCATAGGTCGCGTGCCAGGTCTCGACCAGAAGCGCCCTGACCGCCGGAATGTCGGCGGCTTCGGCGTCGCGGATGACGAGATCGGCGGGGGTCATCCCAATCGTCCAGCTTGCGCAGGAAACACCGCGATCATCCCGGGCTTGACCCGGGATCCAGGCCGGAGCGCTTCCGAAAAAGCTTCAGGCATGGATCCCGGATCTCCGCGTCGCAGCGTCCGGGATGACGGCGTATTCGATCACTCGATCCCCAGCTTCTTCTTCAGGATCTCGTTGAGGGCCTGTGGGTTGGCCTTGCCGCCGGAGGCCTTCATCGCCTGGCCGACGAACCAGCCCAGCATGGTCGGCTTGGCCTTGACCTGCTCGACCTTGTCGGGATTGGCCGCGATCAGCTCGTCGACGGCCTTCTCGATCGCGCCGGTGTCGGTGACCTGCTTCATGCCGCGGGTCTCGACGATCTGGCGCGGGTCGCCGCCCTCGGTCCAGAGGATCTCGAAGAGGTCCTTGGCGATGCGGCCCGAGATGACGTTCTCGCCGATCAGGTCGACGAGCCCGCCGAGCTGGAGGGCCGACACAGGAGAGGACGCGATGTCCTTGCCTTCCTTGTTGAGGCGGCCGAACAGCTCGTTGATCACCCAGTTCGCGGCGGCCTTGCCGTCGCGGCCCTTCGCCACCGCCTCGAAATAATCGGCCTGCTCGCGCTCGGCGACGAGCACCGAGGCGTCATAGGGCGACAACCCGTATTCCGCGATGAAGCGGGCCTTCTTGGCGTCCGGCAGCTCCGGCAGTGCGCCCTTCAGATTCGCGACGAAGGCGTCGTCGAATTCGAGCGGCAGCAGATCGGGATCGGGGAAGTAGCGGTAGTCATGCGCCTCTTCCTTGGAGCGCATCGAGCGGGTCTCGCCCTTGCCGGGATCGTAGAGCCTCGTCTCCTGGTCGATCGTGCCGCCATCCTCGATGATGCCGATCTGGCGGCGCGCCTCGACCTCGACCGCCTGGCCGATGAAACGGATCGAGTTGACGTTCTTGATCTCGCAGCGCGTGCCGAGCTCGTCGCCGGGCTTGCGGACGGACACGTTCACGTCGGCGCGGAGATTGCCCTTCTCCATGTCGCCGTCGCAGGTGCCGAGATAGCGCAGGATGGTGCGCAGCTTCGAGACATAGGCCTTCGCCTCCTCGGCCGAGCGCAGATCCGGCTTGGAGACGATCTCCATCAGCGCCACGCCCGAACGGTTGAGGTCGACGAAGCTCATCGTCGGATGCTGGTCGTGGATCGACTTGCCGGCATCCTGCTCCAGATGCAGCCGCTCGATGCCGACCGTGATCTGCTCGGTCGGCGAGAGATCGACCACGATCTCGCCCTCGCCCACGATCGGGCTCTTGTACTGGCTGATCTGATAGCCCTGCGGCAGGTCCGGGTAGAAATAGTTCTTGCGGTCGAAGACCGAGCGATTGTTGATCTGCGCGTTGAGGCCGAGGCCCGTGCGCACCGCCTGGCGGACGCATTCGGCGTTGATCACCGGCAGCATGCCCGGCATCGCCGCATCGACGAGGCTGACATGTTCGTTCGGCTCGGCGCCGAAGCCGGTGGAAGCCCCGGAGAACAGCTTGGCGTTGGAGGTGACCTGGGCGTGGATCTCCATGCCGATCACCACTTCCCAATCCCCGGTCGCGCCCTTGATCAGCTTCTTGGGGTCGGCGGGGCGGACATGCGCGTTCATCTCTAACCTTTCGGCTCTCAAACTCGGCTACGCGTTACGCTTTCGGCGAACGGGCGGCAAGGGTCACGGCGCGCAAGGATCACAGTGCGCGGAGGTCGCCGCGCGCAAGACGCATTCCTCGCGCCAGGGCCTCGACGCGTCATCCGGAGGCCGAAACGCGTTGCACTCCTGCAACCAGATGGCGGGAACATTGCTTATTTGTGTCAGGAAGGCGTCTTATGATGGGTGATGGTTCTTGACATTCGTCACTGCCATACCCTTCTTGCGCCAACGGCCGGAAACCAACGATGATATGCCTGGCCCGCAATCCGGAGTTTCTCCATGTCACGCAGCCGTTTTATCGGCCTGGTGCTCGCTGCCGCCGCGTCGACCATCCTCGTTCAGCAGGATGCGTCCGCCCAGGGAGCGCCGCCGGCCCCGCCCGTCCAGATCGCCAACCCGCTCGCCAAACGCGTCACCAACTGGGACGAGTATACGGGCCGCTTCGAAGCGAGCGAGCAGGTCGAGGTGCGCGCGCGCGTCTCCGGCTTCATCGACCGCGTCCATTTCCGTGACGGCGCGCTGGTTCAGAAGGGCGACCTCCTCTTTACCATCGATCAGCGGCCTTACAAACTGGCCGTCGACGTGGCGCAGGCCGACATCGCCCGCGCCAAGGCGCAAGTCGATCTCGCCCGCAACGAGGTCGAGCGCGCCGAGGGCCTGACCCAGAACCGCACGATCACGGCGCGCGACGTCGACCAGCGGCGGGCCAATCTCGACAGCGCCGTCGGCACGCTGCAGGGCGCGGAGGCAAATCTCAAGACCGCCCAGCTCAATCTCGAATGGACCGAGGTGCGCGCGCCGCTGGCGGGTCGCATCTCGAACCGCCGCGTCGATCCGGGCAACCTGATCTCGGGCGGCCAGTCCGGCGCGACGCTGCTGACCACCATCGTCGCGGTCGATCCGATCTACTTCACCTTCGATGTCTCGGAGGCCGACTATCTGCGCTATGCCCGCATGGCCAATCCGCGCGACGGTGCCAGCCGCGATTCCGGCACGGTGGTCGAAGTGCGCCTGTCCGACGAGGCGAAGTGGGACCGCCGCGGCAAGGTCAACTTCCTCGACAACGCGCTCAATGCGCGTTCGGCCACCATTCGCGGCCGCGCCGTGTTCGACAACAAGGACCAGTTCCTGACGCCCGGCGTGTTCGGCCGCCTGCGCTTCTTCGCCGGTGAGGCGGATGCGCTGCTGGTGCCCGACGCCGTCATCGCCTCGGACCAGTCCCACAAGGTCGTGCTGACCGTCGGCCCCGAGAACAAGGTGGTGCCGAAGATCGTCGAGCTCGGCCCGCTCAGCGAAGGCCTGCGCGTGATCCGCGCCGGCCTGACCTCGCAGGACAAGGTCATCGTCGGCGGCAATGCCAATCCGATGGTCCGTCCTGGCGTGGCGGTCACGCCGCAGCCGGGCGAGATCAAGGTCGCGACAACGAACTGACCGGTCGGGGGCCGACCCTCGGCCCCTGACACGACAATCCGGGCGCCTTGCGGCGCCCGTCCGCCTTTTCCGGACAGGACCTTCCATGTTCCGCTTCGCCCATTTCTTCATCGACCGGCCGATCTTCGCCACGGTCCTCTCGATCCTGCTGACGATCGCCGGCGCGATCGCCCAGCGCTCCCTGCCGATCGCCGAATATCCCGAGATCGCCCCGCCGACGGTGTCGATCCGCGCCACCTATCCCGGCGCCTCGGCCGAGACGGTCGCCGCCACGGTGGCGACGCCGATCGAGCAGGAGGTGAACGGCGTCGACGACATGCTCTACATCACCTCGCAGTCGACCGGCGACGGCGTGGTGACGATCAACGTCGTGTTCAAGGGCGGCACCGATATCGACCAGGCGCAGGTGCTGGTGCAGAACCGCGTCTCCCAGGCCGAACCGCGCCTGCCGCAGGACGTGCGGGCGCTGGGCGTCCAGGTGCGCAAGGCCTCGCCCGACTTCCTGATGGTCATCAACATGATCTCGCCGGACGGGTCGCGCGACGCGCAATACATCTCCAACTACGCCTCGCTCTATGTGAAGGACGTGCTGACCCGCGTCGACGGCGTCGGCGATGTGCAGGTCTTCGGCGCGCGCGACTTCTCGATGCGCATCTGGCTCGATCCGGCCAAGGTCGCCTCGCGCAACCTGACGGCGAGCGACGTCGTCGCCGCGCTCAGGGCGGCGAACGTGCAGGTGGCCGCCGGCGCGCTGAACCAGCCGCCCGCGAAGTCGAACGAGGCCTTCCAGCTCTCGGTCAATACGCTCGGCCGCCTGACCGACGTCTCCGAGTTCGAGAACATCGTCGTGCGCTCCGACGCCGATGGCGGCACCATCCGCGTCCGCGACATCGCCCGCGTCGAGCTCGGCTCGCAGGACTACACAACCAACGCCTATCTCGACAACAGGAACACCGTCGCCATCGGCGTCTTCCAGCGGCCCGGCTCGAACGCGCTTGCGACCTCGGACAAGCTGATCGCGACGATGAGCGACATGTCCAAGCAGTTCCCGCCGGGACTCGAGCACCGCATCATCTACAACCCGACCGAGTTCATCGCGCAGTCGGTCGACGCGGTCGTGCACACGCTGTTCGAGGCGATGATCCTCGTCGTCGTGGTGGTGATCCTGTTCCTGCAGACCTGGCGGGCGGCGGTGATCCCGATCGTCGCGATCCCGGTCTCGCTGGTCGGCACCTTCCTGATCATGAGCGCGGTCGGCATCTCCTTCAACACGATCTCGCTGCTCGCGCTGGTGCTGGCGATCGGCATCGTCGTCGACGACGCGATCGTGGTCGTCGAGAACGTCGAGCGCTATCTGGCGCAGGGAATGTCGCCCAAGGAGGCCGCGCACAAGACCATGGACGAGGTCGGCGGCGCGCTGCTCGCGATCGCGCTCGTGCTCTGCGCGGTGTTCATCCCGACCGCCTTCATCAGCGGCCTGCAGGGCACGTTCTACCAGCAGTTCGCCGTCACCATCGCGGCCTCGACCGCGATCTCCTGCTTTGTCTCGCTGACGCTCTCGCCGGCGATGTCGGCGCTGCTGCTGAAGCCGCACAAGGCGCATGACCCGCATGAGCAGCACGGCTTCATCTACAAGCTGGGCGCGCCTGTGCGCTGGTTCTTCCACTACTTCAACGCGGCCTTCGACTGGCTTTCGCGTAGCTATGGGCGCGTCACCTCGCGGCTGATCCGCCTCGCCGTGATCCTGCTCATCGTCTATGCCGGGCTGATCGCGCTGACCGCGCAGCGGCTGGTCCAGACGCCGACCGGCCTCGTTCCGCAGCTCGACCGCGGCTATTTCATCGCCGTGATCCAGTTGCCGCCCGGCTCCTCGCTCGAGCGTACCGACGCCGTGCTGCGCAGGGCCAACGAGATCCTGCAGTCCCGCCCCGGCGTTGCGCATACCGTCGCCTTCGCCGGCCTCGATGGCGCGACCTTCACCATCGCGCCGAACACCGGCGTCGCCTTCGTCACGCTCTCCCCCTTCGAAGAGCGCGTGAAGCAGGGCCTGACGACCCAGGGCATCTTCGGCGACCTCCGCCAGCAGATGTTCGGGATTTCGGAAGCCTTCACCCTGCTGATCGAGCCGCCGGCGATTTCCGGCATCGGCAATGGCGGCGGCCTCAAGGGCTATGTGCAGGATCGCAGCGGGCGCGGCCTCGCGGCGCTCGAAGGCGCGGCCTGGACGGTCGCCGGCTCGGCCGGCCAGCTGCCCTTCATCGTGCAGCCCTTCACCCTGTTCTCGACCAAGACGCCGCAGATCTACGCCGATATCGACCGCACCAAGGCGGAGATGCTCGGCGTGCCCGTCACCCGCATCTTCGAGACGCTGTCGATCTATATGGGCTCGGCCTATATCAACGACTTCAACCTGCTGGGCCGCACCTTCCGCGTCACGGCACAGGCCGACAATCCGTTCCGCCTGACCACCCGCGACGTCGCCAATCTCAAGACCCGCAACGCGGATGGCGAGATGGTGCCGATCGGCTCGGTCGCCACCTTCAAGGACACGACCGGTGCCTATCGCGTGCCGCGCTACAATCTCTATCCGGCAGCGGAAGTGCAGCTTTCGATGGCGCACGGCTTCTCCACCGGCCAGGGCATCGCGGCGGTCGAGAAGATCGCGGCCGAGCGCCTGCCGGCCGGCTTCGGCTTCGAATGGACCGAGATCGCGCTGCAGGAGAAGCTCGCCGGCAACACCGCGATCGTCGCCTTCGGCCTGGCGGTGGTCTTCGTCTTCCTGCTGCTGGCGGCTCTCTACGAGAGCTGGCTGCTGCCGCTGGCGGTCATCCTGATCGTGCCGATGTGTATCCTGGCGGCGATGTTCGGGGTGAACTACGCCAATCTCGACCGCAACATCCTGGTCGATATCGGCCTGGTGGTGCTCGTCGGCCTGGCGGCGAAGAACGCGATCCTGATCGTCGAGTTCGCCAAGCAGGCCGAGGACGAAGGCATGAACCGGCGCGACGCGGCCATCGCCGCGGCCCGGACGCGACTGCGGCCGATCCTGATGACCTCGGTCGCCTTCATCCTGGGCGTGCTGCCGCTGACCATCTCGGTCGGCGCCGGCGCCGAGATGCGCCAGGCGATGGGCATCGCGGTGTTCTCCGGCATGCTGGGCGTGACCTTCTTCGGCCTGATCTTCACGCCGGTGTTCTACGTGATGGTGCGCTGGCTGGCGGATCTGCGCGGGACCAAGCGGAAGGTGCAGGCCCCGCCGCCGGCCGAGCCGACAGCGGCGCACTGAAAGCCGCCGGCGGCCGCTCCGGCAACCGGAGCCACGAACAAGAAAGGGGCCGCAATTGCGGCCCCTTTTCGTTTCGCCTCCACTCCGGGGCTTTCGGAGCCCGAGCAGCGAAGCCTTTCGGAAAGGATCAGACCAGGCGCCGCGCCACCGCCCGGCAGCCCAGAGCGAGGCCCATCGCAATGACGGTCGCGATGGCTCTCGCGGCAGGATCGGGAACAGCCTCCCCTCGCGCCATCTGGACGATCGTCAGCAGGACCAGCAGGACAGCGACGAAGGCGAGGATGCCGGCGAGCACCGTCAGGCAGGCATAGGCCATGGCGCGGCTGAAGATCATGGCCGTCTCCTCGCGGGGCATCCGATCGCCAATCTCTACGAGCCAGCGGTCAATAGCGAGCCCTCATCCTGAGGAGCGCCGCAGGCGCGTCTCGAAGGATGATCCAGCATGCACGGGAGCCCAATGGAGCATCCTTCGAGACGCCGTTCCCTGCGGAACGGCTCCTCAGGATGAGGGCTCGGAAAGCTTCAGGGCGGGCGCCTCAGCCCCACCAGCGCTCGCTCACCGGGAAGCGGCCCGCCGCCTGCTCGATCACCTCGCCGAGCGAGAACAGCGTCTCCTCGTCGAAGGGGCGGCCGATGAGCTGGAGGCCGAGCGGCAGGCCCTGGCTGTCCAGCCCTGCCGGCACCGCGATGCCTGGCAGGCCGGCCATGTTCACCGTCACGGTGAAGATGTCGTTCAGGTACATCTCGACCGGGTCGGCCGAGCCCTTCTCGCCGATGCCGAAGGCCGCCGAAGGCGTCGCCGGCGTCAGCACGGCATCGATGCCGTCGGCATAGACCGTCTCGAAATCGCGCTTGATCAGGGTGCGGACCTTCTGGGCGCGCAGATAATAGGCATCGTAATAGCCGGCCGAGAGCACATAGGTGCCGATCATGATGCGGCGCTTGACCTCGGCGCCGAAGCCGGCGGCGCGGGTCTTCTCATACATCTCGACGATGTCCTTGCCCTTCTCGCGCAGGCCGTAGCGGACGCCGTCATAGCGGGCAAGGTTCGAGGAGGCCTCGGCCGGGGCCACGATGTAATAGGCCGGCAGGGCGTATTTCGTGTGCGGCAGCGAGATCTCGACGATCTCGGCGCCGGCGGCCTTGAGCCATTCGATGCCCTTCTGCCAGAGCGCGTCGATCTCGGGGTTCAGCCCCTCCAGCCGGTATTCCCGGGGAATGCCGATCTTCATGCCCTTCACCGAACGGCCGACGGCGTATTCGTAATCCGGCACCGGGGTATCGACGCAGGTGGTGTCCTTCGGGTCGTGCCCGGCCATGGAGCGCAGCATCACGGCGCAGTCGCGCACGCTCTTGCCGATCGGCCCGGCCTGGTCGAGCGAGGAGGCGAAGGCGACGATGCCCCAGCGCGAGCAGCGGCCATAGGTCGGCTTGATGCCGACCGTGCCTGTGAAGGCGGCCGGCTGGCGGATCGAGCCGCCGGTGTCGGTCGCGGTGGCGGCGAGGCAGAGATCGGCGGCGACGGCGGTCGCCGAGCCACCCGAGGAGCCGCCCGGCACGAGATGGTTGCCTTCGACCGCCCCGCCCTGCCCGGCTCCGACATTGGAACCGCTGCGCCGCCAGGGGTTGACGACACTGCCGAAAGCCGAGGTCTCGTTGGACGAGCCCATGGCGAATTCGTCGTTGTTCAGCTTGCCGAGCATCACCGCGCCGTCGCGCCAGAGCTGGCTAGAGACGGTCGATTCATAGGGCGGCACGAAATTGCCGAGGATCTTCGAGCAGGCGGTGGTGCGCACGCCCTGTGTCGCGAAGAGGTCCTTGATGCCGAGCGGCAGACCCTCGAGCGGCCCGGCCTCGCCTTTGGCGATGCGCTCGTCTGACGCGGCGGCCTGCTTCAGGGCATGCTCGGGCGTTTCGAGCACGTAAGCGTTGAGGGCGCGGCCCTTCTCGACGGCGGCGATATGCGCCTTGGTCAGCTCGGTCGCGGTGAAGGTCTTGGCCTTCAGGCCGTCACGGGCCTCGGTCAGGGTCAGGCGGGTGAGATCGGTCACGGGAAAATTCCGGAGTTATCTGGTCAAAAGACCCCCGATCGCGCTGCGCGCGTCCGGGGTGATCGAACAAGCGCGTTTCGCGCCTATTCGATCACCTTGGGCACCATGAAGTAATCGTCTTCGGAAACCGGGGCGTTGGCGACGATCTCGTCGGCGATCTCGCCGTCATCGACCACGTCCTCGCGCTGCTTCATCGCCATCGGCGTCACCGAGGTCATCGGCTCGACGCCCTCAACATTGACCTCGTTGAGCTGTTCGACGAAGCCGAGGATGGCGTTGAGCTCGCCTTGCAGCTTGGGCAGATCGGCCTCCGGAACGGCGATGCGCGCGAGATGCGCGACGCGCTTGACGGTGGCGAGATCGACCGACATGGCGGACTCCTGAATGGGGCGCGGCTTATGCGCCTGAAAACGGTTCGCCGGGGCTATAGCGCGGCGAACACCCCGACGTAAATCAACATTGACGATCCGGGAGCCCGGCTCAGACCGCGAAGGCTTCGCCCTTCTTCGGCACCACGACCTCGATGCCGCTGCCCTGCATCCCGGCGACGAAAGCATCGGCGTTCGAGTCGATGATCGGGAACGAGCCGTAATGGCAGGGAATCGCCACCTTCGGCTTGACGAAGCGGGTCATGGCGAGCGCCGCGACCTTGCCGCCCATGGTGAAGCGGTCGCCGACCGGGCAGATGCAGGCCTCGACGCCATGGATCTCGCTGAGGAGCGCCATGTCCGAGAAGATGTCGGTGTCGCCCATATGCCAGAGCGTCTTCTCGCCCTTCGCCTTGATGATGGCGCCGTTGGGGCTGCCGACCGGGACGGCGACGCCGGCCTCGCCCATTCCCGCCGAATGGTCGGCGCGGACCAGCGTGACGCTGAACGGGCCGAGATCGACGGTGCCGCCGGTGTTCATCGGCTGGAACTTCTTCAGCCCCTTCGCGGCGAGATGCATGGCGAGGTCGTAATTGGTGATGACCGTCGCGCCGGTCTTCTCGGCGATGTCGAGCGTGTCGCCGACATGGTCGCCATGGCCGTGGGTGACGACGATATGGGTCACGCCGCTGGAGATGGCCGCGATATCGCCCTCGAAGCCCGGATTACCGGTGAAGAACGGGTCGATCAGGATGACGGCGCCGTCGATCTCGGCGCGGAAGGCGGAATGGCCGTACCAGGTGAGCTTCATGCGGGGACTCCAGGCTTTTCAGTTGCCGGCCCCTATCTAGGCCGATCCGACCGCCCGACCAAGTCGACAATGCGCGCGCAGCCATGCAGGCTGTCGGCATGACCAGCCAACGGAATCGCTCCATGACCGACGCAGCCACGCTCGCCCGCCGGATCGCCCAGGGGCATGGCGACGAGCCGGCCGATCTCGTCATCAAGGGGGCGCGCCTCCTCGATCTTGTCAGCGGCGATCTCGTCGAGAGCGACATCGCCCTCTGCGGCGACACCATCGTCGGGACCTATGGCCAATACGAAGGCAAGCGCGTCTTCGACGCCGCCGGCCTCATCGCCGTGCCCGGCTTCATCGACACGCATCTGCATATCGAATCCTCGCTGGTGACGCCCTTCGAGTTCGAGCGCTGCGTGCTGCCGCACGGCGTCACCACTGCGATCTGCGATCCTCACGAGATCGCCAACGTGCTGGGCGCCGAGGGCATCCGCTATTTCCTCGCCTGCTCTGAGGCGATGCGGATGGATCTGCGCGTCAACCTGTCGAGCTGCGTGCCGGCGACGCATCTGGAGACGGCCGGCGCGCAGCTCGAGGCTGCCGACCTGACCCCGATGATGGACCATCCCAAGGTCATCGGCCTCGCCGAATTCATGAACTTTCCGGGCGTGATCCACCGCGATCCCGGCTGCCTCGCCAAGCTCGAGGCCTTCTCGGACCGCCATATCGACGGCCATGCGCCGCTGGTGCGGGGCATGGACCTCAACGCCTATCTCGCCGCCGGCATCCGCACCGACCACGAGACGACCACCGCCGACGAAGCGCGCGAAAAACTCAGCAAAGGCATGGCGATCCTGATCCGCGAGGGCTCGGTCTCGAAGGACCTGCATGCGCTGATCCCGCTGATCTCGCGCGATGCCTCGCCCTTCCTCGCCTTCTGCACGGATGACCGCAACCCGCTCGATATCGGCGAGGAAGGTCATCTCGACTACATGATCCGCACCGCCATCGCGAACGGCGCGGATATGCTGGCGACCTACCGCATCGCCTCACTCTCGGCGGCGCGGAATTTCGGCCTGTTCGACCGCGGCTTCATCGGGCCGGGCAAACGCGCCGACATCGTGCTGGTCGAGGATCTCGCCACCTGTTCGGTGCGCCATGTCTTCACCGGGGGGCGGTTGGTCGAAGCCGGGCTGTTCGAGGGCCGGACTGAGGTTCCGGCGGTCGGACATGGCAGCGTGAAGAGCCGCAGGCTCACGCCGGCCGATTTCCGAGCACAGGCCCGCGAGGGCGAGACACCGGTGATCGGCGTCGTGCCCGGCCGGATCATCACCGAGCGGCTGGCGATGTCCCTGCCCGCGCGCGATGGCGAGGCCCTGCCCGATCTCGCGCAGGATGCGGTCAAGGTCACGGTGATCGAGCGCCATGGCAGGAGCGGCGGCATCGCCACGGGCTTCGTCCATGGCTTCGGCATGAAGCGCGGCGCCATCGCCTCCTCGGTCGGCCATGACAGCCACAATCTCTGCGTGGTCGGCGTCGATGACGTCGCGATGGCGGCGGCGGCCAACCGGCTGATCGAGACCGGCGGCGGCTTCGCGGTGGCCGATGGCGACAAGATCGTGGCGGAGCTGGCGCTGCCGGTCGCCGGGCTGATGAGCGAAGCGCCTTTCGAAGCGGTGCGGCACGATCTTGAAACGCTGCGCGCGGCGGCGAAGGCGCTCGGCGTCGTGCTGGCGGAACCCTTCCTGCAGGTCGCCTTCCTGACCCTGCCGGTGATCCCGCATCTCAAGATCACCGACAAGGGACTGGTCGATGTCGACCGGTTCGCGCTCGTCTGAGGGACATCTCGCGCGATCTCGGCGCATTCGAGCGGGCCGATTCTTCAATAAGCGGAATCGTTTCCGATCACGGCTTCATCCAACGATTCACCTGCTGGCCCTCTGGCGAGGCTGATCACCGAGCGGTGCTGAGCTGGAAACGCAGATGCGGGTCGGGGCTATAGAGCGGCGCGGTGAAGGCTTCGACCAGCCGCCCGCCGTTCTTCTCGATGATGCGCCGCGAGGCGTGGTTGGACTCGTCGCAGGTGATGACGACCTCCGGCAAGCCGGCCTGATGCGCCACCTGCAGCATGGCGCCGAGCGCGGCGGTGGCGTAGCCGTGGCCGGCGAAGGCCGGAAGGATGGCGTAGCCGATATGTCCGAGCACATGCTCGGGCAGGGCCAGCATCGGGCGGCCTTCTGCATCCGCCTGCCAGCGCAGATTGATCGAGCCGACGAAGGGACGCCCGGGTCTGTCCTGCGCGAAGATCCAGCGCGTCGGCCCCGGCAGGCGCTCGACCTCGCGGCCATCCGGCAGGCGGATAAGGCCCGGTCCACCGCGGAGTTCGGCGAGGAAGGCGTCGGGATCGGCAGCGATGGCGGCGAGCTGTTCCGGCGCGACGTCGCGTGTCGTATTCGGCGACCAGCCGCCGCGCAGCGCCGCCTCATAGGGCGCGAGCAGGGCTCTGTCGGGAACTTGCAACGAGATCAGAGCCGGCACGCGCAGTGTATCCTTCCATGGCGGCGATCCCGCCTTCGTGCATCGAGGATAGAGCGCTCGGTCGCCATGCGCGACGGCTCCGGCACGATCTGGCGCGACGGTGGCCATTCCCGGGATGCAAGGCGCTCTTCGCGCAGCAATCGCTCGTAAGCGCGGGCCCCGCGTGCTACCGCGCTGGGATGACCAGTGCCATCGTTCCGCTCGAAAGCCTTCTCGATCTGCCGGATCACGCGCGGCTGCTCGGGCTCGACCTCGGCACCAAGACGATCGGGCTCGCGCTGTCGGATGTGGAGCGCAGCATCGCGACGCCGCTCGAAACCATCCAGCGCGTCAAGTTCGGGCTCGACGCTGCCGCGCTGCTCAAGATCGCGGGCAAATATCAGGTCGCCGGGCTGGTGATCGGCCTGCCGCTCAACATGGATGGCAGCGAGGGGCCGCGCGTACAGTCGACCCGCGCCTTCGTGCGCAATCTCGCGCCGCTGACCGAATTGCCGATCGTGTTCTGGGACGAGCGCATGTCGACGCTTGCGGTCACGCGCACCCTGCTCGACGCCGACGCCTCACGGGCCAAGCGCGCGGCCGTGGTCGACAAGATGGCGGCCGCCTACATCCTTCAGGGCGCGCTCGACCGGCTCGCGCGACTGGCCGACGACGCATTCGGGCCGGAAACGGCGTGAGCCCGGCGCCACGCCGGCCCCCCGATCAGATCGAAGCCTGTCCGCCGTCCCGACATGGCGAAGACCGGAACGGAAGGGTTTTCCGTCCCGGCCCGGGTCGTGATTGATGTCGGAGTGCCGGCGAGGCTGTCAGAAGCCGCGCTTGATGGCCCGCTTCTGCGCTTCGCGCTGGTTTCGGATCGCGCGCTTCTGCTGCTCGATCGACATGCCGTAATAGGGATTGCCGCGCCGGCCGTAAGCGCGTCCACCGCCATAGGCCGGCCCGCTACGATACCCCGGGCCGCCGCGATAGCTGGGCGCGCCGTTGTCGATCGGACCGCCGGCGGCCGGTGGCCGCTGATAATTGTAGTTATAGTTGCCGCCCCGGGAATACGGGTTGGCCTGATAGCTCCCGCCACGGCCGTAGTCATTGCCGTAGGGCATGTCCTGCGCGAGCGAGGCGGCCGGCGCCAGCCCGAGGGCGAGCACCCCAACCATCAGCGCTCGTTTGACCGACACGTAGCGTTTCAACCCAATCATCCGACATTCCCCCAATTCAGGCCCACCGCGAGCCGGAGCGGCTCACGGTGGCGTTTCTCCGTCCGGCCGAAGTGGCGACCGAATCTCGATCTTGTTATCTTATCGGAGCAAGGAGCGAGTTCCGCCCTTCGCTCCGATCATCATCCGCGATCAGCGATGATCGCGGAAGTCGTAGGGCGCATAGTAGCCGTAGGGCGCGTAGTAGCGCGGCGCCACATAGACCGGCGGCGGCGGCGCGTAGACCGGTGCGGCATAATAGCCGCCATCGTAATACGGGTCATAGGAGCGAGCGCTCGCCGCGGCAGCCGCCGCTCCGAGGATGCCCAGGCCGACGCCGGCCGCAATGGCCGAGCCCCTCGAAGGCCCACGCCAGCCGCCGCGATAGTAACCGCGATAGCGATACTGGCTGTATTCGGCCTGCGCCTTGTCGAGCCTGGCCGGATCGAAGGAACGGCGCTCCTGCGCCATCGCCGGCACCGCAACGCTACCCACCGCGACGCTGGCCGCGGTCAGAGCGACAATCCATTTCTTCCTCAAAGACATCATGACGATATCTCCTTTCCCGGGACAGCGCCCGAACCTTGCGGATATCTTGCGCCGCCACTCTTGAATGAGACCTGAACCAATCACGGCGGCAATGCGGCGGAGACAAAGGCGACCGAATGGCAACGCGCTTGCTCCCGATCCGCCTGCCATGGGAGGGACAGGCCGGTCTTCCATCCGACTCCACAACCGGTGATGGAAGCCTTTGTTCCCTCCGGCCATTTCCACGAGTTCCCGCCCGTCATGCTCGACAGCCTGATCGCCGTCTTCCTCGTCATCGCGACGGGCTGGTTCCTCAAGGTTCGCGAGATCGTCTCGCCGGCACATTGGATCGGCGTCGAGCGGCTGACCTATCAGGTGCTCTTCCCGGCCGTCGTCATCTACACGCTGGCGATGGCCAATCTCGGCGACCTGCCCGTGCTGGCCATGGGCTTTAGCCTCGTCCTCGCCATTCTCAGCGTCGCGGCCCTGTTGCTGCTGGCGCGCCCGCTGCTTGCGCGGGCCGGCATCGGCGGGCCGGCCTTCACCTCGATCTTCCAAGGCTCGGTGCGCTGGAACACCTTCGTCGCGCTCGCCCTCGCCTCCGGGTTGCAGGGCCGCACCGGCGCGACGCTGATGGCGATCGCGGTGGCGTCGATGATTCCGCTGCTCAACGTGATCTGCGTGCTGGTGCTGGCACGCTTCGCCAATGGCAAACCGATGAGCGCCAGCGCGACCATCCGCTCGATCCTGTACAACCCCTTCATCTGGTCGTCCGCGGTGGGGCTCACCCTCAACCAGGTGCAATGGGCCATGCCCACGGCCTTCATCGGCTATCTCGACGTGCTCGGCCGCGCCTCGCTCGGGATCGGGCTGCTCGTGGTCGGGGCCGGGCTCGACCTGAAGCGGCTGGCCCGACCGAACCTGGCGCATGGCGTCGCCGTTCTGCTCAAGCTCGTCGCGATGCCGCTGGCGGCATGGGTCTTTGCCGGGCTTTTCGGCGTAACGGGCCCCGCCCTGACGATGACGATCATCGCGGGCGCCGTGCCCACGGCGACGGCTGCTTATTTCCTGGCCCGGGACCTCGGCGGAGACGCGCCGCTCATGGCCGAGATCACCACCTTGCAGACGCTGCTCGCGCTCGCCACGATACCGGTGGCAGTCCTTCTTCTGGGATAGAATCCGCCGATTTTGGAGGAAAAGCGCCCAATCGCACCGGCTCTCTTCCGCTTGCCCCGAAGGCTGGCGCCTTATGCGAGCACAGGGCGGAACCATATCCTAAAACTTGTATTTAATTACATATACACCCTATAAGTGCATCACTGGCGTTGAGCCGGCGACAGTGAACGACTGGCCTCCAACCATGAGGGAGTCTGCCCGCGATGAATCCGGTCGATAAGGTCCGGTCCGCGTATAGCGATGCCGAACAGGAAACCGAACTGCCGGAACGGCCGCTTTCGCCGTTCGAGGCCGCGAGTTTCATCGAAGGGATGACGGCGGAGCTGCGCCGGATGGCCCGGAACGCCAAGCTCGACACCCTGTCCTATTTCCTCGAAATGGCGCGGATCGAGGCCTCGGCGCAGATCGAGCAGATCGCAGAGCGGAAGCTCGACGCCTGATCCGGACCAGTCCTGTAGCGAAGCGGGAAGCCCTCAGGCGCCCGCGCGCGACAGGCCGCCTCCAGGATGCCGCAGCACGGCTCCGGTCAATTCCAGTTCGATCAGCGCGCGCCCGACATCCCGCGCCGGATAGCCGCTCGCGCGCACCAGATCGTCCAGAGCGACCGGCGTCGGGCTCAGGAGCCCGAGCAGGTTCGAGCCGATATCGTCCGCCTCGCCCGTCCCGGCCGGCGGCGCGGGCGCAAAGCCATCGCGGTCGCTTCCGGCCGCCTCGGTGACCGGCGGCTTCGTCACATCCGGCAGGTCGAGCTCGTCCCAGAGCGGTTCGCCCGCGCTCGCCACAGCCTCCTCCCGCATGGCCTGATGCTGGTGGAAAAGGTCTTCCCGCCGCCCCACCATCGGACGCAGCGCCTCGACGACATGCGCGGCTTCGGCGCAGAGCGTGGCCCCCTCGCGGATGAGATGGTTACCGCCCTCGGCCCGCGGGTCGAGCGGCGATCCCGGCACGGCGAAGACCTGCCTGCCCTGCTCGTTGGCGAAGCGCGCGGTGATGAGCGAGCCGGACCGGCGCGCCGCCTCGACGACGACCGTGCCGAGCGCGAGCCCTGAGACGATGCGGTTGCGGCGCGGAAAATCGCGGCCGCGCGGCTCGTAGCCGAGCGGCATCTCGCTGACGATGGCGCCCTCGGCTGCGATACGCTCGGCAAGCCCCCCATTCTGAGGCGGGTAGATCCGGTCGAGGCCGCCGGCCAGGACGGCGATGGTTCCCGTCGCGAGGCTCGCCTGATGGGCGGCGGTGTCGATGCCGCGTGCGAGGCCGGAGACGATGGCGAAGCCCGCCTCGCCAATCTCGCGCGCCAGCCGGCGGGTGAAGGTCAATCCCGCAGCCGAGGCGTTGCGCGAGCCGACCAGCGCCACCGCCGGCAGCACCGGGAATTCTCCGCGGATCGCGACGAGCGGCGGCGCGGAATCGATCGCTCGCAGCGGCAGCGGATAATCGGCCTCGCCCAGCGCGACGAAGCGGCCGCCGAGACGGTGCAACCCATCCATCTCGCGCTCGGCTTCGGCCTCCGGAAAGATGCGGATGTTGCGGCCGGCCTGCCGCGCGAGGTTGGGCAATGCCTCCAGCGCAGGGCCGGCACCGCCGAAGCGGTTCGTGAGAGAACGAAAGCTGCGCGGCCCGATGCCGTCGCTGCGGATCAGCCTCAACCAATCGAGGCGCTGGCGATCGGAGAGGACGATGCCAGCAGCCATGCCATCAGCCCTTCTGGCCGATCTTGCCTTCGCTGCCGGCCAACAGCCGGGCGATATTCGTCCGGTGCATGATCCAGAGCAGGAGGGTGAGGACGGCCATCACCGCCGCCGCCTGATGCATCCCGGCGGCAAACCAGAGCAGCAGCGGCGTCAGCACGCTCGCCGTCAGCGCGGCGAGCGAGGAATAGCGCGAGAGCCAGGCCACGCCGAGCCAGATCGCGGCGAAGGCGAGCGCGATCCAGCCATTGAGTCCGATCAGCACGCCGAGATAGGTCGCGACACCCTTGCCGCCCTTGAAACCGATCCAGACCGGGAAGAGATGGCCGAGAAAGGCGCCGACCGCGGCGGCCAGCGCCGCCTGCGGCCCGCCGAGCCAGTGCCAGGCGAGGAGAACGGCCACCGTGCCCTTGAGCATGTCACCGACGAGCGTCGCCGCCGCGAGCTTCTTGTTGCCCGTGCGCAGCACATTGGTCGCGCCGATATTCCCCGAGCCGATGCTGCGCAGATCCGGCCCGCCGGCGAGCTTCGTCAGGATGATGCCGAAGGGGATGGAGCCGAAGAGATAGCCGGTAACGAGGGCGATCAGCGTGGCGGAGCCGGAAAGGCCCCAGGTCAACGTCTCAGCCATGCAGTCCCCTCGCCCCGGTCAGCGGCCGGCAGAATAGAATCGGTACCGATGAATGGAAAGCGCGCCGTCATGCCGGACAAGCCGCAAAGCGACCTATCCGGACTCCGTCCAAACCCGGAGCCCTCATCCTGAGGAGCAGCCGTAGGCTGCGTGTCGAAGAATGCTCCAGATTGCGCCGGAGCCTTCTGGAACATCCTTCGAGACGCCATTCCTTTGGGAATGGCTCCTCAGGATGAGGGCTCAGGCTCCCAAACAGGTATTCAGCCCGGCCCGAGCTCGTAAACGGCCCGCCCGCCGACGAAGGTCGTCTGCACGACGCCCTGAAGCCGCGCCTCGTCGAAGGGCGAGTTCTTGGCGCGGGATTTCAGCTTGCGCTTGTCGACGACGAAGGGCGCATCGGGGTCGAGCAGGATGAGATCGGCCGGGGCGCCTGCAGCGAGCCTGCCGCCGCCAAGCCCGAGCAGCCCGGCAGGGCGCGTCGAGAGGGCGGCCAGCAGCGCGGACAGGCCGATCTGCTCCGATTGCACCATGCGCAGCGCGGCCGCCAGCATGGTCTCGATGCCGAGCGCGCCGTCGGCCGCCTCGGCGAAGGGCTGGCGCTTGGTCTCGACATCCTGCGGATCGTGGTCGGAGACGATGACGTCGATCACGCCCTCGGCCAGCGCCGCGACCATGGCGAGACGCTCATCCTCGGACCGCAGCGGCGGCGAGACCTTGCAGAAGGTGCGGTAGTCGCCGACGTCGTTCTCGTTGAGGGTGAGGTTGTTGATCGAGACGCCGCAGGTGACGCGCACGCCGTCCTGCTTCGCCCGGCGCACCAACTCGGCCGATTCCGCGCAGGAGATCATCGCCGCGTGGTAACGGGCGCCGGTGGCGCGGGCGAGGCGCAGATCGCGCTCCAGCATCACGGTCTCGGCCTCGGCCGGAATGCCCGGCAGGCCCTTGCGGCTGGCGAACTCGCCCTCGTTCATCACGCCGGAACCGCGCAGCTCGGGATCCTCGACATGGTTCATGATCAGCGCGTCGAAATTGCCGGCATAGATCATGGCGCGCCGCATGACCTGCGGATTGCGCAGCGCCCGGGCGCCGTCGCAGAAAGCGACCGCGCCGGCCTCGAGCAGCAGGCCGAATTCGGTGATCTCCCGGCCCTCGAGCCCCTTGGTCAGGGCGGCGCAGGGCAGCACGTTGACGATCGCCTTGTCGCGGGCGCGGCGCTTGAGGAAGTCGATGATGGCGGGGTCGTCGATCGGCGGATCGGTGTCCGGCCGGCAGACGACGGTGGTGACGCCGCCGGCAGCCGCCGCATGCGAGCCGGAGCCGAGCGTCTCGCGGAACTCCGCGCCGGGCTCACCGAGGAAGGCGCGCAGATCGACGAGGCCGGGCGTCAGCACCAGTCCCTTCGCATCGATGCGGCGGACGCTCTCGCCTGTCGCCGGCGCCGCGCCCCATTCCACGGCCGCGATGGCGCCATCGCGCAGCAGGACCGAACCCGCCCCTTCGCGACCCGTGGCCGGATCGACCAGCCGGGCGTTGACGATCGCGATGTCCTGCGCTGCGATGTCCTGCGTTTCAGCCATGATCCGTTCCATTGCGGCCGTCAGCATCCGGCCGGCGCGTAAAGACGAAGCTCCAGAAGGCGACGAGCCCCCAGAACAGCAGACAGAGCCCTGCACCGGCCAGGACGATGAACCAGGTCCAGCCGGCGTGCGGATCGGCCCAGAGATAGCCGGCCGCGACCACGAGATAGAGCCCGACGAAGACGAACCGCACCCGGCGCATCGTTCGAAGCAGCCAGGCGAGAGCTCCGTCCATCGGCCTCAGACATTCGGCAGGTGCTGTGCGAGCGCGTCGAGCACCGCCATGCGGACGGCGACGCCCATCTCGACCTGCTCCCGGATCAGCGACTGGGCACCGTCGGCCACCTCCGAGGAGATCTCGACGCCGCGGTTCATCGGGCCGGGATGCATCACGAGCGCATCGGGCGCGGCACGTTCCAGTTTCTCGCGGTCGAGCCCGTAATAGCGGAAATACTCCTTCGGGGACGGCACGAAGGCGCCATGCATGCGTTCGAGCTGGAGGCGCAACATCATCACGATGTCAGCGCCTTCGAGCCCCTTGTTCATGTCGGTGAAGAGTTCGACGCCCATGCGCTCGATGCCCGGCGGCAGCAGCGTCGTCGGCGCGATCAGCCGGACTTTTGCACCCAGCGCATTCAGCAGGATGATGTTGGAGCGGGCGACGCGCGAATGCAGGATGTCGCCGCAGATCGCCACCGTCAGCCCCTGGATGCGGCCCTTGTTGCGGCGGATGGTCAGGGCGTCGAGCAGGGCCTGGGTCGGATGCTCATGGGCGCCGTCGCCGGCGTTGACCACCGAGCAGCCCACCTTGCGGGCGAGCAGGTTGACCGCGCCGGCGGCATGGTGGCGCACGACAATGATGTCGGGCCGCATGGCGTTGAGCGTCGCGGCGGTGTCGATCAGCGTCTCGCCCTTCTTCACCGAGGAAGAGGCGACCGACATGTTCATGACGTCGGCGCCGAGCCGCTTGCCGGCGAGCTCGAAGGAGGCCTGCGTGCGGGTCGAAGGCTCGAAGAACAGGTTGATCTGGGTGCGGCCGCGCAAGGTCGCCGCCTTCTTCTCGACCTGCCGCGACAGCGCGACATAATCCTCGGCCCGGTCCAACAGGCCCTCGATGTCGAGATGGGACAACCCCTCGATGCCGAGCAGGTGGCGGTGCGGATAGAGCGGCGCTGGCGATGTCATTTGAAGCAGGCTGTTTAGGCGCGACTCGCCCGAGGTGCAAGCCGCTCCGAACAGGAAAGACCGCTATGCCGCGCGCAGCGGTGGAGCTTGCCTGCGATTGGCGCTAGGTCAGAAGCCGATCCGTCCGCTGCCTGCGTTTGCCGAAGGAATTCGCCTTGTCCGCTTCCACGACCGCTCATGTTCCGGCGCCTCACGGAGCCGATTGGCAGACCATCGCCCCGGCCGAGGCCGGCTTCGATGCCGGGCGGCTCGGCGAGGCCGTCACTTTCGCGCAAGGCCATGAGAGCCCCTGGCCGCGCAGCCTCTATTATCCGGACGGCTCCTATGTCGGGAATGTCGAGTGGAACGAGACCGGCCCCTGGACCGAGATCGTCGGCCCGGTGCGCGAGCGCGGCGGCCCGGCCGGGCTGATTCTGAAAGGCGGACGCATCGCCGCCGAATGGGGCGACACCGGCCGCACCGACATGACCTTCTCGATTGCGAAAAGCTATCTTTCGGTGCTCGCCGGCGTCGCCTTCGACGACGGGCTGATCCGCGATGTCGAGGACCCCATCGGCAAAAGCGTGGATGATCCCGCTTTCGCCGGGCCGCATAACGGCCAGATCACCTGGCGGCACCTGCTGCAGCAATCGAGCGAATGGCAAGGCGAGATCTTCGGGAAATCCGATCAGGTCGATCACAACCGCCAGATCGGCCCCGGCGCCGACAACAGCCGCAAGGGCCAGCGCCGCGAGCTCAGGCAGCCCGGCTCCTTCTACGAATATAACGACGTGCGGGTGAACGTCCTCGCCTATGCCCTGCTCCAGCTTTTCCGCCGGCCGCTGCCGGAGGTGCTGCGCGAGCGGATCATGGACCCGGTCGGCGCCTCGCCCGACTGGCGATGGGAGGGCTACAGCTCGTCCTTCGTCGAGATCGATGGCCGGCGCATCCAGTCCGTGCCCGGCGGCGGGCATTGGGGAGGCGGGCTCTTCATCGGCGCCCGCGACCATGCCCGCTTCGGCCTGCTGATCGGCCGCAAGGGCGAGTGGAACGGCCGGCAGCTCGTTTCCCGCAACTGGATCGAACGCTCGCTGACGCCCTCCCCCACGCTCGGCAATTACGGCTATCTGTGGTGGCTGGCGCGCGGCCCGGCGGCGCGGCCGGGCGTTCCCCAGACCGCGTTCTCGGCGCTGGGCGCCGGCAGCAACGTGATCTGGATCGAGCCGGAGCGCGACATCGTCGCGGTGCTGCGCTGGATCGAGGGCGCCTCGACCGAGGGCTTCATCGACCGGCTGCTGGCGGCGCAGGCCTGAGCGCGCCTCAGCCTTCCTTCACGGCATAAACCTGCTCGGGTCCGGGAAAGCGTCGGGCTCGAACCTCGGCGGCGTAATCCGCCACGGCCTTGTCGACGCCCTCGGCGAGGTTGCCGAAGAGCTTGACGAATTTCGGCACGCGCCCGGTCAAGCCGAGCATGTCGTCGAGCACGAGCACCTGCCCGTCGCAGGCGGCCGAGGCACCGATGCCGATGGTCGGGATCGCGATCCTGGCGGTGATCTCCGCCGCGAGCGGCTCGGCCACGGCCTCCAGCACCACCGCAAAGGCGCCGGCCTTGGTCACCGCCACGGCATCGGCGATGATCGCCGGCCATTCGGCCCGGTTACGCCCCTGCGCCTTGAAGCCGCCGAGCACGTTGACCGCCTGCGGCGTCAAGCCGACATGGGCCATCACCGGAATGCCGCGCTCGACGAGGAAGGCGATGGTCCTGGCCATGCGCTGCCCGCCTTCGAGCTTCACCGCCCCGCAGCCGGTCTCCTGCATGATGCGGGCGGCGTTGCGGAAGGCCTGCTCGGGGCTCTCCTCATAGCTGCCGAAGGGCATGTCGACGACGATCAGCGCGCGACGGGAGCCGCGCATGACCGCCTGCCCGTGCAGGATCATCATCTCCAGCGTCACCGGCACGGTGCTGTCGAGGCCGTGCACGACCATGCCCAGCGAGTCCCCGACGAGCAGGAAATCGCAATGTCGGTCGGCCAGCGCCGCCATCGGCGCGGTATAGGCCGTCAGCGAGACGATCGGCTCAGCCGCCTTGCGGCTGCGGATGTCCAGCGCCGTCATGCGCTTGATCTGTGCTTGCGACGACACGCTCTTCTCCCCATGTGACGGGTGCTACCCCGTGGAAGGCCCTAAACGCTCTCCCCCATCCCGGAAAGCGCAATCGGCGTTTGACACGGCTCGCCCGCTGAACCACTTTCGCGCGCAATTCCGAACCGCACAGGTCTTGCGGGTCGCGGACCCGTCCGTTACGGCCGGTTCCGCGCTCTGATCAGGGCTGTCATCGAGACACGAAAACCATGAAGCTCCTCGTCGTCGAGTCGCCGGCCAAGGCCAAGACGATCAACAAATATCTCGGCTCCGACTACGAGGTCATCGCCTCGTTCGGGCATATTCGCGACCTGCCGGCCAAGGACGGCTCGGTCGAGCCCGACAATGATTTCGCGATGAAGTGGGAGATCGAGGGGCGCGGCGCCAAGCAGGTCGCCGAGATCGCACGCGCCGTGAAGGGCGCCGAGAAGCTGATCCTCGCCACCGACCCGGATCGCGAGGGCGAGGCGATCTCCTGGCATGTGCTGGAGGCCCTGAACCAGAAGCGCGTGCTCAAGGGCATCCCCGTCGAGCGCGTCACCTTCAACGCCGTCACCAAGGACGCCGTGCAGAAGGCGCTGGCCAATCCCCGCGCGATCGACCAGGCGCTGGTCGATGCCTATCTGGCCCGCCGCGCACTCGACTATCTCGTCGGCTTCACCCTTTCGCCGGTGCTGTGGCGCAAGCTGCCGGGCGCCCGCTCGGCCGGGCGCGTCCAGTCCGTGGCGCTGCGCCTGGTCTGCGACCGCGAGCGCGAGATCGAAGCGTTCCGGGCCCGCGAATACTGGTCGCTCGTCGCGACGCTCGCGACCGAATCCGGTCAGACCTTCGAGGCCCGTCTCGTCGGCGCCGACGGCAAGAAGATCGCAAGGCTCGACATCGGCAATGCCGAGGAGGCCAAGGCCTTCAAGGAGGCCCTGGAAACCGCGCTCTTCACCGTGACCGAGGTCGAGGCCAAGCCGGTCAAGCGCCACCCCTACCCGCCCTTCCAGACCTCGACGCTGCAGCAGGAAGCCTCGCGCAAGCTGGGTCTCGCCCCGGCCCGGACCATGCAGCTCGCCCAGCGCCTCTATGAGGGCGTCGATATCGGCGGCGAGACGGTCGGCCTCATCACCTATATGCGAACCGACGGCGTCGACATGGACGGCTCGGCCATCACCGCCGCGCGCAGCGTCATCGGCAAGGAATTCGGCGACCGCTACGTGCCGAGCGTGCCGCGCAAATACACGGTCAAGGCCAAGAACGCGCAGGAAGCTCACGAGGCCATCCGCCCGACCGATCTCGGCCGCCTGCCGGCGCAGGTCATGCGTCATCTCGAGCCGGAACAGGCGAAGCTCTACGAGCTGATCTGGAAGCGCACCATCGCGAGCCAGATGGAATCGGCCGAGATGGAACGCACCACGGTCGATATCGCGGCCAAGGTCGGCGCCCGCAATCTGGAGCTGCGCGCCTCCGGCCAGGTCGTGCTCTTCGACGGCTTCCTGACGCTCTACCAGGAAAGCCGCGACGACGAGGAAGACGAGGACTCCAAGAAGCTGCCGGCGATGAAGGCGGCCGACAGGCTGGAGAAGCGCGCCATCGCCGCCGACCAGCATTTCACCGAGCCGCCGCCGCGCTTCTCGGAAGCGAGCCTGGTCAAGCGCATGGAAGAGCTCGGCATCGGCCGGCCCTCGACCTATGCCGCGACGCTCTCGACCCTGCGCGACCGCGAATATGTCCGCATCGAGAAGAAGCGCCTCGTGCCCGAGGACAAGGGCATGCTGGTCACGTCGTTCCTGGAGAGCTTCTTCAAGCGCTATGTCGAGTTCGACTTCACAGCGAACCTGGAAGAGAAGCTCGACCGCGTCTCCAACGCCGAGATCGACTGGAAGGCGCTGCTGCGCGAGTTCTGGGAGGAATTCACCGCCTCCATCGGCGAGACCAAGGATCTGCGCGTCGGCGACGTACTGGAGGCGCTGAACGGCGTCCTCGGCGACTATATCTTCCCGCAGAAGGCCGACGGTTCCGACCCGCGGATCTGCCCGACCTGCGGCAACGGCCAGCTTTCGCTCAAGCTCGGCAAGTTCGGCGCCTTCGTCGGCTGCTCGAACTATCCGGAATGCCGCTATACGCGGCCCCTCTCCGTGCCCGCCGCCGATGGCGAGGCCTCGGCCGAGGGCGGCCAGGGCGCGCCCGGCGTGCGCATCCTCGGCACCGATCCGGTGACGAGCCTCGAGGTCACGATGCGCGACGGCCGCTTCGGCCCCTATATCCAGCTCGGCGAGGGCGAGAAGCCGAAGCGCTCCAGCCTGCCCAAGGGCATGAGCCCGGCCAGCGTAACGCTGGATAAGGCACTCGCCCTGCTCTCCCTGCCGCGCGAAGTGGCGCGGCACCCCGAAAGCGGCGAGCCGATCCTCGTCGGCATCGGTCGCTACGGGCCTTACGTGCAGCACGGCAAGACCTACGCCAATATCGACAAGGGCGACGATGTGCTCGAACTCGGCGCCAACCGCGCCATCGACCTGATCGTCGCCAAGGAGAGCGGCGGTGGGCGCGGCGGTCGGGCATCGACACCGGGACGGGCGCTCGGCGATCATCCCGCCGGCGGCGCGCTGGAAGTGAAGGCCGGCAAATACGGCCCCTATGTCGCCTGGGGCAAGATCTTCGCGACACTGCCCAAGACGATGACCGCGGAGAGCATCACGCTGGAGCAGGCCATCGAGCTGGCGAACGCCAAGGCCGAGGCGAAGGGCGGCGCCAAGGGCAAGGCGAAGGCCGCGGGTGCTGCGGCAAAGGCCAAGGCACCGGCGAAAAAGCCCGCCGCGAAGAAGGCGCCAGCCAAGAAGGCTGCAGCCGCGAAGGCTCCCGCCAAGGCCAAGACGGCAAGCGGCTGAGGCCGCTCGCTTTCGCGAGAGACAGCGCGGTCATGCGTCTGGCGAGCTGGTTATTTGCAGGTCTCGGGGCACTCGTCTGCTCCGTGACCTTCGCGGGCTGGGTCTGGCTCAACGCCTACGCCTGCGGAGGCTGCAAGAACTTCCGCCTGCGCTGGGAGGATACCGAGGCGCTCAGCCTGTTCATCCCGCCCTTCTTCCTGGGCTGCGTTCTGATGGTCACAGGCGCCGTGCTGTGGATCGGGAACCGTTCGCAACGGCGCTAGAGCTTGCTGGCTTTACCCGGACCACGGGTCGTTCCGGGCTCATGCTTGTGACATGCCCCTAATGACGGCGTGCTTCCGTCACAGGCTCGCGACCACCACGATCCGTCTCACCTCGCCGCGCAGGAAGGCCTGCAGGAAGCGCTCATAGTCCTTGAACGAGATGCAGCCGTTCGAGTCACCGCGCGGCCCGAGCAGATAGGTGTGGGCGAGGAGACCGGCGCGGCCGTGGATCGCGCCCGAGCCGCCGACCGGATTGAGCCGGATGGCGCGCACGCCATGGAACAGCGCCTCGCGCTCGGTCAGCGTGTAGGTGTGCGGCGGGGTGACGCCCTTCATGCGGACATGGGCGTAGCTGGGATCGTCCATCATCTCGCCCAGGCCGGAATGGGCCTCGAGCCGCTCGCCATTGGGCATGTAGACCATCTTGGCGCTGATATCGTAGATCGCGGTGCCGGCCTCGGCGGTGCGCGGCGGCGTGCCGGCCGAGGGGCTGAGGCGCGCGACGCGACCGCGGTCGACGACGTCATCCTGCGGCGCGGCATAGGCCAGCGCCGTACCCGCCGGCTGCTGCTTCTGCACGCCGAAGAGCTTCTCGAAGAAATTGCGGTTGTCCTCAGGCGTCGGCGCGGGCGTGGCGGCAGCGACCCGGCTGCGGCGGCCCGATGTCACCGGCTGCTGCGCCAGGCGCCGCGGCTGGGCCTCGGCAGGCGGCGGCACCAGCTCGGCCGGACGCGGCACGGGGAACGGAGCGGCAGCGAGGCCGGCGATCTCCTGCGAGGCCGTCTCGGGCGGAACGGACGCGATCAGCTCCGAGGGACGCGACGCCGGCAGCGGCGCCTTTTCGGCCAGGCTCACGGGCGCCTGCGACGGCAGCGGCAGAACCGAACCCGAATCCGGCAGATCGAGCGCTTCCGGCACCGCGGCCAGGCGCATCGCGGAGCCGACCGGCCGGCTCTGCGCGAGCGAGGTCGGGGTCGTGCCGGCGAAATGCGGATCGAGCAGGCCGCCATAGGCCCGCTCGGTGGTCGTGCCGGCGAGGCGCTCCGGCGCAGGTGGCCTGATCACCTGGGAGATGGCGGCTTTCTTGTCGTTGGCGGCAACATCGACGCTGGGATCGTGCGGCGCGACATGATCGAGCAAGCGGAAGCCCGTCATCGCTCCGAGGCAGAGCGCGGCCGCCCAGAACAGGGTCCGGCCGATGGAGCGACGACGCCGCCGAAGACGCAGATGGGGCGCCCCGCTCCGCCGCGCATGTCTGCCATAGCTCATTGCCCGCACTCTCGATACGCCAACGCCACGCCCGGCCTCGACAGGCGCGCATGCTCGTTCCGCCACACCCCGAGGCAACGGGATGCGCGGCGCGTGACGATGCGCCCGGCCATGCTGGGAGAACCCAAACTACGTTCTTCTCCGATAAAGCGCCGTGTTGGTTAATCGTCGGTGAAGCCGACCGCGCTTTTTTTTAGGCGGTGGGTGGTGAAGCGGCGCGACGTGTCGCGGGCCCCGAAGGCCACGCAAAGGCGGCACCATCAAGGCGCGGGTTGCAAGGCGCAGGGCGGTCATTCGCAAAGAGAGGGTTTTTCTGGCTCACCCGCCGCGATTAGTTCATCTTTCCGGGCGAAGGGACCCGGTCCTCTCCCCAGCCTGGCCGAATCGCACATGTCGCAAGGACCGCAGCCCGCAGAGACGGCCACGCAGGAGGCAGCGCCTCCCGTGACGCCGCCAGCCGAGGCGAGAACGAGTTCGGTCGCGGCGCTCGGCGCCATCGTGAGCGGCGCGCTCATCCTGCAGATCGCCGCGACGATCGTGAACACGGTCATCCCGCTCAAGATGGCGCTCGCCCAGAAGGCGCCGCTGCTGATCGGCCTGGTCGGCTCGGCCTATTCGGTCGGCTTCCTCGCCGGCTGCTTCATCATTCCCGCCTTCATCCGGCGCGTAGGGCATATCCGCGCCTTTGCCGTCTTCGCGGCGTTGCAGGCAATGCTGACGCTGAGCTTCGGGCAGACGCCGATCGACATCTGGGGCCTGTCGCGGCTGGGCATGGGCTTCGCCGGCGCGGGCCACGCCATCTGCATCGAGAGCTGGATCAGCGGCCAGGCGAAGGCCGGCCAGCGCGGGCGCATCTTCGGCCTGTATCAGATCATCAACCGGCTTGCCCTGATCGGCTCGCAGATCGGCGTCGGCTATGTCGCGATGCAGTCGAGCGAGATCTTCCTGTTCGCTAGCGCTGCGTTCTCGCTGGCGCTGATCCCGGTCGGCATGACGAAAGCCAGGGGCCCGGAATCGGGCGCCGTGATCTCGGTCAGGCTGAACACGATCTGGCAGTATGCCCCGGCCGCCGTCATCGGCTGCCTCTATGTCGGGCTGATGGGCGGGGCGCTCTCCAATGTCGCGCCGGCCTATGGCATCCTGATCGGCCTCGACCAGAAATGGGCGATCCTGCTGACCGCGGGCATCCAGATCGGCGCGCTGGTGCTGCAATGGCCGCTCGGCCTGCTGGCGGACCGGGTCGAGAGCCGCAAGATCATGCTGAGCGCCACCGCCTCGGTGGTGCTCTGCACGTTGGCGCTGGGCGTCGTGCTCTGGTTCGCCCTGCCCCATAGCCGGTTCTGGCTGTTCGGGCTGTTCGCGCTGATCGGCGCCGGCAGCATGCCGATCTATACCGTCGCCGTCGCCCATGCCTATTTCCGGCTCGGCCGCGAGCGGGCGCTCGGCCTCTCGGCGCAGCTCCTCTTCCTCTGGGCGACGGGCTCGGCCATCGGCCCGCTGGTCTCGACCGCCTTCATGCAGGTCATAGGGCCGCAGGGGATGCTGATCTATCTCGGCCTGCTCTCGGCCGCGACCGGCGTCTATCTCGCCTTCCGCCTGCGGCGTAACCCGCCCTCGGCCAATCCTTTCGGGGAACGCCCGACGACCGCGCCGACCATCCCCGACGTCTCGCCTTCGGGGCGTTCGCAGGGCGGCAAGTAGGACAGCGTTCCAGCTTGCGCCGACACGCGAGTCATCCCGGTCGCAGCGAAGCGAAGAGCCGGGATCCGTGCCTGAACTTCAAACGGAAGCGCTCCGGCATGGATCCCGGGTCAAACCCGGGATGCCGGCGCGTTTTCCGCTCGAGATCAGCAAGCTCTAAACCAGGCCTACGCTTGGGCGGCGTGGCGCGTCGGCTTGGCCTTGAGCTTCATCTCTTCCAGGTCCTGACGCTCGCGCGGGGTGTTGCGCATGAGCTGGTCCTTGCCGGGCGCATATTGCACCGGCTGCTCTGTATCGACGCCGTACCAGGCGGCGGCGCGGAGCACGAAGGACGGATCGGCCAGATGCGGCCGCCCGAGCGCGACCAGATCGGCCCGGCCGGCGGCGACGATCGTGTTGACCTGATCGGCGCTTGTGATGTTGCCGACGCACATGGTCGCGATCTGCGCCTCGTTGCGGATGCGGTCCGAGAAAGGCGTCTGGAACATGCGGCCGTAGATGGGGCGCGATTCCCGCGTGGTCTGGCCGGTCGAGACGTCGACGAGATCGCAGCCCTCGGCGGCGAAAGCCTCGGCGATCGCCACGGAATCCGCCGCCGAGAGCCCGCCTTCGGCCCAGTCCGTCGCGGAGACGCGCACCGACATCGGCTTCTCGCGCGGCCAGGCCTCGCGCAGCACCCGGAAGACCTCCAGCGGATAGCGCAGGCGGTTCTCGACCGAGCCGCCATAGTCGTCGGTGCGCCTGTTGGTCAGCGGCGAGAGGAAGCTCGCCAGCAGATAGCCATGGGCGCAGTGCAGCTCCAGCATGTCGAAACCGGCGCGCATCCCCCGTTCGGCGGCCGCGACGAATTCCGCCTTGACCCGGTCCATGTCGGCGCGGGTCATCTCGCGCGGCACCTGGCTTTCCGGATAATAGGGCAGAGGCGAGGCCGAGATGATCGGCCAGGCGCCTTCCGGCAGAGGCCGGTCCATGCCCTCCCACATCAGCTTGGTCGCCCCCTTCCGCCCGGCATGGCCGAGCTGGAGGCAGATCTTCGCGGCCGAGTGGCCGTGCACGAAATCGACGATCCGCTTCCAGGCGGCTTCCTGCTCGTCGTTCCACAGGCCGGTGCAGCCGGGCGTAATCCGGGCATCGGGCGCGATGCAGGTCATCTCGGTGAAGATGAGGCCAGGGCCGCCGATGGCGCGCGAGCCGTAATGCATCAGGTGCCAATCGCCCGGCAGGCCGTCCTCGGCGGAGTACTGGCACATCGGCGAGAGCGTCATGCGGTTCTCGACCTGCATCTCGCGCAGCTTGAAGGGCTGGAAGGCCGGCGGGACCGGCGAGCCGTCCTTGCGGCGCTTGGCGAGGTCTCCGAGCCCATCCGCGACGAGATTGTCGACGGCTGCGACCATCTCCGGCGCACGCAGGGCGAGGTTGTCGTAGGTGATCGCCTTGGAGCGGGTCATCAGGCCGAAGGCAAAGCGCAGCGGCTCGAAATCCCAGAAGCGCTTCAGTTCCTCGAACCAGACCAGCGAGACATCCGCCGCGTGCTGGGTCTTCTCGACCTCCTCGCGGCGCTGCGTCTCGAACAGTTTGAGGCCGGCGGCGACATCGAGTTTCGCCTGCCCCATCGCCTTGTGCAGGGCAATGGCATCCTCCATCGCGAGCTTGGTGCCGGAGCCGATCGAGAAATGCGCCGTCGCCTTGGCGTCGCCGATCAGCACGACATTCTCGCTCACCCAATTCCGGCAGCGGATCATCGGGAAATTGCGCCAGAGCGAGCGGTTGGTGATGAGCTTGTGGCCTTCGAGCTCCTCGGCGAAGACGCCTTCGAGGAAGGTGGCCGACTGCGCCTCGTCGAGTTTGCCGAGCCCGGCCTTCTCGAAGGTCTCGGGGTCGGTTTCCAGCACCCAGGTCGAGCGCCCGGCCTCGTACTGGTAGCAATGGGCGATGAAGAGCCCGTGCTCCGTCTGCTTGAAGAAGAAGGTGAAGGCGTCGAAGGGACGGGTCGAGCCCATCCAGGTGAAGTGGTTCGGGCGCAGGTCGGTTTCCGGCTGGAAGCGATCGCGCCAGTTCTCGCGGATGCGGCTGTTGATGCCGTCGGCAGCGACGACAAGGTCGTAATCGCGCTTCAGCGCCTCGATATCGGCAATCTCGTCGCCGAAATGCAGCCCGACGCCGAGAGCGCGCGCCCTCGCCTGCACCAGCATCAGCAGCGAGCGACGCGAGCAGCCGCAGAAGCCGTTGCCGGGAACGCGGTGGACCGTGTCCTTGAAGTGGATCTCGATGTCGTCCCAATAGGCGAAATTGTCGCGGATCGCGGCATAGCTCTCGGCATCCGCCGCCTTGAACGTGTCGAGCGTCTGATCGGAGAACACGACGCCGAAGCCGAAGGTGTCGTCCGCCTGGTTGCGCTCGAAGACATCGACCGCAATCTCCGGCCAGTCACGCTTCATCAGCAGCGCGAAATAGAGCCCTGCCGGCCCGCCGCCCACGACCGCAATGCGCATCGACGCCTCCTCCAGAGCACCAGCCGATCCGGCTGATGATATTATTTTAAGCCTAAAATATTTTTGAGCTCAAGAGACTTTTGCCACCTTCAAATCGGACACTCAACAACGGAGCCGAAACCCCATCGAACCCCCGCAGCCCCCATCCTGAGGAGTCGCGCAGCGGCGTCTCGAAAGACGGTCGAGAGACCTGCAGGTGCCTCCGGAAGCACCCTTCGAGACGCCATTACCGACGGGGCAGTTCCTCAGGATGAGGGCTTCAGGCCCTGCAGACCAGCCCCGACGCCCCCAGAACGGCGCCGGCGTGTCCGCCGGCGCCCGACGAGCCGCTTGCAAATTGATTGAGACTTAAAATATGTTCTGCGGAGGAGGTCGAGCGATCATGACTCTGCGGGAACGGCACGCGCTGGTGACGGGAGGCGGACGCGGCATCGGCCGGGCCATCGCCGCGGCACTGACGCAGGCCGGAGCGCGGGTCAGCATCCTCGGGCGCGATGAAACCTCTCTGCGCGACGCCGTGGCTGCGGGAGTCGCCGCCGATTTCGCTCCTTGCGACGTGCGCGACGAGAGTGCCGTCTCATCCGCGCTCGATCATCTCTCCGGCGGACATGGCTTCGACATCGCCATCGCCAATGCCGGCGCGGTCGAGACCGGCCCGTTCATGCGCAGCGACAGCGAACGTTTCCGCCGGATGGTCGAGATCAACCTGATCGGCACCGTCAATCTGTTCCACGCCGTGCTGCCGGCGATGCTGGAACAGCGCCGCGGCCGGCTGATCGCCATCGCCTCGACCGCCGGGCATCGCGGCTATCCTTATGTCAGCGCCTATGTGGCGGCGAAGCATGCCGTGGTCGGGCTGGTGAAGTCGCTGGCGCTGGAGACGGCCCGCTCCGGCGTCACCGTCAACGCCGTCTGCCCCGGTTACGCCGACACCAACATGGTCGCGAGCGGGCTCGACACCATCGCGGCGAAGACCGGCAAGAGCCGCGAGCAGGCATTGGCCGAGATGGTCAGGGACAATCCGCAGGGCCGGCTCATCGCGCCCGAAGAGGTCGCGGCCGCCGTGCTCTATCTCTGCGGGCCCGGCAGCGATGCCGTCACCGGCCAGTCTCTCATGATCAATGGTGGGGAGTTCTGAGATGGAGACACCCTCCTCCGCCCCGATGCTCGACCGGGAGACCAAGGCCAGCGAACGCCCCGGCGACCACAAGGACGAGCTCAGGCTCTGGCTGCGCCTGCTCACCTGCTCGACCCTGATCGAGACCGAGATCCGCAACCGTTTGCGTGAGGAATTCAAGACCACGCTGCCGCGCTTCGATCTGATGGCCCAGCTCGACAAGACCGCCGTCGGTATGACGGTGGGCGAGGTCTCGCAGCGATTGATGGTCTCGAACGGCAATGTCACCGCCGTCGTCGCCGGGCTGGTGACGGATGGGCTCGTCGACAAGCGCTCCGCCCCGCAGGACCGGCGCGTGCAGATCCTCACGCTGACGGCTTCGGGTCGCAAGGCCTTCCGCGCCATGGCCGAACGCCATGAAGGCTGGATCGCCGAGCTCTTCGCCGGGCTCGACCAGCCCGAGCTCGCGCAGCTCTTCCGGTTGCTCGGAGAAACCAAGACCTCGCTGCATCGTGCCATCGCGGGGCGGGCCGAAGACGCCGCCAAGGGAGATGCCTGATGGCAGAGATCGCCAATGCCACCACCTTGCCGCTGGCAGGCTTCAAGCCCGAGCATTTCGCGCTCTCCGTCTCCGGCAAGGTCGCGACGGTGACACTGAACCGGCCTGAGAAAAAGAATCCGCTGACCTTCGCAAGCTACCGCGAACTCACGGATTTCTTCCTCGCCGCGCAGAAGGAGGAAGAGGTCAAGGCGATCGTCGTGACCGGTGCCGGCGGCAATTTCTCCTCGGGCGGGGACGTCTTCGAGATCATCGGGCCGCTGGTCGCGATGGAGACCAAGGACCTGCTGAAATTCACCCGGATGACCGGCGAGCTGGTCAAGGCGATGCGCGCCTGCCCGCAGCCGATCATCGCCGCGATCGACGGCGTCTGCGCGGGAGCCGGCGCGATCGTCGCCATGGCCTCCGACCTGCGGCTCGGCACGGCCGGCAGCAAGATCGCCTTCCTGTTCAACCGCGTCGGCCTGGCCGGCTGCGACATGGGCGCCTGTGCGATGCTGCCGCGCATCATCGGCCAGGGCCGCGCCGCCGAGCTGCTCTATACCGGCCGCGTGCTCAGGGGCGAGGAAGCCGAGCGCTGGGGCTTCCTCAACCGGCTCTGCGCATCCGAGGCCGTGCTGCCGGAAGCGCAAGCCCTCGCGGCCGAGCTGGCGGACGGCCCCACCTTCGCCAACGCCATGACCAAGCGCATGCTCGAAATGGAATGGGCGATGTCGGTCGAGAGCGCCATCGAGGCCGAGGCCGTGGCGCAGGCTTTGTGCATGCAGACCGAGGATTTCGCCCGCGCCTATCATGCCTTCGCCGCGAAGCAGAAGCCGGTCTTCGAGGGCAACTGAGATGAGCGGCTCCCCTCGCCTCGGCCTCGATATCCTCGGCGACACGCTGGACTGGCCGTTCTTCGAGGATCGCCACCGCGCCTTCGCCACGGAGCTCTCCGGCTGGGCCGATTCCTATCTCGCCGATTTGCCGCATGACGATGTCGACGAGGCCTGCCGGGCGCGCGTCGCGGCCTTGGGTGCGGCTGGCTTCCTGAAGGCTGCCGTGCCGGCGGCCTATGGCGGGCTGACCGACAAGCTCGACGTGCGCACGCTCTGCCTCGCCCGCGAGATCCTGGCCGCGCATGACGGCCTCGCCGATTTTTCCTTCGCCATGCAGGGGCTCGGCACCGGCTCGATCAGCATCGCAGGCTCGGAGGCGATGAAGCAGCGCATCCTGCCGGATGTCGCGGCCGGCAAGCGCATCGCCGCCTTTGCGCTTTCAGAGAAGGAAGCGGGCTCGGACGTCGCCGCCATGGCGACGACCGCGACGCCGGACGGCAACAGCCATGTCCGTATCGATGGCGAGAAGAGCTGGATCTCCAATGGCGGCATCGCCGACCATTACATCGTCTTCGCCCGCACCGGCGAGGCGCCCGGCGCGCGCGGGCTCTCCGCCTTCCTGGTCGAAGCCGATACGCCTGGCCTCACCATTGCGGAGCGCATCGAGGTGATCGCGCCGCATCCGCTGGCGACCTTGCGCTTCGAGGGTTGCCGCGTGCCGCTCGAAAACCGCATCGGCGGGCCGGGCGAGGGCTTCAAGGTCGCGATGGCGACGCTCGACATCTTCCGCTCGACGGTCGGCGCCGCCGCGCTCGGCTTCGCCCGACGGGCGCTGCACGAGACGATTTCGCACGCCAATGGTCGCAAGCTCTTCGGTGGCACGCTCGGCGACCTCCAGCTCTCGCAGGCGGCCATCGCCGACAGCGCGGCTGAGGTCGATGCCGCCGCCCTGCTCGTCTACCGCGCCGCCTGGACCAAGGATCGCGGCGCGCCCCGCGTCACCCGGGAGGCGGCGCTGGCCAAACTCGTCGCGACGGAGAACGCCCAGAGCGTGATCGACCGAGCTGTCCAGATCCATGGCGGCCTCGGCGTCACCAAGGGCGTCAAGGTGGAGGAATTGTACCGGGAGATCAGAGCGCTGCGCATCTACGAGGGCGCCAGCGAGGTCCAGAAGGTCGTGATCGCGCGCGACCTGCTGAAATTACATGCCGAAAAGGCAGGGGAACGCAATGACAGCAACCGGATTCGCGAGATCAGGACATAAGGACAGCTTTGCGCGGGACAACCTGCCGCCGCGCGAAAGCTGGCCCGATCTCACACTTGCAGAGGCAGGGTTGGCCTATCCCGAAAGGCTGAACTGCGTCGCCGAACTGCTCGACCGGCACATCACCGAGGGACGCGGCGGACGCACCGCCGTTGTCGCCGCCGGTCTCGAGTGGAGCTATGCCGATCTCGCCGAGAAAGTGAACCGCATCGCCAATGTGCTGAGCCGTGATCTCGGAATGATCAGCGGCAACCGCGTGCTGCTGCGCGCCGGCAACACGCCGATGATGGTCGCCGCCTATCTCGCCGTCATCAAGGCCGGCGGCGTCGCGGTCGCGACCATGCCGATGCTGCGGGTGGGCGAGCTCGTCTATCCCCTGCGCAAGGCGAAGATCGCTCTGGCGCTCTGCGACCATCGGCTCACCGCCGATCTCGAAGCCGCCGGAGCGCAAGTACCGGAGCTTGCCCGCATCGTCGCCTTCGGCGGCGCGGAGAGCGAGCTGGAAGCCTTGATGGCGCAGCCGGGCTATGAGCGTTTCGAGGCCGTAGACACCGCGCGCGACGATGTCTGCCTGATCGCCTTCACCTCCGGCACGACCGGCGAGCCGAAAGGCACGATGCATTTTCATCAGGACATGCTGGCGATCTGCGACTGCTACGGCGCCTGCGTGCTGAAGGCCTCGGCCGATGACCGCTTCACCGGCTCGCCGCCGCTGGCCTTCACCTTCGGGCTCGGCGGGCTCGTGCTGTTCCCGATGCGGATCGGCGCGGCGATGGTGCTGCCCGAGAAGGCGGGCCCCGCCGATCTGATCGACGCGATCGAGCGCTACAAGGTCAGCGTCGTCTTCACCGCGCCGACCGCCTACCGCGCCATTCTCGACAAGCTCGACGGGCGCGACATCGCCTCGCTCAGGGTTTGCGTCTCGGCCGGTGAGGCCCTGCCCAAGGCGACCTTCGATGCCTGGCAGGCGCGCACCGGCATCCCGCTGATGGACGGCATCGGCGCGACCGAGATGCTGCACATCTTCATCGGCGCGCCACGCGACAGGATCAGGCCGGGCTCGACCGGAATTCCGGTGCCGGGCTACGAGGCCAAGATCGTCGACGAGGAAGGGCGCGACGTGCCGGACGGCACGCCGGGGCGGCTCGCCGTGCGCGGCCCGACCGGCTGCCGCTATCTCGCCGACCCGCGGCAGGCGAAATATGTGCTGAACGGCTGGAACATCACCGGCGACACCTATCTGCGCGATGCGGACGGCTATTTCTGGTATCAGGCGCGCTCCGACGACATGATCATCTCGGCCGGCTACAACATCGCCGGGCCAGAGGTGGAAGCCGCCCTGCTGACGCACGAGGCCGTGGCCGAATGCGGCGTCGTCGGCGCGCCCTGCCCCGAGCGCGGGCAGATCGTGAAGGCCTATATCGTGCTGCGCGAGGGCGTCATCGGCGATGCCGCCCTGGTCAAGGCCTTGCAGGAGCATGTGAAGGCCGGTATCGCGCCCTATAAATATCCGCGCGCCATCGCCTTCGTCGAAGCCCTGCCGAAGACGGCGACCGGCAAGCTGCAACGCTTCGCGCTCCGCCAGATCGCGCAAGGCGAGAGCTGACCTTTCTTCCAACAGAGCCTGAACGGCCGAAATCGAGGCGATACGCCATGTCCGACCATTCGCAATCCCGCGCCATCCTGCCCGAGGGCTGGCCGCAGCCGCGCGGCTATGCCAACGGCATGGTGGCGGAAGGCCGCGTGCTGGTCACCGGCGGCCTTGTCGGCTGGGACGCGCAGGGTGTCTTCGCCAAGGGCTTCCTCGGCCAGCTCCGCCAGACCTTCCTCAACATCAGGGCGGTGGTCGAAGCCGGCGGCGGGCGCGTCGAGGATATCGTGCGGCTGACCTGGTACGTCACGGACATTGCGACCTATCGCGCCAGCCTGAAGGAAATGGGGCCGCTCTATCGTGAAGTCTTCGGCCGGCATTTCCCGGCGATGGCCGTGGTCGCGGTCACCGCGCTGGTCGAGCCGGAGGCGTTGCTGGAGATCGAGGCAACGGCGGTGGTGGACGGCTGAGGACAACCTGCGTCAAACCGCCGCGATTCCACGGCCGAGAAGACAGCTCACGCAACGTCATTCATTAGGCATTCACCAAGATTCCGAGCGCAGAATCCGGGACGCGTCGCAAGATCGCGACGCGTCCCGGAGTATCTCCATGTCCAGTATCAGCGGGGTGGGCGGCGGCTTCCGCCCCCACCACAAACCTCCCAGCTTCGACCAGATCGACAGTAACAGCGACGGCGGCATCAGCCTCGACGAGTTCGAGAGCGCCGCCCCCAAGGGTGCCGACAGCGCCAAGAGCGAAGAGCTCTTCAAGAAGATCGACACGGACGGCGACGGCTCGATCACCAAGGCCGAGTCGGATGCGTTCAAGGACAAGGCCAAGAAGGCCGACAGCCTGCTGCAGTCCTTCCTGTTCTCACTCCAGGCGGGCGGAACGCAGAACGCCCAGACTGCCTCCGACAGCGACAGCGATAAAGACAGCAAGTCGGCTTTCGACGCGATCGACAGCGACGCCAATGGCGGGATCAGCAAGGACGAGTTCAGCGCGGCCTTCAAGGACAGCCGGCTGAACAGCGACCAGTTGAACCAGCTCTTCGGCTCGCTGGACAAGAATGGCGACGGCTCGGTCTCGCAGGACGAGGTGAAGGCCTTCCAGTCCTCGCTGCAACAATCCGGCGAGAGGCATCATCACCGGCGGCCGCCGGAAGCCTTCCAGAACGCCTCACAAGCCTATGGCAGCGCGTCGCAACTTTCGGCGCAGGGCACCACCGAAACGACCTACGCCAAGGCGGCCTGACTTCCGCCAACCGGATGCCGCCTCGCACCGTGGCAACCGCAACACTCTCGACGCCGACGGCAGAAGCCGCTGGCGCCGCTCCTCAGATCCCTGCCCCGTCCTGCAAGGTCCCGGTCGGCACCTTCCGCCAGAGCCGCATATGCAGCGCCCGCAGGCCCGGTCGCAGCAGGATGTCGCCGAAGGCGAGCGCCAGAGAGACAGGCACATTCGCCGTCAGCGCAAAGGCCGCGACGAACAACCCCGCCGTACTGAGAACGCGCCAGCTCACCGCCGCGAGCCAGGCCCTGCGGTCGGGCGTGCCCTTCCGGCCGACGATGCGAAGGACGCCGCGCTGCGCCCGTGCCAGCGCCCCGCCCTCGCCCACCGCCTGCCGGGCCTCGCCCTCGCCCGGCTCGACGAAGCCGAAGGCGACCGTCTCGTTGCTGATGCGGTCGATCAGGATGAAGCCGCCGAGCTCATGGCTGCGCGCATAGGGCAGCGAGACCAGCGGCCGGTCGAGCCGGAGCGTGACGAGGCCGATGCCGTTCATGCGCAGGCTCTGCGCCGGCAGGGGCTGGAAGCCCTCGATGTCGATGCTGTGATGCAGCGCCTCGACCGTGGCGTTGGCGCTCTGCGTCGCGAGCTTCACGAGGAACTGCCCGCCTTCGAGCATGGCGCGCTCGCCGGTCCAGAGCAGACGCGCCTTCAGCCCGCGGCTCACCGGCAGCGTCGAACCCGCGGCAGCGATCACGTCGCCGCGCGAAATGTCGATGTCGTCTTCCAGTGTCACCGTCGCGGCCTGGCCGGCGGCGATCTGGCTGGCCTCGCCGGCCGCGCCGATCAATCGCGCGATGCGGCTCGTGCGGCCGGACGGCAGCGCCACGACCGGATCGCCGACGCGGGCTCGGCCGGTGACGGGCGTGCCGGCATAGCCGCGGAAGTCGAGATCCGGGCGGTTGACCCATTGCACCGGCAGCACGAAGCCCTCGTCGCGCGGTGCGGAGGGCGCGATCGCGACGCTTTCGAGATAGGGCAGCAGCGCCGGGCCGTCATACCAGGGCATCAGGGTGGAGGGCCGCATGACGTTCTCGCCGTCACGCGCCGAGACCGGAATGAAGCGGATCGAGGCGAAGCCGAGGTTTTGCACCGCCGCGCGGTAATCGGCGGCGATCTGCTCGAAGACCGCCTCGTCATAGCCGACGAGGTCCATCTTGTTGATCGCGACCACGACATGGCGCACGCCGACCAATGAGACGATGAAGGAATGGCGGCGGGTCTGCGGCAGCAGGCCCTTGCGTGCATCGATCAGGATGATGGCGAGGTCGGCTGTCGAGGCGCCGGTCGCCATGTTGCGGGTGTATTGCTCGTGGCCGGGCGTGTCGGCGACGATGAAGCTGCGCCTGTCGGTCGCGAAATAGCGATAGGCGACATCGATGGTGATGCCCTGCTCGCGCTCGGCCGAAAGCCCATCGACGAGAAGCGCGAAATCGGGCGCCGCGCCTTGCGTGCCGAATTTGCGGGAATCGCTGTCGAGCGCGCTGAGCTGGTCGTCGAAGACCGCGCCGGCCTCGTAGAGCACACGGCCGATCAGCGTCGACTTGCCGTCATCGACCGAGCCGCAGGTGATGAAGCGCAGCAGCGAATGCTGGCCGGTTTCGGAGGCGCTGGGCGTATCATTGGCGGGGAGAAGGTTCTGAGCCGGCCTCAGTGCCTTGTTCTTCTTGGCCAGATTCCTGGCGATGGCGAAGCTCATCAGAAATAGCCTTCCTGCTTCTTCTGCTCCATCGAGCCCGAGCCGTCATGGTCGATGACGCGGCCCTGCCGCTCGGAGGATCGCGACGAGCGCATCTCGGCGATGATGTCGGTGAGGCTGGCCGCCTCGCTCTCGACAGCGCCGGTCAGCGGGTAGCAACCGAGCGTGCGGAAGCGGACCATGCGGGTCTCGACGACCTCGCCGGGGAGAAGCTCCATGCGCTCGTCGTCGCGCATGATCCAGGCGCCGTCGCGCCGGACGACCGGGCGCGGCGCGGCAAAATAGAGCGGCACGACCGGGATGTTCTCGAGCGCGATGTAGTCCCAGACATCGCGCTCGGTCCAGTTCGAGAGCGGAAACACGCGAAAGCTCTCGCCGCGATGCTTGCGGGTATTGAAGAGCTGCCAGGGCTCGGGGCGCTGGTTCTTCGGGTCCCAGCGATGCTCCGGGCTGCGCAGTGAGAAGACGCGTTCCTTGGCCCGGCTCTTCTCCTCGTCGCGGCGCGCGCCGCCGAAGGCCGCATCGAACTTGTGGAGGTCGAGCGCCTGCTTCAGTCCTTGCGTCTTCATCACGTCGGTATGGACGCGCGAGCCCGAGGCGAAGGGGCTGATTCCGGCTCTCACGCCCTCCTGGTTGATGTGGACGATGAGATCGAGCCCCAGCCGCGCCGCCGTCTCGTCGCGGAAGGCGATCATGTCGCGGAACTTCCAGGTCGTATCGACATGGAGCAGCGGGAACGGCGGCTTGGCCGGGTAGAACGCCTTCATCGCCAGATGCAGCAGGACGGCGGAATCCTTGCCGATCGAATAGAGCAGCACCGGCTTGTCCGATGTCGCCACCACCTCGCGGATGATGAAGATGGCTTCCGCCTCGAGCTTCTGGAGATGGCTGAGCTGGATCATGCGTGAGCCTCCGCCGGCGCGATTTTGGCTCGCGCCAGCTTTCCGTCCGATCCGACATGCAGGCCGCATTCCTTGGCGGCGTCGTCCTCCCACCACCAGCGCCCGGCCCGCTCGGGCTCGCCGGGCCGGATGGCGCGGGTGCAGGGCTGGCAGCCGATCGAGACGAAGCCCTGCGCGTGCAGCGGGTTGATCGGCACGTCATTCGCCTCGGCGAAGGCGAGCGTGCGCTCGCGCGACCAGTCGATCAGCGGGCTCGCCTTGACGAGGCCGCGCGCCGCATCGGCCTCCGCCAGCTTGACGCCGCCGCGCGCGGCTGACTGGTCGGCGCGCAGGCCGGTCAGCCAGGTATCGGCCCCGGCCAGAGCCCGGCCGAGCGGCTCCACCTTGCGGATGTCGCAGCAGGATTTGCGGGCGTCGCGCGAGCCGTAGAAGCCGTTGATGCCATTCTGGCGAACATAGAGCTCGACCGCGTCATGGCGCGGATAATAGGGGCGGATCAGGATGCCATAGCGCTCCTCCGTCTCCTGCCAGAGGGCGTAGACCTCCGGAAAGAGCCGGCCGGTATCGAGCGTGGCGAAGATGACGGGGAGCTTCGCGGTCGCGATGAAATGGGTCAGCACCTGATCTTCGAGGCCGAAGGAGGTGGTGAAGACGACGGGGCCGGCGGCTTGCGCGACGATGCCGGAGAGGCGCTCGGGAACGTCCGCCATGCCGAACGCCGCATCGAGCGCGGCCGCGCGGGCCGCCAGCACCGCGGTTGGCTGCGGGCTTGTCGAGGTTTCGTCCGGGCCGGGGCTTGCCGCCATCGTTCTGGCCATCTGTTCGGTAAATCGAACGCTGGATTTATACCCATGAGCCCAAAGGTTCAATTTACGGCAGGTAGCGTGTTTTTTCTTATTTCACTTCCATTGGAGAAGTTTGTTTTAGCGGACGTTGCTAGGCATTATCGGAGGGAGGCTCTGCCGCCGCCGCCTCCTCGCCGTCATCCCGGACGAGCGACGAAGTCGCGCCGATCCGGGATCCATGCCGGAGCGGTTCCGATAGAGGTTCCGGCATGGATCCCGGGTCTCGCTGCGCTCGCCCGGGATGACCGGCGCGGAGGCTGAACCGCCTGCCTCTCAGTGGAAATCCCGCGATTTCGGCAGGATGCGGACATTGCGCGGGTGGCGATGGCGCGGCAGCGGCGGATTCTTCAATTCGTCGATCGGCATCGGAACCTCGGCGCGATGCGTGTCCGAGAGCGACAGGAGATCGGCCGAGCGGTCGGCGATGCGCTGGGCCATGAGATGGGTGACGCCCTCGACGCTCTTCTGCACCCGGCCCTCGACCAGCATCAATCGCGCGCCCATCACCTCGCGGCGGAAGCGCTCGAACAACCGCGCCCAGATCACGACATTGGTGATGCCGGTCTCGTCCTCCAGCGTGACGAAGATGGCCTTGCCGTTGCCGGGGCGCTGGCGCACCAGCACGATGCCGGCCGTGCAGGCGAAGGCGGCGTCCGGCTTCCCCTCGGTCTGCGCGCAGCTCAGGATGCCCTCGCGTTGGAAGCGCGGGCGCAACAACTGCATCGGATGGCCCTTCAGCGAGAGCCGGACGGTCTGGTAGTCGGCGACGATATGCTCGGCAAGCGGCATGCTCGGCAGCGCCATCGCCCGCTCCTGTCCCAGTTCGCGGGCTTGCGCGGCCTGGAAGAGCGGCAGCGCCGCATCATCCGGCAGGCGACGCACGGCCCAGAGCGCCTCGCGCCGGTCGAGGCCGAGCGAGCGAAAGGCATCGGCATCGGCGAGCAGGCGCATGGCGCGGGCGGGAAGGCCGGCCCGGCGCATCAGTTCCTCGACGTCGCGGTAGGGGCCGCCCGCTTCCCGCGCCTCCGCAATGGCCTTGCCCCATTCATCCTTGAAGCCGTCGATCTGACGGAAGCCCAGACGCAGGGCGAAGGGGTCCCTTTTGCTCTCCTGACCCAGCCAGCCATGGTAAGAGCTCGATTCCGAAACGGCTTCCAAGCTGTTGTCCAAAAAGCTGGAATTGACATCGGCCGGCCGTGGTTCGACGCCGCCGTTCTCCTCCGCCTCCCGCACGATCTGGGCCGGCGCATAGAAGCCCATCGGCTGGGAATTCAGCAGCGCGGCAGCGAAAGCCGCCGGGTAGTGCTTCTTCAGGAAGGAGGAGATGTAGACCAGCTTGGCGAAGGAGGCGGCATGGCTCTCCGGAAAACCGTAGCTGCCGAAGCCCTTGATCTGCTCGAAACAGCGCTGGGCGAAATCGCGCTCATAACCACGCGCGACCATGCGCTCGACCATCATCGTCTCGTAATTGCCGATGGTGCCGGCATTGCGGAAGGTGGCCATCGCCTTGCGCAGGCCGTTGGCTTCGATGTCGGAGAATTTCGCGGCAACCATGGCGAGCCGCATCGCCTGTTCCTGAAAGAGCGGAACGCCTTCGGTCTTTTTCAGAACCTCATAGAGTTCATTTTTGTCTCCATGTTCCGGCGAGGGAGCCGGATAGGTCACCTCCTCGATCTTCGCCCGCCGTTTCAGATAGGGATGCACCATATTGCCCTGGATCGGGCCGGGCCGGACGATCGCGACCTGGATGACGAGATCGTAGAATTTCCGCGGCTTGAGCCGCGGCAGCATGTTCATCTGCGCGCGGCTTTCGACCTGGAAGACGCCCAGCGACTTGCCCTCGCAGAGCATGTCGTAGGTTGCTTTGTCGCCGTCGGTGAAATCGGCGAGCTGATAGGATTTTCCGCCATTGGCTGCGATCAGATCGAAGGTCTTGCGGATGCAGGTCAGCATGCCCAGCGCCAGCACATCGACCTTCATCAATTGCAACGCGTCGATGTCGTCGCGGTCCCATTCGATGAAGGTGCGGTCCGCCATCGCGGCATTGCCGATCGGCACGGTCTCGTCGAGGCGCCCGCGCGACAGCACGAAGCCGCCGACATGCTGCGAGAGATGGCGCGGATAGCCCAAGAGCCGGGTGGCGAAGTCTACGGCTCGGCGGATCGTCGGATTGGTCGGATCGAGCCCGGCCTGACGGACGCGGGCATCGCCGATCTCGCTGCCCCAGCTCCCCCAGTTCGTATCGGCGATGCGGGCGGTGACGTCCTCGGTCAGGCCCAGCACCTTGCCGGCCTCGCGAATGGCGCTGCGCGGCCGGTAATGGATCACGGTCGCGGCGATGCCGGCGCGGTGGCGGCCGTATTTCTCATAAATCCACTGGATCACCTCCTCGCGCCGCTCGTGCTCGAAATCGACGTCGATGTCGGGCGGTTCGCGACGCTCGGTGGAGATGAAGCGCTCGAACAGCACGTCGTTCTCGTCCGGGTCGACAGCGGTGATGCCGAGCACATAACAGACGGCGGAATTGGCGGCCGAGCCGCGACCTTGGCAGAGAATGCCTTTGCTGTCGGCGAACTCGACGATCTGGCGAATCGTCAGGAAATAGCGGGCATATTCGAGCTTCTCGATGAGGGCGAGTTCCTTCGCCAGCAGGCCCTGAACCTTGTCCGAAACGCCGTCGGGATAGCGGATCAGGCAGCAGCGGCGGACCAGTTCCACCAGCCAGTCCTGATCCTTCCAGCCGGGCGGGATCGGCTCGTCGGGGTATTCGTATTTGAGCTGGCCGAGATCGAATTCGATGCGGGAGAACAGGGTTTGCGTCTCGGCGATAGCCTCGGGCGCATCCCTGAAAAGACGGGCCATTTCCTGCGGCAGCTTGAGATGGCGCTCGGCATTGGATTCGAGCAACCGCCCGGCCCGCTCGATGGTGACGCCCTCGCGGATGCAGGTGAGCACGTCCTGCAGATCGCGCTGCGCGATGGAATCGTAGAGCGCGTCATTGCTCGCGATCAGCGGGGTGCGGGTCGCGGCAGCGATGGCCTTGAGCCGCGCGAGGCGGCGGCGATCGTCGCCGCGCCGGTGCATGCTGGCAGCAAGCCAGACCGCGCCGGGCGCGGCCTCGTCGAGCCGGGCGAGCACTTCAGGGAGCCCATCGAGCCTGCGGCCCGGCATCAGGATCAGCAGCAGGTCGCGGGCATCGTTCAGGAGATCGTCGAGGACGAGGTGGCATTCGCCCTTCTTCACGCCGTCCTTGCGATTGCCGTGGCTGAGCAAACGGCAGAGCCGGCCCCAGCCTTCGCGATTGGCCGGGTAGATGACGATGTCGGGCGTGCCGTCGGCGAAGACGAGACGGGTGCCGGTCGCGAGCTTGAAGCGCTCCGCCAGCGCCTTCATCTCCTCGGGCTTGATGGGCAGGTCTGAGAAATCCGGGTTCTCGATCCAGACATATTCGCCGGGGCTGCCGCCTTCGCGGATTTTCTCGGGCGCCGGCAAGCCATCCTCGCGCAACTGCCTCAACGCCGCCCAGGCGCGCACGACGCCCGCCACCGTGTTGCGGTCGGCGATGCCGATGCCGGCATATCCGAGCAGCAGCGCCGTCAGCACCATGTTCGGCCCCGGCGAGGCACCGCGCAGGAAGGAAAAATTTGTCGCCGCAACAGGTTCGGCGAAAGGGCTGACAGACTGATTCATGCGAAGAGCCCGTGCAGGAACCAGCGCGGCGGCGCGCTCTCGGCCTCGTAGAATCCGGTGCGGTAAAGCCAGAAGCGACGCCCTTGCGCATCCTCGACGCGGTAATAATCGCGCATCGGTTCGTCCGAACCGTCGCGCCACCATTCGGGCGCGATCCGCTCCGGGCCTTCGGCGCGAGCGACGTCGTGGATGAGGCGCCGCCAGCGGAAACGGATCGGCGGTCCATCCGGCACTTCCGCGATCGCCTCGACGGGTTGGGGCGGCTCGAAGAGCTGGAGCGGGCGGGCCGGGGGCTCCTGCGGCTCGGGTGCGGGCCAGGCCGCTTCCGGCATGGGCGCAGCGGCCGAGAGCGCCTTTGCCGCGCGGACGGGGTGATGGGTGTCCTGCGCCGCGAAGCGCAGCACCCGGTCGCGACCGAAGCGGGTGACGAGCCGGTCGACGAGATCGGCCACCGCCTCCTCCTCCACCGCGCGGCCGTCGAGGCTGTGCTGCTGCGTGTTGAGCGGCTCGCAGACCGGCACGGCGAGTTTGATGGCATCGAAACCGAAGCCGGGATCGAGCGGGTCGGCCAGGGTCTCGATGCGCTCGCGATAGAGCCGCAACAAAGCCTTGGCGTCGCGCGAGGGCCGGCCGGTCTCGATGACGAGGCGGCGAACCGTGCCGTCGCTGCGGAAGAAGCCGAGCTCGAAGGCGCGCCCGCCTTCACCGCGCGCCTCCAGCACCCGCGCCGCCTCCCCGATCAGCCGGACGACCACTGCCTCGAGGCTCGCCGTATCGGCGAAGGGTTCGGGGAAATGACGCTCGACCACGCAGTCCGGCGGTGGACGCAAGGGGGTGATGCGGCGATCCTCATGGCCGAGGATGCGCCGGAGCTTCACCGCCAGCGCCTCGCCGAAGCGGGCGGAGAGGGTTTCCGAGGGGCGCGCGGCGACATCGGCCAGGGTCTTCAGCCCGGCTCGGGAAAGAGCGATCACGGTCTCGGGCTCCGCCTCCAGCGCGGCGACCGGCAGCAGGCGCAGCACCGCTTCGTCCCGTCCCGGTGGGATGATGCCGCGCGGTCCGAAGCGGGAACAGGCGCGTGCGGCCTCGGGCGTGCCGGCGATGGCGGCTTGCAGGCTCAAGCCCGATCGATCCATCACCTGCCACACGAGATCGAGCATCCCCGCCTCGCCGCCGAAGAGATGGGCGCAGCCGGTGACGTCGAGCGTGAGGCCGTGCGGCTCGTCGCGCGCAACCAGCGGGGTGAAGCGGTCGCAGAAGGTGGCGACCTCATCGAGGAAGGCCCGATCCGCCTGCGGTTCGGCTTCCAGCGCGACGAGATCGGGAATGCGGGCGCGGGCATCGGCCAGCGTCATGGCCCGCGTCAGGCCGAGGCGGACGGCGCGCCGGTCGCAATCGGCGAGGCGCAAGGCGTTGCCCTGCATCTCGACGAGGACATGGGGCTTCTCAGCCGGCGCGCCGAAGGCCGGAATCCGGCCCAGCCGCCGCAGCCTGTCCGTCGCCAGATAGGGAAACCAGAGGGCGAGATAGCGGCGGGACATCGTTCCTGCGGGGGATGAGCCTGTCGGATCGGTCAAAGACGGTTCGGTTCTCGAAAGCGCATCGGTCACGGTTCCACTCCACACGCCACTCACGCTCTGCCGCATCGCCGCGCACGCCGCCGCGATGGCGCAGCAACCTCAAGGCGAAGGCCGGGGCGCCCGGCGCATTCGCCTCCAGCGCCCGCGAGGCCAGCGGCACGACCTGCCAGCGCGTCCGCGCCGCGCTCGGCGCTTCCGCCGCCGCGACGCGCAGGAGCAGGGTCGCCACGCCGGAACCCTCGGCCGCGAGCGCAAGCCGCCGGCTCGCGGTCAGGTCGAAGGCGCGCGGCTCGCCCCAGGGCTCGATCAGCACGGCGCCGAGCGCCGGACAGCGCGCTCCCTCGGCGCCGGCCCGCAACACGCCCAGGGCGTCGCGTGCCCGCACCAGCAGAAGCCGGGCGGGATCGAGGCCGAGTTCGTTCAGCCCCGGCGCATGCAAACGGCCGGTCTCGGCATCAACGAAATCCTGCCGCACCCAGAGGATCGGCCGCGCAGCGTCGTCTCCCGCCTCCCCTTGCGCCGCCCGCAGAGCCAGCCCGAGCGCAAAGCCCGTGGCGGCAGCGAGATCGGCGGTGCCGGCGGCGTAGACTTCATGCAGCGCTGCCCGTTCGAGCCCGCCGGACAGGGCCGCATCGATCTCCGTGGCGCCGAGGCTCACCTTGCCCGCCGCAGCCGGCCCCGATCGCAAGGCCGCCTCGGCGAGGCTGCGGCGCAGATCGGACAAGGCTGGCGAGATGGCGTTCTGCATGGGCGACAAAGCAATTGTTCACTCTTTGTTCTTTTATAGAACGTCGCGCGGTGGAAGGCGAGTCGAGTCTCCCGTTTCGGTAGTGGACCGCTGACAGCGGGTGGCACAGAAAAGTTTTCGGCTTCGTCCCATATCCGCTGTCATCCCGGACGAGCGAAGCGCAGATCCGGGATCCATGCCAGAACCTCACTCGGAAGCGCTCCGGCATGGATCCCGGATCGGCGCCGCTTCGCGGCTTGTCCGGGATAACCATCCGGTTCTTTGGCCAGCTACTCCGCCGCCGTACCCGCCGCCTGCCAGGTCAGCGTCTGCGCCTCGTGCAGCGCCTGGTAAGGCCCGCCGGCGCGGATGAGATCCTCGTGGCGGCCCTGCTCGGCGATGCCGGCCGGCGTCACCACCACGATGCGGTCGGCATGACGGATGGTGGCGAGGCGGTGGGCGATGACCAGCGTCGTGCGCCCCTGCGCCAGCTCGGTCAGCGATTGCTGGATCGCCTTCTCGGTCTCGGTGTCGAGAGCGGAGGTAGCTTCGTCGAGGATCAGGATCGGCGGGTTCTTAAGGAAGATGCGGGCGATGGCGAGGCGCTGCTTCTGGCCGCCGGAGAGCTTGACGCCGCGCTCGCCGATCACAGTGTCCAGCCCCGCCGGAAGATCGGCGATCATTCGGTCGAGCCGCGCCCGGCGGGCGGCCTCGACGATCTCCGCTTCCGAGGCGCCGAGCCGGCCATAGGCGATGTTCTCGCGGATGGTGCCGGCGAAGAGGAAGACATCCTGCTGGACGATGCCGATCTGGCGGCGCAGCGAGGCGAGCGTCAGCTCGCGGAGGTCGAGACGATCGACGGTGATGCGGCCGGCATCGACCTCGTAGAAGCGCGGCAGCAGCGAGAGCAATGTCGTCTTGCCCGCTCCCGAAGGGCCGACGAAGGCAACCGTCTCGCCGGCCCGGATCGCGAGGTCGATATGGGACAGGATCGGCCTGTCCTTGGCATAGCCGAAGCGCACGCCCTCGAAACGGATGGTCCCCTTGAGCGGCGGCGCCTCGACCGCATCGGGCGCATCGGCGATATCGGGCTCGGTCGCGAGCAGTTCCTGGTAGCGGCGGAAGCCGGCTATGCCCTTCGGATAGGTCTCGATCACCGCCGCGATCTTGTCGAGCGGGCGGTAGAAGACGCCGACCAGCAAGAGGAAGCCGACGAAGCCGCCGATGCTGAGGCTGCCCTGCACGACATACCAGGTGCCGGCCAGCATGACCGCGAGCTGGACCAGGCGCATGCCGAGATAGTTCAGCGCCTGGCTCGCCGCCATGATGCGATAGGCTTCGAGCTTGGTCGAGCGATAGCGCTGGTTGTCGCCGGCGAAGAGCGCGCGCTCATGGGCCTCGTTGGCGAAGGCCTGGACCACGCGCATGCCGCCGATATTCTCCTCCAGCCGGGCGTTGAAGGCGCCGACGCGGCCATATTGCGCCTGCCAGTTGGTGGTCATGCGGCCGCCATAGCGGGCGACGATGAAGCCGGCGAGCGGCACGATCAGCGCCGTGATCAGCGCCAGATGGACATGGACCGAGAGCATCAGCAGGAAGGCGCCGACGAAGGTCATCACCGCGATGAACAGATCCTCCGGCCCGTGATGGGCGACCTCGCCGATCTCCTCCAGATCCTTGGTGACGCGGGCGACGAGATGGCCGGTCTTCTGGTCGTCGTAGAAACGGAAGGAGAGCTTCTGCAGATGGTCGAAGGCGCGCCGGCGCATCTCCGTCTCGATATTGATGCCGAGCCGGTGGCCCCAATAGGTCACGATCGCCATCAGCCCGGTGTTGAGCCCATAGATCGCGAGCAGCAGGACGCCCGCGAGCAGGATCAGCGGCCAGTCGCCGCGCGGCAGCAGGAGATCGACGAAGGCCTTCATCGCCATCGGGAAGCCGAGCTCGAGCAGGCCGGACAGCACGGCGCAGCCGAAATCGACCAGGAACAGCGTCCGGTGCGGGCGATAATAGGCGAAGAACTCTCTCAGCATGGCGCGCTCATAGCAGATCGGAGCCGTTTTGCGTCAGCTTCACGGCAACAGCCCCGATATCCCGCGACCGATGCCGGGAGTCCGCCCCGATGCTCCGATGACCCCGTTTCCCAACGGCGCGGTGCCACTTTCCTTCGCCATGCTCTAGCTTCGCCTCATGTGGCAGATTCTCTCGACCTACTGGCCGCACATCCTCGCCGTCATTTCCGTGGTGATGGCGGCCGTGGCCGCCGCGCATGCGGTGATGACCAAGGACGAGGTGCGCGCCGCCATCGGCTGGGCGGGCGTCATCATCCTGTCGCCGATCGTCGGCCCGCTCCTCTATGCCGTCGCCGGCGTCAACCGCATCCGCCGCGCCACGATCCTCTCGCAACGCCCCGGGCCCGGCGCCGCCGCGGATTCCACCCGACGCTTCCATATCAGCCATGACGAGGTCGGCGAGGTCTTCGGCCAGCGCTTCGCGGCGCTGAAGACGCTGGGCGACCGCGTCGCGCGCCATCCGCTGACCAAGGGCAACCAGATCGAGACGCTGCACACCGGGGACGAGGCCTATGCCGCCATGCTCGCCGCCATCGCAGCGGCGCAGCGCAGCGTGATCCTGGAGACCTACATCTTCGACCGCGACCCGCTGGGCCTGAGGATCGCCGATGCGCTGATCGCGGCCTCGAGACGCGGTGTCTCCGTCCGCGTGCTGATCGACTCGGTCGGCGCCCGTTACTCGGTGCCCAGCATCGTCGGCCCCCTGCGCAGCGGCGGCGTCACCGTCGCCGTGTTCAACGGCAACATCATCATGGGCTTGCGGTTGCCCTATGCCAATCTGCGCACCCATCGGAAGATCATCGTCGTGGACGGCGCGACCGCCTTCATGGGCGGAATGAACATCCGGCAGGGCTTCACGACGGAATTCGCGGGCGAGGCCTCGGCCCATGACACGCATTTCCGCATCACCGGGCCGGTCGTCGCCGACCTCTTCGCCGTGGCGGCCGAGGATTGGCGCTTCGCCACCGGTGAGGCGCTGACCGGCGCGGACTGGGCGATGCAGGCGCCGGCACCCGTCGAGCGGCCGGTGCTGATGCGCGCCGTGCCCTCCGGCCCCGACTCGTTCCTCGAGACCAATCACAAGCTGCTGATCGGTGCGCTCTCGGTGGCGCGCCGCTCGGTCAGGATCATGTCGCCCTATTTCCTGCCCGACCAGGAACTGATCAGCGCCCTGGTGACGGCGGCGCGGCGCGGCGTCGACATCGACATCGTCGTGCCCTCGGTCAACAACCTCGTGCTGGTCGACCGGGCGATGACGGCGCAGTTCGACCAGATCCTCAAGAACTACTGCCGGATCTGGCGCGCAACCGGCCCCTTCGACCATTCCAAGCTCTTCGCCATCGACGGAAGCTGGGCCTATGTCGGCTCCTCCAATCTCGACCCGCGCTCGCTCCGGCTGAATTTCGAGATCGACGTGGAGGTTCTCGATCCCGGCTTCGCACGCGGGATCGAGGCCCGGATCGACGCCGTGATCGCCAAGGCCGGCAAGGTCACGCTTGCCGGCCTGCGTGCGCGGCCCTATCTCGTACGTCTGATGGACCGGGTGATCTGGCTCGGCTCGCCCTATCTCTGACGAAACGGTGACGAGCCCGGCCTCCTCGGCAGTATAGACTGCGGGTCCGCCCGATTCGATTCCGTGCCGACACAGGCTGGCGCAGCGATGCAGAAGAAGAGCCCAAGCCTGCGGGCCAGCATCATCTCCTCGCTCCGCCAGCGCAGGAACCGGACGGGAACCCTTTCCGGCATCGCCGGCGAACGGCTCTCCGGCACGCTGGTCGCGTCCTACAATGTCCATAAATGCGTCGGCGTCGACGGCCGCTTCGATCCGGAGCGGATCGCCCGCGTCATCGCCGAGATCGGCCCCGACGTCATTGCCCTGCAGGAGGCCGACAAGCGCTTCGGCGAGCGCGAGGGCCTGCTCGACCTCACCTGGCTCGAGCAGGAAACCGGGCTGGTGCCGGTCCCGCTCGGCAATGCGAGCCGGGCCCATGGCTGGCGCGGCAATGTCGTGCTGTTCCGGCGTGGCATCGTACAGGACGTCCATCAGGTGAGCCTGCCGGGGCTCGAGCCACGCGGCGCACTCGTCGTCGATCTCGACCTCGAAAGCGGCGCGGCGCTCAGGCTCGTCGCCGCTCATTTCGGCCTGCTCCGGCGCTCGCGCTCGCAGCAGGCGCGCCGGCTGATCGAGATCATGCAAAGCCGGGACGAGCGCCCCACCCTCCTGCTGGGAGACCTCAACGAATGGCGCCTCGGCGAGCGCTCCTCGCTCAAGGAGCTGGGTCCGGCCTTCGGCAGGCTGCCGGTGCCGGTGCCAAGCTTTCCCTCCGGCCTGCCGCTCCTGGCGCTCGACCGCATCATCGCCAACCGGCCGGAAATCCTGTCCGATGTCGAAGTCCACGACACGCCGCTGGCAAGGGCCGCCTCGGACCATCTGCCGATCAAGGCCTATGTCGATCCCGGCCTGCAGGGCCTCGCCCTTCCCGAGAGCGCGGAAACCGATGCCGCGACAGCAAGCGAGGCCACGCACACCATGCTGTCTGAACGCCCCCTGCCCTTGCCGGAGGCGCTCTCGGGCGACACCGGCGAGCGGCGCAACCGCGAACTCGTCCGGAAAGCCGGCGTCCGCCTGAAACGGGCCGTCAGCCGCACCTTGCGGCGGCGCGAGCCTCCTTCGCGCTGATGAAACAGGCGCACCCCGCCCCTCGTCGCGCCGGTCATGACCAGCATGCGCGGGCGTGCTGGCCAGCCGGGACAAAGCCGGCAATGTGGGACGTTCCAGAGTCGCTCGTCTCCCGGAGTTGAGATGCCGGATTCCTCCCCAACGCCTCAGCCCGAAAGCCGGAACGCGGCGCTCCCAAAAGACCGGAACGACGCCCCCGCCGAACACCCGGGCGCGGTGCAGCTCTTCCTGATCTTCACGCGCATCGGGTTGACCAGCTTCGGCGGCGGCCTGAGCGGCTGGCTGCTGCGGGAGTTCGTGCAGCGGCGCAAGCTGATGAGCGAGGAGGATTTCCTGAACGGGCTCTCGATCGCGCAGGCACTGCCGGGGGTCAACGTCACCAATATGGCGATCTGGATCGGCTACAAGCTCGGCGGGCGCAACGGCGCCATCGCCTCCTGGCTCGGCATCATCGTGCCGGCCGCCATCGTGATCACGCTGATCAGCACCGTCTTCACCGCGCTCGCCGGCTTCGAATTGACCCATGTCGCGCTTGCGGGCGCCGCCTGCGCCGCAATCGGGCTGTCGCTCTCGATGGGGCTCGTCGCCGCGCGGCGCGTGCCGCGCCGCGTGTTCCCGCTCGCGATCATGGCCGCCACCTTCGCCGCGGTCGCCATCCTGCAATTGCCGCTGATCTGGACGGTGCTCGTCGCCGGCTCGCTCAGCGTCGCCGTGACCTACCACCAGGGCTGACGGACAATGCCGGCCATCGCCATCAGCATCCTGCTGGTCTTCCTGCCGCTATCGCTGGTGACGATCGGCGGCGGGCAAAGCGCCGTTGCAGACATGCACCGCCAGATCGTCGACGTGCATGGCTGGATGACCGCCTCCCAATTCGTCGACGCCTTCGCGATCTCGCGGCTGGCGCCGGGCCCGGGCTCGCTGCTCGCGACGCTGATCGGCTGGCGCATCGCCGGCTTCTGGGGCGCGCTGGCGGCGACCATCGGCATCTTCGGGCCGACCGCGCTGCTGATCTACGGTGTCGCCCATATCTGGTCGCGCTTCGAGGGCGCGCGATTGCTCAAGGCGCTGGAAAGAGGCCTGCGGCCCGTCGCGGCCGGGATGATCCTGGCGGCGAGCTACGTGCTGATCAATTCGCTCGACAGCGGCTGGATCGGGCGCGGGCTGGCGTTGGCCTCGACCGCGCTGCTGATGGCGACGCCGATCAATCCGCTCGTGCTGATCGGCGGCGGAGCGGGCTGCTTCGTCCTGCTGCACATGGCGGCGCTGATTTGAATCGCTTCGCAGAAAATGGCGCGACCTACGGGAGTCGAACCCGTCTCCCCAGCGTGAAAGGCTGGTGTCCTAACCGATAGACGAAGGTCGCGTGCTCTCGCGGCCGGGGCCGCGTTGCGAAGCGGGGCGAGGTATAGTGGCGGGCGTGCCGCTTCGCAAGCACCCGTTCACAAGAATCGTGAGCCGACCTCCCATTTTCAAAGCAAGCCGGGCGGCCGCGCCTAGACGACCCTGACGAGATCGAGGATCCGCAGCTCCGCCGTCTCGTTGCCGCCCCAGCGATTGAGGCTCAAGGTCGCGGCGAGATGGACCATTTCGCCGCGGGCTGCGATCAGGGCCTGCCCGAGCGGCTCCTGTGCCGCGCGGAAGGCGACGCCGCCGATGCTGGCCCCATCGCCGCTGCGCAGCTTGATACGGATATGGCCGCCACTGCCGATCGGGATGGCATCGGTCAAGCGATGGGCGGGGAAGACGAAGACCGGCTCGGGGCTGCCTGAGCCGAAAGGTCCGGCCTTCTCGATCTCGGCGATGAGGCGCGGGCTGGCGCCCCCCGCGCTCAAGGCGGCATCGACCAGCAGCGCCTCGGCCTCGCTGGCGCCTGCGACCTCGCGCGCAAGATGCTCGTTCAGGAAGGCGTGGAAGGCATTCGCCTGTCCGCGCCCGAGCGTCACGCCGGCCGCCATGGCGTGGCCGCCGCCTTTCACCGCCATGCCGGCCTCGACCGCCGCGCACACGGCCCGGCCGAGATCGACGCCCGCGACCGAGCGGCCCGAGCCGGTGGCGCCGCCCTCCCCGTTCAGCGCCAGCGCGAAAGCCGGGCGGCGGAAGCGCTCCTTCAATCGTGCCGCCACCAGCCCGACGATGCCGGGGTGCCAGTCGGCGCTGCCCGCGAGCAGGACCGGCAGGCTCTCATTCGCGCCGGCGAGCTCATGCTCCGCCTGCGAGACGGCCTCCAGCACGGCGAGGCGCTCGATCTCCTGCCGCTCCTGGTTGAGGCGGTTGAGCTCGGCGGCGATGGCACGCGCCTCGACCTCGTCGGCGGTGAGCAGGAGGCGGGCGCCGAGAGCGGCATCGCCGATGCGCCCGCCGGCATTGATGCGCGGGCCGAGCAGGAAGCCGAGATGCCAGGGCTGGACCGGCCCGTCGAGGCCGGCGACATCCATCAGCGCGGTCAGGCCCGGCCGGATGCGCGCGCGCATCATGGCGATGCCCTGCCGGACGAAGGCGCGGTTCAGCCCACGCAGCGGCACGACATCCGCGACCGTTGCCAGCGCGACGAGATCGAGCATCGCGAGCAGGTCGGGCTCGCCACCACGCTCGGCCCAAATACCCTGCCGGCGCAGTTCCCGGCTGGTCGCGACGAGGGCGAGGAAGACGACGCCGGCGGCGCACAGATGCCCCAGGCCGGAGAGATCGTCCTGACGATTGGGATTGACCAGCGCCTCGACGGCCGGCAGCCGCTCCGGCGCCTGGTGATGGTCGAGCACGACGACATCGAGCCCGAGCCGGCGGGCCTCGGCCAGAGGCTCATCGCTGGTGGTGCCGCAATCCACGGTCACGAGCAGCGTCGCGCCCTCCGCCGCCAGCATGCGGATGGCCTCGCTGTTGGGGCCGTAGCCCTCGATCAGCCGGTCGGGGATATGGATGCGCGGGCGGGCGCCGGCCTGCTCCAGGAAGCCGGCAAGCAGAGCGGAGGAGCAGGCGCCATCGACGTCGTAGTCGCCGAAGATCGCGACCTGCTCGCGGGCGGCACCGGCCCGCGCCAGCCGCGCGGCGGCGGCTTGCATGTCCGTGAGGATGGCGGGATCGGGCAGGAGATCGCGCAGCTTCGGCTCGAGGAAGCGCAGCGCCTCGGCCGGCTCGACATCGCGGGCGGCCAGCAGGCGCGCGAGGATGTCGGGCAAGCCCTGCTGCTGGCTCAACGCCTCGGCGCGGCCGAGGCCGGCCATGTCGAGCCGGTCGCGCCAGGGTCGGCCGAGCGCCGAACGGGTCACGCCGAGAAAAGCACGGGGCTGCATCAGACTCATCGTGCTCCCGGCGTCGCGCAAGCGGGACGGAAGGTCAACCAGCGTCGAACTTGGCCGGCCGGTAACCGGGCGCCATACTGTGCACAAGCAGCCGGCCAAGGCGCAGGATCGGACAGGAAACGCGCATGGAAACAGAAACCGACGTCGTCATCGTCGGCGCCGGCCTGTCCGGCCTCGTCGCCGCCTGCGAGATCGTGGATGCGGGCCGGAAGGTCGTGCTGCTCGACCAGGAGCCGGAAGCCTCGCTCGGCGGACAGGCCTTCTGGTCCTTCGGCGGACTGTTCTTCATCGACAGCCCGGAGCAACGGCGGCTGCGCATCCGCGATTCGCGCGAATTGGCGGCGGATGACTGGTTCGGCTCGGCCGGCTTCGACCGGCCGGAGGATGAATGGCCGCAGCGCTGGGCAAAGGCCTATCTCGATTTCGCAGCGGGCGAGAAGCGGGCCTGGCTGCACGGCATGGGCATGCGCTGGTTCCCGGTCGTCGGCTGGGCCGAGCGCGGCGGCTATCTCGCCACCGGCCACGGCAATTCGGTGCCGCGCTTTCATGTCACCTGGGGCACCGGACCCGGCGTGCTGGAACCCTTCCTGCGCCGCGCCAAGGAGGCCGAAGCCAAGGGGCTGCTCTCGTTCCGCTTCCGCCACCGCGTCACCGGCATCACGCAGAGCGGCGGCGCGGTCGATGGCGTCGAGGGTGAAGTCCTCGAGCCGAGTGCCGTCGGCCGTGGCGAGAAGAGCGGCCGCACCGTCGCCGGGCATTTTTCACTGAAGGCGCAGGCGGTGATCGTCACCTCCGGCGGCATCGGCGGCAATCACGACCTCGTCCGGGCGAATTGGCCGGAACGCCTGGGCAAGGCCCCTGCCCGGCTGCTCTCCGGTGTGCCCGATCATGTCGACGGCGCGATTCTTGCGGTCGCGGAAGCCGCTGGCGGCCGGCTGATCAACGGCGACCGGATGTGGCACTATGTCGAGGGCATCGCCAATTGGGCGCCGATCTGGCCGCGGCACGCGATCCGCATCCTGCCCGGTCCCTCCTCGCTCTGGTTCGATGCGCGCGGCAACCGGCTGCCGGTGCCGCTCTTTCCCGGCTTCGACACGCTGGGCACGCTCGAGCACATCATGAAGACCGGCCATGGTCATTCCTGGTTCGTGCTCAGCCGCAGCATCATCGCCAAGGAATTCGCGTTGTCCGGCTCGGAGCAGAACCCGGACCTCACCGGCAAGAGCTGGCGGCAGGTGCTGAAGCGCGCGGGCGGCGGCGTACCGGGGCCGGTGCAGGCCTTCATGGACAAGGGCGAGGACTTCATCGTCGAAACCGACTTCTCGCGCCTCGTCGCGCGCATGAATGCGCTCGCCGGCGAGGCGCTGATCGACGAGGCGCATCTGCGCGGGCAGATCGAAGCGCGTGACCGGGCGCTCGCCAACCCCTTCGGCAAGGACATGCAGGTCGTAGCGCTGCGCGGCGCGCGGGCCTATCTCGGCGACCGATTGATCCGCACGGCAAAGCCGCACCGCATCCTCGACCCCGCCCATGGTCCGCTGATCGCGGTCAGGCTCAACATCCTGACGCGGAAGTCGCTGGGCGGGCTGATGACGGATCTGTCGTCGCGCGTGCTCGACGCCGTGGGCGAGCCGGTGCCAGGGCTCTATGCGGCGGGAGAAGCGGCCGGCTTCGGCGGCGGCGGCCTGCATGGCTACCGCGCGCTGGAAGGCACCTTCCTCGGCGGCTGCATCTTCTCGGGGAGGGCGGCCGGGCGAGCGGCCGCGGAGGCAGTGGGATAAGACCGGCGGCGTAGCGCCGTCATGCTCGGGCTTGACCCGAGAATCTTATGACGATGGAGGCTCCAGCGCCTCTCTCGGCCTGAGATTCCCGCGTCAAGCCCGAGAATGACGCCCTATTGCAATTTCCGGCGCAGGCCAAAGGCCGGCGCCGGAAACACGGCTCCGCTCAATCGAGCTGGAACTTCGAGAATTCGCGATGCTCGCCGAAGATGCGGCGGACCGTGCCGGTGATCGAGCGATAGACCAGCGTCTCGGTCTCGATGAAGTCCTTGCCGAACTTCACGCCCGAGAGCAGCCCGCCATCGGTGACGCCGGTGGCGCAGACGATGACGTCGCCCGAGGCCATCTCCGACATGTCGTACTTCTTGTTCGGGTCCTTGACGCCCATGCCCGCCGCGCGCACGCGCTTCTCCTCGGTGTCGAGGATCAGCCGGCCCTGCATCTGGCCGCCGACGCAACGCAGCGCAGCCGCCGCCAGCACGCCCTCGGGCGCGCCGCCGATGCCGAGATAGAGGTCGATGCCGGTCTTCTCCGGCTGGGTGCAGAAGATCACGCCGGCCACGTCGCCGTCGGTGATCAGGCGGATCGAGCAGCCGGTCTTGCGGACCTCCTCGATCAGCTTGGCATGGCGCGGGCGGTCCATGATCAGCGTCGAGATCTCATGCGGCTTCACGCCCTTGGCCTTGGCCAGCGCGTTGATGTTGTCGGCCGGCGAGGCGTCGAGGTCGATCACGCCTTTGGCATAGCCCGGGCCGCAGGCGATCTTGTCCATGTAGACGTCGGGTGCGTAGAGCAGGCTGCCGGCGCCGGCCATGGCCATCACGGCGATCGAGCCCGGCATGTCCTTTGCGCAAAGCGTCGTGCCCTCGAGCGGGTCGACCGCGATGTGCACCTTCGGCCCCTGCTTGTTGCCGACCTTCTCACCGATGAAGAGCATCGGCGCCTCGTCGCGCTCGCCTTCGCCGATGACGATCTCGCCATCGATGGGCAGGCGGTTCAGTTCGCGGCGCATGGCGTCGACGGCGGCCTGGTCGGCGGCCTTCTCGTTGCCATGGCCTCGCAGGCGCGCGGCGGAAACGGCGGCGCGCTCGGTGACGCGCACCAGCTCCATCGAGAGATAGCGCTCGATGATCTGATCCGGGGAGATACGGAGATCGACGGACATGAAATGGTTTCCCCTTGCAATATGGCGGGCGGAATCGACCCGAAGGCCTATTCCCGCTCTATGCGGATGACTTGCGGCGGTTCCGCGACATGGCCGTCGGCCGTGACCTTTTCCAGCGCCGCCCGGATGGCGGATTCGCTCGTGGCGTAGGTGATGAGCACGACCGGCACCGGCGCGCCCGAGCGGCCGCCCGGATCGCGGTTCACGGCTTCCGGCGAGCGGCGCTGGACGATGCTTTCCAGCGAGATGTCGGCTTCGGCCATGCGGGTTGCGATCGCAGCCGCAGCACCGGGACGGTCCGCTACGGCAAGGCGGACATAGTAGCCGCCTTCGTGACGCTGCATCGGCGCGCGCGTCGGCTCCTCCAGTCGCCCGACCGGCAGGCCGAAGGGCAGTCCCGCCGTGCCGCGCGCGACATCGGCGATGTCGGCCACCACGGCCGAGGCCGTCGGATCGCCGCCGGCGCCGGGGCCGACCAGCGTGATCTCGCGGACCGCGTCGGCATCGATGCTGACGGCGTTGAGCACGCCCATCACCTGCGCGATGGCGGAGGCTTTCGGCACCATGGTCGGGTGCACGCGCTGCTCGATGCCGGTCTTGGTGCGCTCGGCGACGCCGAGCAGCTTGATGCGGTAGCCGAGCTCGTCGGCCATGCGCAGATCGAGCGGCGTGATCGCGGAAATGCCTTCGACATGAATCGCTTCGGCGTCGATCTTCGTGCCGAAGGAGAGGCTGGTCAGGATGGCGAGCTTATGGGCGGTGTCGAAGCCCTCGACGTCGAAGGTCGGGTCCGCTTCGGCATAGCCGAGGCGCTGGGCGTCCGCCAGGCAGGCTTCGAAGGTCAGCCCCTCCTGCTCCATCCGCGAGAGGATGTAGTTGCAGGTGCCGTTGAGGATGCCGGAGATGCGGCTGACATTGTTACCGGCCAGCGCCTCGCGCAGCGTCTTCACCACCGGGATGCCGCCGGCCGAGGAGGCCTCGAAGGCGAGCGCCACACCGTTGCTCTCGGCGAGTTCCGCGAGCGCGACGCCATGGGCCGCAAGCAGCGCCTTGTTGGCGGTGACGACATGCTTGCCGGCCGAGAGCGCGGCCTCGACCGCCGCCTTGGCCGGGCCGTCCGAACCGCCCATCAATTCGACCACGCAATCGACCTCGGCCGATTTCGCCAGCGCCACCGGATCGTCGAACCAGGTGAAACCGCCGAGATCGATCCCACGATCGCGCTTGCGGTCGCGCGCCGAGACGGCGACGACGCGGATCGCCCGGCCGCAGCGCGCGGCAAGCGCGTTCTCCTGCCGTTGCAGGATCTTCAGCACCGAGGCGCCGACCGTGCCGAGACCGGCGAGGCCGATGCGCAGAGGCTGGGAGACGTTCGGGAGGACAGCGCTGGTCATGGGCGCGGGGTCGCATGAGGCGCGATGCGTGTCAACGGAGAGCGACACTCCCAGCCCTGCGAAATCGCTCCGGCACGACTAGCGCTCGGCCGAAACGACGAAGGCGGAGATGCCTCCTTCGATCGGGCCGGAGCCGAAGCGAAGCTCCAGCGCCTTCGCCACGGCCTCGGTCGCGGCCGCCAGCCCCGGCGCGCCGCGCGCCTCGATCTCGCCGCGGATCGGCGTGCCCTGGCAGAAGCCGGTCGCGACATCCAACGCGGAATTGGCGCGGGAACGCTTCTCGACGCGCTCGATCACCGGCATCCCGAAGCCACCGGCCATGACATCGAGCTCGATCATTCCGAGATCATGATAGCCATGCGGCGTGCGCTCGATGAAACGCGGAGGATCGGCCGGAAAAACCTCGGCCAGCGCGTCCAGCAGCACCGCCGTGAAATCGTTGCGGGCGACCGCATCCCAGACATTGAAGAGATAGCGCCCACCCGGCCGCAGGACACGCCGGGCCTCGCGATAACCCTTCGGCTTGTCGGGGAAAAACATCGCGCCGAACTGGCAGGCGACAACATCGAAACTCTCATCCGCGAAGGGCAGATCGAGCGCGTCCGCTTGCCGGCAAACGATCCTGGCGTCCCCCGCAAACCGTGCGGCGGCGATGTCGAGCATCGCCTGGTTGAGATCCGTCGCGACGATGCTCGCCCCATCGAGGCGCGCCGCCATCGCATGCGTCAGAGCGCCGGTCCCCGCCGCGAGCTCGAGAACATGAGCGGGCCGAGCGGCCATGACGCGAGCCGCCAGATCCTCGGCATAGGGTTGAAAGATCAGGGGTACGAGCAGCCGGTCGTAGATCTGCGGAATGGGACCGGTGAAAACCTTGTCCGTCTCTTCCATGGCAGCACCTGTCGCAGCAGCCCTCGCGCAGGATAGCCCAGCGACTGACGTAACGGAACCGCCTTGTTCGGAGCCGCGAATTGCGGGACTCAGCGCTGATCCAACCGACAAGCCGCTTCAGCGGCCCCCGCAACGCCTCTCAGCCGAAATGGCAGATCACCTCGGCGGCGACGCGCTTCACCTTGCCGTCATCGAAGGAGAGATAGACCCGCAGCAGATTGCTGACGAAGGCCGTCGCCTTGATCGTGCGCAGCGCTTCCAGCGTCTGGCCTTCCGAGACCGTGCTGTTCTCGACGTCGGGCGTCCAGAACCACGGCTTCGGCGGATCGATCGTCGCATCGGCGAGAATGCGCTCGGCCTCCGCCCTCTCCGTGCCGATCGGGATCCGCCGCGAAACCACATCGGTCACGTCGCGCGCGCATTCGCGGGCATTGCCGGATGACGCCAGGACGTCCCGGACCAAATCGGAGCTGGTGTCGGTGATGCGGCCCTTGGAGTAATCATAGGTCGCCACCAGGCAGACCGCCGCGAAAGCGGCGAAGCCGATGCCGATAAGGCGGCCTTTTCGTTGCATGGAAGCGAGCCCCGGACGCGATACGGAATCTCCCTTCCGCACCGTCCCGGTTCCCATGTTTTGGCGGCGGGGTCCAGAGGCAGCGCAAAGCCGCCACCGTCATTCTCGGGCGAAGCGAAGCGCAGACCCGAGAATCTCATGCGGGATGAGGCGCCTCTCCTTCAGGAGATGCTCGGGCCAGGCCCGAGCATGACGGCCCTGACGGTCGAAACGCCGCGCCCTACCCCGCCTTCGGCATCTGGATGACGTTGTGCAGCGTCGCGTCGGCGCCCTTCAGGAAGCGGCCGATATTGCGGGCGGCCTGGCGGATGCGTTGCTCGTTCTCGACGATGGCGATGCGGACATAATCGTCGCCATGCTCGCCGAAGCCGATGCCCGGCGCCACCGCGACCTCGGCCTTCTCGATCAGGAGCTTGGAGAACTCCAGCGAGCCGAGATGGCGGAATTTCTCCGGGATCGGCACCCAGGCGAACATCGAGGCTTCCGGCGCGGGGAAGTCCCAGCCGGCCTTGCCGAAGCTCTCGACCAGCGCGTCGCGGCGCTTGCGGTAGATGTCACGCATCTCGCGGATGCAGTCGTCCGGCCCGTTGAGCGCGGCGGCGGCGGCGACCTGGATCGGCGTATAGGCGCCGTAGTCGAGATAGGATTTCACCCGCGCCAGAGCCGCCAGAAGCCGCTCATTGCCGACCGCGAAGCCCATGCGCCAGCCGGCCATCGAGAAGGTCTTCGACATCGAGGTGAACTCGACCGCGACATCGATCGCGCCCGGCACCTGCAGCATCGAGGGCGGCGGGTTGTTCTCGTCGAAATAGACCTCGGCATAGGCGAGGTCCGAGAGCAGGATGAGCTCGTGCTTCTTCGCGAAGGCGACGAGGTCGCGGTAAAAATCGAGCGTCGCGACATAGGCGGTCGGGTTCGCCGGATAGCAGGTGACGAGCGCGATCGGCTTCGGCACCGAATGCATCACCGCCCGTTCCAGCGCCGGGAACATCGCCGGCGTCGGCTCGGCCGGGACGGAGCGAATCACGCCGCCCGCCATCAGAAAACCGAAGGCATGGATCGGATAGCTCGGGTTCGGCACCAGCACGACATCGCCCGGGCCGGTGATGGCCTGCGCCATGTTGGCGAAGCCCTCCTTCGAGCCGAGCGTCGCGACGACCTGCGTCTCGGGATTCAGTTTCACGCCGAAGCGACGCTCATAGTAGTTCGCCTGGGCCCGGCGCAGGCCGCCGATGCCCTTCGAGGCCGAATAGCGGTCGGTGCGCGGCTTGCCCGCAGTCTCGACCAGCTTCTCGATGACGTGCTTGGGCGCCGGCAGGTCGGGATTGCCCATGCCGAGGTCGATGATGTCCACGCCCTTGGCGCGCTCGGCGGCCTTGATCTTGTTGACCTGTTCGAAAACGTAAGGCGGCAGGCGCTTGATGCGGTGGAAATCGGTCATCTCGAACAGGTCCCTGAAGCACCGATCCGGAAAGTGGCGTCCACTTCCCGGAAAATCCGATGCGATAACAATAGGATAGACCACCGCTGCCGCGTCCGTCGGACGCGCGACGATCTACCCTCCGGCCGGCGGCATCGCTCATGCGCAAGGTCACTTCCTTGCGCCAAGGCTGCTTAGCACCGCATCTTTGTTCAGGACAGGGCCAAAAACGCAAGAAATTGCGATCTTCGACCAATAGGCGAACAGGCCTGGGCGCCTGCCCGCAGGGCTTACGGCCCGGAGAGCGTCAGTTCAGCGGCGGAATCTGGGCCGGCTTCGGCGGCGTCGTCGCGGCTCCGAGGGATTTCGCCGTGTTGCCGGCCGCCTCGTTGACCTTCTGCTTTGCCGCGAGCTGCTTCTCGATCGACTCGAAGCCCGCCCGCGGCTTGCAGGGATCCTTGGGATCGCGGATCGGCGGCGGCGTCCTGAAGCGGGCGGCCTGGCCGGAGGGCACATAGGCCGGCGGAGGATTGGGGCCGGGGCAAAGCTGCGCCACCGGGATCGACGAGCCCACCGGGATATACTCCATCTCCGCCGGGCGGGTCGCGCGGACGAAGGCTTTCGATTCCTGCGGCGTCGTCGCCATGCCGATGGCCTCGGCCGAGCTCTTGACCGGGCCTTCCCCGACGCAGCCGGCCAGGGAGAGCCCCAGCAGCGCAGCCGACAGGATGAGCGGCTTTTTCACGGAGAGTTCGATCGGCATGAGGACTTCCGGCGGTTCGACGAATTTTCTTGGTAAAGCACACCGGCCGCGTCCTTAATAGGACCAAAATGGGGAGCGATGCGCTAACCTCAGAACAAGGGGGAAACGATTCATGGGCCGGCAGGGCGACGACCGATCGAAGGAAGCGGCTGGCGCGTCCGGGACGCCGACCCCGGATCTCGATCAGTTCGCGCAGAATATGGGCCGTCTCTTCGAGGAGTACGGCAAGGTCACGGCCGCCTATCTGAAACCGCTCGAACGCGGGCAGGCCAAGACCGGGCAGGCCGACGAAGCCAGCGACATGGTCAAGACGCTGGGGCGGGTCGCCGAGCGCTGGGTGAACGACCCGGCGAAGATCATCGAGGCCCAGGCCTCGCTCACCGGCGAATTCTTCAACCTGTGGAGCGCGGCGCTGAAGCGGGCCGCCGGCGAGGAGGTCGCCCCCGTCGCCGAGCCGGACAAGCGCGACACCCGCTTCAAGGACCCGGACTGGTCGAACCACCCGACCTTCGACTTCATCAAGCAGGCCTATCTCATCGGCTCGCGCTGGGCCGAGACGATGGTCGACAAGGCTGATGATCTCGACCCGCATACGCGCAACAAGGCCCGCTTCTACATCAAGCAGATCGCCAGCGCCCTCTCGCCCACCAATTTCGTCGCGACCAATCCCGAACTGCTGCGCGAAACCCTGGAACAGAACGGCGAGAACCTGGTGCGCGGCATGAAGATGCTCGCCGAGGATGTCGAGGCCGGCGGCGGCGAATTGAAGATCCGCCAGTCGGACGCCCAGTCCTTCGCGGTCGGCGTCAACATCGCGACGACGCCGGGCAAGGTGATCTTCCGCAACGAGATCATAGAGCTGATCCAGTACGCGCCCTCGACGCCGCAGGTGCTGAAGCGGCCGCTGCTGATCGTGCCGCCCTGGATCAACAAGTTCTACATCCTCGACCTCAATGCCGAGAAGAGTTTCATCCGCTGGTGCGTCGCGCAGGGGCTCACGGTCTTCTGCATCTCCTGGGTCAACCCGGATGCGCGCCATGCCGGCAAGGATTTCGAGAGCTATATGCGCGAGGGCATCTTCGCGGCGCTCGACGCCGTCGAGGAGGCGACGGGCGAAAAGAAGGTTTCGGCGATCGGCTATTGCGTCGGCGGCACGCTGCTGGGCGTGACGCTGGCCTATATGGCCGCGATCGGCGACAAGCGCATCGAGAGCGCGACCTTCTTCACCACCCAGGTCGATTTCTCGAAGGCCGGCGAGCTTTCCGTCTTCGTCGACGAGGAGCAGATCCGCGCCATCGAGGAGCAGATGGCGAAGACCGGTTTTCTCGACGGCTCGCGCATGTCGGGCGCGTTCAACATGCTCAGGCCCAACGACCTGATCTGGTCCTATGCCGTCAACAACTACCTGAAGGGCAAGGCGCCCGCCCCCTTCGACCTGCTCTACTGGAATGCGGATTCGACGCGGATGCCGGCGGCGAACCACTCCTTCTATCTGCGCAACTGCTATCTCGACAACAAGCTCTCCCGGGGCGAGATGGTCATCGGCGGCAAGATGCTCGACCTGAAGGCCGTGAAGATCCCGGTCTACAATCTCGCGACGCGCGAGGACCACATCGCGCCCGCCCCTTCCGTCTTCATCGGCTCGCAATGCTTCGGCGGCCCGGTGGAGCACGTCGTCGCAGGCTCCGGCCATATCGCCGGCGTGGTCAACCCACCCGCCAAGGTGAAGTACCAGTACTGGACCGGCGGCCCGGTGAAGGGCTCCTATGAGAGCTGGATGGACAAGGCGCAGGAGCATCCCGGCTCCTGGTGGCCGCATTGGTTCGCCTGGCTGGAAGCGCAGGCGCCGAAAAAGGTCGCCGCGCGCGAGCCCGGCGGCGGCAAGCTCAAGGCGCTGGCGGACGCGCCGGGGACCTATGTGAAGGTGAAGGTCTAGCCTCCCCTCCTCGGGCCCGCGATGGGAAGAAGGCAGAGGCTCGGAGCAAAGGTCTTCGCCCGCCCGCGTCGCCGCGTTCGGTGGTGGTGAGGGGCAGCGGAGCGCCGCGAGGCGCGGTTGGATATAAAGCCGCTTCCATTGAGCCAGGATGCGGCGCGGAAGGATTGAGCCACCCTCCGCACGCCCCGTGGCGCTCCGCTTGTCGGCGTTCTTCAGTCTCTGGGCCGCGCTTATCGGGCCTGTGGCCATCTTTCGCCGCGAGCCCTTTCGACGCCAGTTCGGCTCAGCGCCTTGTCGCGTCTACTCGGGCATGGGACGAAGGCGTGATGCCATCGGCCGTTCCCAGCGAGCTCCTCGCACAGGGATCGTAGTGTCCCCAGGGCGGTGCCCCAAAGCCTCCCGGGAGTGGATCGTGACTCCACCCGCAGGCGCCGACCTCATCCCCACCAACGGCACACCTCCGGATGGCTGCCCCTCGGGGATGAGGTAGCCCGAGGATAAGCCGGACGGAAAGCGCGGGGATAAGTCGAAGACCAGTTCACAGCGCATGGGCAGCCGCCCGCGCACGGCTTTGCAATCCACCGATGCTGTAACACCGCATTCTTCTTATCCTGGCATAACGATTGCCTGACGGAGCGAATCATATAAGCGCAGCCTTGGGTTGGCCTACGGAGACAGACGATGCATGCGGGCGCGGGCGGGCGTTTTCGGTACGATCTGAAACTCACCAAGGTAGGCCGGAGAAAGGGTTGGCTTCTTGCTGGCGTCAGCGGCGCCGCGCTCGCCTGTTCGCTGCCCTCGGCGGTATCCGCAGCGACATATTTCGCCAGCAACGATGGCCAATTGCGCAGTGCCATCACCACGGCGAATGGCGATGGCGACCCCAGCTCGACGATCGTGGTGACCCAGAGCTTCACTGTCGGCTCAACCAGTTGGCCCACCACGCTCAAGCCGATCACGATCGACACTCAAGGTTTCGTACTGACTCCTCAGTCGTCGAGCGGTGCGATTGCTTTGATAGGCAATAGCAACTTTACGCTCATGGGTACGTACCAAGGCGCTGGCGGCGCGTCTGGCGGATCGGCCATTAGCGTCCGGCAGGGTACGTCCGTCACGAATTTTGGGCTCCTTCAGGGCGGCTCTGGCTCGGCGGGAGTGGGGGGCTACGGTGTCGAGCTTGGTGGCCCGGGAGCTGCTCCCATGCTGACGAACCATGGCGTCATTCGTGGCGGGGCAGGAACGCCAACCGGCCAATCAGCCATCCTCGTGCGCCAGGGCGGGAGTCAGATTGTCAATACCGGGACGATCGAAGCAGGAGCTGGAAGCCCCGCGATCAGGGCGAACGGGCCTGCCGTCAACCTCGACATCATCAATAGCGGCACGATCCGGGCCGGCGCCGGCCAGAACAACGCGATTCAGCTGGCTCCAGGCGTGACGACGGGTGCCATCCATCTGGAGCTTCAGGACGGCTCGCAGGTCTTCGGCAACGTCATCGCGAACCCGGCTGCGGTCGGTGACAGCCTTCGTCTCAGCGGAACGGCCAGCAACAGTCTTGATCTTTCCCAGTATCAGAATTTCGACAGCTTCGAGAAGGTCGGGACCGGCACCTGGTCCTTGACGGGCACCAGCAGCTTCACCGGCCCAACCAGCATTGCTGGCGGCACGCTTTCGGTGAACGGCTCGCTCGCCGGCTCGGCGGTGACGGTCCAGTCCGGCGCGACGCTCGCCGGCAGCGGCACGGTGGGGGCGACGAC